>JAICQQ010000402.1 GCA_025937785.1 Polyangiaceae bacterium
AAGCAGTGTGCGGCGCGGCATCGGCGGTCGCGATCTCCCGCTGAGACAGGCTCGGGCGTGCCTCGGCCGACAGGGCGCTCCATCCGTGCTATTGGCCTGGCCTCCCAGCGGAAGCTCGTGTCCGTGGGCCTTCGAGGAAATCTTACATGCTTCAGTCTCGCTACTTGTCCCTCTTGGCAGCCGGTTGTTTTCTCTGCGGTTGCAGTGATGATTCCGGCGCCGATGGCAGCGTGAACGGGCCCACTGGCATGGGTGACACCAGCAGCGGCACCACCACCGCCACCACGACCGGAGCGGCCGGCACGACGACCGCCACCACCGGTGGTGGGTCTCCCGCGGTGACCGGAACCAGCAGCAACGGCGGGACCGTGACCCATGGCTCCGGCTCCGGTGGCGCCGGCACCGTCGACACCGCCAACACCAGTACGGGCGGCTCGCTAGCTGCCGGCGGCACGTCGAGTGACGGCGGCACGAGCACCCAGTCGACGACAGGGCAGGCCGGAACCGGTGGTACCGGTAACGTCACGCCGCGCACGGAGTGTCCTGCCGCGCCGCCCGCGACTCAGAAGGCCCCCGCGACCGATCGCAGTCTCGCCGTCTCGAAAGAGGACTACGCCGCGATGCTCACCCAAGAAACGCCGTTCGAAGGGACGCGCGGGCAGCTGCCTTGGCATTCGTACACTCCGGCGCAGGCCGGCGAAAACCCCGACGAACGCTTCCCGCTGCTCGTGGTGTTGCACGGTGGGTACGGGCGCGAGGTCACCGACGGCAACATTCTAGTCGACGTCGCCCAGTACCTACTCGGCTCCCAGAACGGTTTGTTGACCGAAGCGAACCGCAGCGGGTTTCCGACCTACATCGTGTTTCCGCACTGCCGCGTCGAAGAAGGGTGCGCTTTTGGCAGCAACGAATGGGCGTCGGCTGGGGGGGCCCATTATCAAGTCGGTGATCAACCGTCGGTTGCCGGCGGCACTGCCCTCGAGCTCGTGGAACACGTCATCGAAACCCGCTCCGTCGACCCCAGCCGCGTGTACCTGACCGGCAACTCCATGGGAGGCGGCGGTACTTGGGAATTCGCGAGCCGGCGCCCCGAGCTCTTCGCCGCCGTGCTCCCCGTTTCCGGGCACCCACCGGCGCTCGAGTTTTTGACGCCGATCGCGCAGGCCAAACTCCCGGTCTGGGCCTTCGGCGGTGAGAATGACTCCACGAATCCCTACGCGGACACCGTCGAGGCGATCGACACCATCGCCTCCGCCGACGGCTGCTCCTGGCTCACCACGTATACCGCAACGGGGCACGACGATGCGCTCTGGAGCAGTCCCTACCTGGAGCCGGAGCTGTGGTCGTGGCTGTTCGCCCAGAGCAACTCGAGCGCGCCTCGTTAAGCAAAGAACCCGGGCCGACCAGCGTCTTCGGAACGCACGAGACGCCAGTCTTGCGAGGCCGATCGGCTCGAGTGGGGCGAAATTGAATGGGGTCGCGGTTCGCCGCTCGCCGTCGAATCGCGCTATGCTCGCTGGCCAGACTCCGTGCCTGCTTCTGACCCGCTTCTGGCCTCTGCAGTCACCGACAGCGGGTTCGTCGAGGTGCGAGGGGCGCGCGAGCACAACCTGAAGAACGTCGACGTGGACATCCCGCGCGGCAAGCTGGTGGTGTTCACGGGCGTGTCGGGTTCGGGCAAGTCGTCGCTCGCGTTCGGCACGCTCTACGCCGAGGCGCAGCGCCGTTACCTCGATTCGGTGTCGCCCTACGCGCGCAGACTGTTTCACCAGCTGAGCATTCCCGAGGTGGACCACATCAGCGGACTCCCGCCCGCCGTCGCGCTCGCGCAGCAGCGAGGAAGCGTCACCACGCGTTCATCCGTCGGTAGCGTCACGACGCTGTCGAACCTGCTCCGCATGCTGTACTCGCGCGCCGGCGACTACCCCAAGGGTCAAGCGCTGCTCTACGCCGAGTCATTCTCGCCCAATACCGCTGAGGGCGCGTGTGCGCGCTGTGGCGGTCTAGGTCGCATCTACGACGTCAGCGAGGCGCTGATGGTACCGGACGCTTCGCTCACGATCCGAGAGGGCGCGGTCGCGGCCTGGCCCAGCGCCTGGCAGGGTCAGAACTTGCGAGATATCCTGACGACGCTCGGTCACGATATCGACGTTCCGTGGCGGAAGCTGCCGAAGCGCACGCGTGACTTCATCCTGTACACGGACGAGCAGCCCCGCGTGCCCGTCTACGCGGGGTTCACGCTGGCCGAGGTCAAGCGCGCGCTCAGGCGCAAGGAAGAGCCGAGCTACCAGGGGACGTTCTCGAGCGCTCGGCGGCACGTGTTGCACAGCTTCACCACCTCCGAAAGCGCGATGATGAAGCGGCGCGCCGCGGCGTTCCTCACCTCGACGGACTGCCCCGAATGCCACGGCAAGCGGCTACGACGCGAGGCGCTTTCGGTCAAGTTTCTCGGGCGCGACATTGGTGAGCTCTCGCGCCTGCCCTTGAAGCAGCTCTACGAACTGTTCGCCCCGCTCGCTCACGGCAGCGCCCGAGCTGCTCCGACTCGGAGCGCCGAGAAAACGCTGGTCGTGACGCGGATCGCGGAGGACTTGGAGCGCAGACTCGCGGTGTTGCTCGATCTGGGGCTCGGCTACCTCCACGTCGAGCGCAGCACGCCGACGCTCTCGCCGGGGGAGTTGCAACGACTGCGACTCGCGACGCAGGTGTGCTCCAGCTTGTTCGGCGTGGTCTACGTGCTCGACGAGCCGTCGGCCGGCTTGCACCCTGCCGACACCGCGGCCCTGCTGCGCGCCTTTCAACGGCTGCGCGCTTCGGGCAACTCACTGTTCGTCGTGGAGCACGACCTCGCTGTGATTCGTGCGGCGGACTGGGTCGTGGACGTGGGGCCCGGCGCCGGACAGCACGGGGGTCAGGTGCTCTACAGCGGCCCGCTCGCGGGACTCGACGCGGTGCTAGCGTCGGAGACACGAAAGCACGCCTTCGCCCCGAGCGCGGAGCTCGCATCCACGGCGCGCCGAGCGCGGGGCTTCCTGCGACTGTCCCACGTCACACGCAACAACCTGCGCGATCTGAGCGCGGAGTTTCCCATCGGCGCACTCACCTGTGTGACGGGTGTCTCGGGCTCGGGCAAGTCGACGCTGGTCAGCCAAGTACTGGTCGGAGTGCTCCGGGATCGATTGGGGCAGGAGCAGCCGGCCCTAGATCCGGAGCTCGGCGAGGTCGAGCAAGACGAGACGCTCGGATTCGGAGCGGCCACGCTCAGCGGCTTCGAAAACGTGAAGCGCCTGGTCGTCGTCGATCAAAAGCCGATTGGCCGAACGCCGCGCTCGAACCTGGCTACGTACACGGGTTTGTTCGACGAGGTGCGGCGCCTGTTCGCTTCGACGACGCTTGCCCGTAAGCGGCGCTACGATGCCGGTCGCTTCTCGTTCAACGTGGCGCGGGGTCGTTGTGAGACCTGCAAGGGCGAGGGCTTCGTCATGGTCGAGCTGCTGTTCTTGCCGAGCGTGTACTCGCCGTGTCCGGCGTGCCAAGGTGCGCGCTACAACGCGGCGACGCTGCAGGTTCGCTATCGTGAGCGCAATATCGCCGAAGTGCTCACATTGACGGTCGACGATGCGCACACCTTCTTCGAGGGCGAGCCCGGCGTGCAGCGAGCGCTGTCGACGCTGAAGGAGTTGGGTCTTGGTTACTTGCGCCTGGGTCAGCCGGCCACCGAGCTCTCCGGGGGTGAAGCTCAACGCATCAAGCTCGCGACCGAACTGCAGCGGCCGCAACGCGACGGCATCGTCTACGTGCTGGACGAGCCGACCACCGGCCTGCATCCGTCGGACGTCGATCGCTTGATGCAGCAGTTGCAGAGGTTGATCGACGCCGGGGCCACGGTGATCGTGGTCGAGCACGATCTGCAAGTCATCGCGCAAAGCGACCACATCATCGATTTGGGTCCGGGTGCCGGGGACGAAGGCGGGACCATCGTCGTGAGCGGCACCCCCGAACTCGTGGCGAGGTCCGGCCGCGGCAAGACCGCCGAGTACCTGCGTCGGCACGGCGCGAATCAGTCTCGAGCCCGCGCCGGGGCCCCACTCGTAAGATGACGCCAGAGCGCGCCGATTCCTCCGACGAAAATCGAGCGTTGCTGATCGTGCCCTTCGAGCGCGGCGGGATCGAAGGGTAGCCCTTGCGGGTCGATCACCTCGAGCGCGGTCAACTCGTGCTCCGTGGGCGAGGGATGAATTCGCAGCCGGCCTTCACGCCGGCGCGCCAGATCATCGAGCGCGGCGACCAGATCCGCGCTCTCTAGGGCTTGGTCGTCCGGAACTCCCAGATGTTCGGCGAGCAAGTTCCGGCGGGCCTGCGCAATGGATTGACCGAGGGCATCGCCAGGGTCGCTGGTTTCCAGCGAAAGGTTGAGCTCCGTGTCCACTCCGACGCTCCGATTGGTGAGGTTCGCCGAGCCGACGGTAAGGAAGCGATCGTCGACG
>JAICQQ010000318.1 GCA_025937785.1 Polyangiaceae bacterium
CGCTTTCCTATCCGCACTGGGAGTTGCCTTTCGTTTGGTTGTTTCGTGTTTGGCAACAAGAGACAAACACAGACGAAAGGGCTCCTTCCAGTACTTTCTGCTCCTCAGCTCAGCTGACGGAATGTCGCATTGGGGCTAGTTCTCGCCGCCCCAGCGCCCCGACGACTTCTGCGTCTTCTGGGGCGCGGGAGCGACCGCGGGAGCGACCGCGGGAGCGGACGGCTCGGTCCCGAAGCTTGGACCGGGCTCACGGCGCGCCCGCGCGAGCGCGGCGCCGAGTTCGGATCCACCGCGCAAGCAACTGTAACAATCCCTCAGACCCAAGAAGCCACACCCCGTGCGCTGGGTCAGCGGCTGCAGCTTACCGAGAGCGCGCTGATCGGCGTGCTCGGCGGCAGCCGGCATGATCTTCTTGAACCCGGCGCAACTCTTGGTGCCATTCAGCTCCAAGGCCACCTTCAACGCGGGCGACGCGCGGTCTTGCAGCGGCGCCCGCTCGAGCCGGCTCAGCACCGCGGGGGCGGCGGCCTTCTGGGTGGGGTCGGCGCGCAGCGTGAGCCACAGGTCGTAGACCAGATCGGCGCCGGGTGCGCCCAGGGTCTCGGCGAGCTTCAACGCCCCTTCGCGCGCTTCTGGCGAGCGTAACGCCGCGTGGACATCGGCGACCAAGCCGGGGTCGCCAGCGAGTGTCGCATCGAGTTCCACCGCCGCTGCGTAAGCTTCCACGCTCGCGTCGAACTTCTGGACGCGCGCGTAGCCGTTGCCCAACGCCAGCCACGCACGTGGCTCTTTACCAGCGAGCTCGCGAAGCTCGGCGAGGACCGCGCCGTCACCGGCCCGCGCTTTGGCGACGAGCGCGTCGAGCCGCGCGCTGTCGTCGCTGTCGCCCTGCTCGGACGTGCCGGGGCCGGCGCTGCCAGCAGCCTCAGCGTGAGCCGGATCCGGCGAGCTTCCGGACGCCGCAACCACGACCACGAGCAGGCAGCCCGACAACAGACTCACCAGCGGGATCCACGCCGGGATGGTGTGCGAACCGAGGCGGATCGGTCGCCTCAGCAGGCGCTCGATCGTGGGCCAGTGCGCTCTGACCGCAGCACGCGCAGCGCGTGTGAGGCTCCCCACCCGCTCGCGCCAGTCGCCGCTCGGCAGCTGTTCGGAAACCGGTGCGACCAGCGCCGCGGCCGAGTAGCCCTGCGATGCCACCGCGCTCGAACGCGGCCCTCCCAAGAGCGCGTCGATGCGGTCGCAGAGCGCCGCCGCGGTCTGAATCCGCTCGTCGGGGTCCTTGGCGAGCAGCGTCATGACCAGCGCCTGGGTCTCGACATCGACGTCGGCCGGCAGTGGCGGAGGTTCTTTGGTCATCTGCCGTGTCAACACCACGATCAGCTCGGGATCGTGGAACGCGGTCTTCCCACTGAGCATCTCGTACAGCATCATGCCGAGGGTGTAGAGATCAGCGCGAGCGTCAGTGACGGCGCCGCGCGCTTGCTCGGGGGCCATGTACTCGGGAGTTCCGAACACGGTCCCAGCCTTGGTCAGCGCCGGCTGGTCGCTCGTATCTTCGCTCTGCACCTTGGCGATGCCGAAGTCCAAGACCTTCACGAAGTCTTCGCCCTGTTCGCGCGCCACCAGCATCACGTTGTCCGGCTTGAGATCGCGGTGGACGATGCCCGCCTCGTGCGCCGCGCTCAAGGCGTCGCCGATCTGACGCGTGATCGCGAGGGCTCGCCGCACCGGCAGCCGGCCTTCGGTGGCCATCAGCTTGGTCAGGCTTTTGCCTTCGACGAACTCGAGCACCAGATAGAACGAGCCGTCCGCGAGACGGCCGAAGTCGGTCGCCGCCGCCACGTGCGGGTGCTCGATGCGGGCGGCCGCCACCGCCTCTCGCTCGAAGCGCGCCACGATCTCTTTCTGAGCCGTGAGCTCGCGGTGCAAGACCTTCAGCGCCACGGCTTTGCGCATGTGCACGTGTTCGGCGCGGTACACCTGACCCATGCCCCCCTCGCCCAACAGCTGATCGATGCGGTACCTGTCGGCGAGCAGCGTCCCGACGAGCGGATGCACCCCGGAGATCGCCGGCACCTCCGGCGGAGCCGGTTCGGTGTCGAGCTCCGCCTCGCGGCCCGTTGCCAGACCGGTGCGGCTAGGGCGGCTCAGCGCCATGGATCGCCTCCTCGAGCGCCAGGGTTGTCGCAGGCTTCGAGCACCGCGTTATTGTGCTGGCGACGCCGGGCAGAGTCGAGGGCGGAGCCGGGCACTGCCACAGACACCCCCAAGGTCGCGGCAGCGCCCACTCGCGGCCACACTTCGCATCTAGCCCAGGTCTTCGACGGTGCCACGGAGACAGAACGGTCGCATCGAAGAATCCACTAATAGCAACGGGGCTGCCGGCGACGGAAACTACGAGCGCCAGGGCCACGGTTCGCTCAGAGTGAGATGTAGGCAAAACAGCGACCCTGCTCGTAGCGCGCTCACGCGCCACAGCGAAAACGAACTCGCAACCACCTTAGTCCGAAGAAACCGCTGCGTCCTTGCATTTACGTTCACCCCTCCCATGCAGAAGCTGCTGAATTCTCACGCACCCCCAGTTGCTCTCCTCGTTGCGATCACAGCGGTCGCGGCGCTGGCTTGCGATCCTGGCAGTAACGAAACCACCGGACCTTTGCCCACGAGCGGCCGAGTGTTCAAGGGCACCTCGAGCACACCGGGCACCGCAGGAGCCCCAGGAGCGGCAGGAGCCGACAGCGGCCCCGGCGTGACCCCCGTCGAGATGTTCGGGCAGCTCTCGGTCGAAGGTCCGCAGCTCTTGGGCGAAGATGGCAAGCCCGTGCAACTGCGCGGCCCGAGCAGCATGTGGCTCAACTGGGAAAGCGACGGCTACGCCGAGAGCTTTCAGGCCCTGGAGTGGATGCGCGACCACTGGAGCCTCTCGGTGATTCGAGCCGCAATGGGCGTCGAGCCCGCCGGAGCCTATTTGTCCGATCCGGACATCGCGCTGGCGCAGGTCACCACCATCGTCGAGAACGCCATCGAAGCCGGCGTGTACGTCATCATCGATTGGCACGATCATACCGCGCACGAACACGAGGACCAGGCCGTAGAGTTTTTCGCTGAAATGGCACGGCGCTACGGCGAATATCCAAACGTGCTTTACGAAACATTCAACGAACCGCAGCAGGTTTCGTGGGGCGTCGATGTGAAGCCGTATCACGAGGCGGTCGTCGCGAGCATCCGGCGCCACGACCCCGACAACATCGTGATCCTCGGTACCCCGAGCTGGTCCCAGCTGGTCGACGACGCGGCAATAGACCCCGTCAAGGGTACGAACCTGATGTACACGCTGCACTTTTACGCGTGCGACCACACCTCCCAAAGTCGCGCCCTGCGCGCGATGCAGCGGGGCGCGGCGATCTTCGTGACGGAATGGGGCGCCACCAAAGCCGACGGAGGTGTCGAGGGCGACCTGTGCCTCGACAATGCCCGCCAGTGGACGGACTGGATGCGAACCTTCGGCGTGAGCTGGACCGCGTGGAAACTCGACAATTGCAGCGATCTCTCGTGCTACTTTCCGAGCAGCGGCGCTCCCATCGACGGCGGCTGGACCGACGCCCATCTCTCCGGCCACGGCCCCTTCGTGCGCGACCGGATGCGCGAATAGATTTTTTCCATACCTACCGCTTGCGGCGCGCGCGCGAGACTACCGCCCGGGGAGTAGCTTGGGGCCGGCCGTGGCGCCTTCAGAGACGCCGCGCCGAAGCACGATCTTGCCGCCAGCTTCGTGCCCGGCGTAGTAGCTATCGCGATCGTAGCGGCCGGAGGGGCGCGTCCAGCGGATGTTGGGGTGGCGCCGCCTGAAGTAGCCGCGGAGCTCCGCGTCGCCTTGCCAGACCAGACCAGCCTCTTGGTTCTTGCCGCGCTCTGCCTCGAGCTTCTTGCGGAAACCGCTCATCACGCCCGTGACGAAGGCGCGGCGGTGGGCGTTACGCCGAATGTGATGCAGCTTCTTGTGTTCTTGCCAGAGCTGCTGCGCGGTGCGTGTCAGGAACGCGTGCACGTATTCCGCGAGTTCGAGGTTGTGCGGCGTTCCGCAGATCTCGAGCACGCTGCCGCGTTTCTGTTCGACGAGGCGGTACACCGGCACCCAGATGATTTCGACGAAAAAGTGTTCGCTCAAGATCGTCGAGAGGATGCGCTGGCTTTCTTCGACCCGCCCCGAGGGTGTGCCCAAATGCCGAAAGTCGTAATGACGCGGCTCGGAAGCAAGCAGCGCATCGATGTTGTACTTGAGCATGAGCCGCTGCGCGGCGCTCATGGCGGCCTGCGCCTCGTGGACATTGGGACTTTCGGCGAGCGCCAGCAGCTTCGCCACACGTTCGAGCACGCGCCCTTCGGGCGTGTCACCGCGCTTGGCGCTGGGCAACCCGAGCGAGCGCGCATCGATGCCGCGTTCTTCACACACTTGGCGGAACAGCGGGCCGTGCGGTCCTTCGGCCCCCGCGCCCAAGACTTCGTCGACGTACTGGTGCGCCATCTCGTGTTTCAGCACCTCGACCAGCACACCCCAGCCGTGCTTCGTCAGCAGCACGCGTGCCAAACCGATTTCGCGGTAGGCGCCACGCCAGACCCCCAGCTCGGTCGCGGTGTCCAGCCAGGAAAAGCTGGGAGGCGTCAGCTGGTTCTTGAAGAGCGAGTAGTTGTACTCCGTGTAGGTGGCACGCACCTGCCGGAGCGCGGCGCGCTCGAGTTCGACGGACAACTCTTCGGTGAACGCGGCCACGGATTCGCGTCTTAAAGCCCTTGGGCAGCTCCGTCAATCGCTGCTTTCCGCGCTGCTTTTCCGTGGGCAGAGGCGCAAGGCAAAAGTACCATGGCGGACGATGAAAAAGCTCGACGACGCGCTCAGGTACCACTCCGAAGGTCGACCCGGAAAGATCGAGGTACTCTGGACCAAGCCGGTGGCCTCGCAACTGGACCTCTCGCTCGCCTACTCGCCAGGGGTGGCGGCGCCGTGTCGTGAAATCGCGAAGGATGCCGACGCGGTGGATCTGTACACCGCGCGACGCAATCTGGTGGCGGTGGTGACCAACGGAACCGCCGTGCTCGGGCTCGGAAACATCGGCCCCCGCGCGGCCAAGCCGGTGATGGAGGGCAAGGCCGTGCTGTTCAAGCGCTTCGCCGACATCGACGTGTTCGACCTGGAGCTCGATGCGCCCGAACCGGAGCAATTCATCCAGATCGTGCGCGCGCTCGAACCTACCTTCGGTGGCATCAACCTCGAGGACATCAAGGCGCCCGAGTGCTTCATCATCGAGCGCGCCTTGCGCAAACAGATGAGCATCCCCGTGTTCCACGACGATCAGCACGGGACCGCCATCATCTCCGCCGCCGCAATCCAGAATGCCGCAGAATTGCAAGAAAAGCCGCTCGAAACGCTCAAGGTGACGTGCATCGGAGCGGGTGCCGCTGCGACCTCCTGCATGGACATGTGGGTGCGTTTGGGGATCAAGCGCGAGAGCATCACCATGGTCGATCAAGACGGCATCCTGTTCGAAGACCGTCCGGGGCTCGACGAGTTCCGGCGTGCATTTGCGCGCCCCACGTCCGACCCGCGGCGCACCCTGGCGGATGCCATGCTGGACGCCGACGTGATGATCGGCCTCTCCGCGGGCAACGTCGTGAGCGAGGCGATGCTGAAGACCATGGCGGCTCGCCCCATCGTGTTCGCACTCGCCAATCCCGATCCCGAGATCGGTTACCAGGCAGCGATACACGCCCGGCCGGACGCCATCGTCGCCACGGGGCGCAGCGACTTCCCGAATCAGGTCAACAACGTGCTCGGTTTCCCCTACATCTTTCGCGGAGCGCTCGACGTCCGCGCCACGGGCATCAACGAAGAAATGAAGATCGCGGCATCGCGGGCGATCGCCGAGCTCGCACGCGAAGAGGTTCCGGAGGACGTGCTGAGAGCGTACGGCCGCAGCAACCTGAAGTTCGGCAAGAACTACATCATTCCGAAGCCCTTCGACAACCGCGTGCTCTACTACGTGGCCCCCGCCGTGGCCGAAGCCGCCATGAAGACCGGCGTCGCACGCAAACACATCGAAGTGAACGAGTACCGCGATCACCTGTACCGCACGATTTCCCCTGCTCGGCGCGTGTTGTGGCACATCACCGCCGAAGCCAAGTCGGAGCCGCAGCGCCTGGTCTACCCGGAGAGCGCCGACGAGAACATCCTGCGCGCCGCGCGCCGCATCGTCGACGCGGGCATCGCACATCCCATCTTGCTCGGAGAGAAGCACGTCGTGCTTGCGCGCGCCGAAGCCTTCGGCATCGATCCGAGCGGCATCCAGGTCATCGACCCGAGAACCAGCGCACGCTTGGAAGACTACGCCGACGCCTACTGGAAGAAGCGCCAGCGCCGCGGAGTAACGCGGGTCTCCGCGTTGCGCCTGATGCGACGCTCGCGCACCGTCTTCGGGCTGATGATGATCGAACTCGGCGACGCCGACGGCTTCGTGGCAGGGTCTCGACAAGACTACCCCGAGACGATTCGCCCGGCGCTCCAGATCATCGGCGTCCGCAGTGACGTCAAGCGCGCGGCCGGCATGTACATGGTCATCACCAAAGCGGGAGTGCGCTTCCTCGCCGACACCACCATCAACATCCAGCCCGACGCCGAGACGCTCGCCGAGATCGCTATACTAGCGGCCGAACGCGTGCTCGAGCTCGGGATCAAGCCCCGCATCGCCATGCTCTCGTTCTCGAACTTCGGCGACGCGCGCCACCCCGAATCCGAGAAGGTGGCGAAAGCAACCCAGCTCGTCAAGCAGCGCCGTCCCGATCTGATGATCGATGGCGAAATGCAGGCCAACGTCGCCGTCAGCGAGAAAGAACGCTCGCCCTACCCGTTCAGCACGCTCGAGGGCGAAGCCAACGTGCTCATCTTCCCCAACCTCGACGCCGGCAACGCCGCCTACAAGTTGCTCGGCGCCCAAGCCGGCGTCGACGTCATCGGCCCCATGGTCCTCGGCATCAACAAACCCGTAGCCGTATTGCAACAGGGCGCCACCGTCGACAGCATCGTCCACATGAGCGCCATCACCGCCTCACGCGCCATCCACCGAGAGCGAATGAACAAGGGGTAGCTCCCGGCCGGTCGCAGATCGTCGCAGACGCAGCGCGGTTCCCACCCACTTGCTCTGCGAGCGAGTAGGCCCGCCAGCGCCGTCCGCGTCTTCCGACCTGAGGCGTCTAATAACCGCCAGGACGCCAAGAGCGCCAAGCCTCGCCAAGATTTTCTTGTTTCTTGGCTCCGGTGTTCGGCGCTCAGTGGCGTTACGCGACTGCCACAGCCTGTACAGCTTCCAACGGGGCATTTCCAACCACCAAAGTCGCCAAAAGTTGCGGGCTCCACGCACCCAGTGACGGGCCAGATCGCCCGTCGGTGCTGGTCCGCCCTTCCCTTGGACCGCGCATCGCCCAGCAGGGCTCCTCGCGCTGGCCACACGGCTAGCCAGGTTGCTCTTACCCGCCTTCTCCTAGCGCTTCACGGATGCGCTGAAGGGCTTTGCGCCCCCTGGGCAAGCGGCGTGACACGCCCGAGCAAGCGCAGACGCCTGCGCCTCGTCTCCTCGCGCGCGAACCAACCATGGGGCGGGCGTGGCGCGACTGTTGCGCCGTAAGCGAACCGAGGATGCGGCATGCGCCTCGGCAAACCTGCGCTTGCTCCTCGCGCTGGGAAGCAAGAGCACGTGTCGTCACAGCCGCGCGGCCAGCGTGAGCACCTCATGGCGCTGATGTATGCGCCGCTGCGGGGCGCGTGACTAGCGGGATCCGGCCTCTGCCGAAGTTGAATCTGAGGAGCGGATCCTCACACATCTATCATGCCGTGACGGAGCAGTCGCCGCCGCCCCTCCCATCGCCGCCGGAGCGGAGCGACGCCGGCGATCGGGGATTGCGCCTGGCATGGCGATGAAACACGGGGTGAGAGTCCCCGGAGAAAGGAGCATCAACAAACTCAACCCGAAGACAAGGGCGTTCCCGCGAGGGTGCGTCGATTGGAAGTCTAA
>JAICQQ010000455.1 GCA_025937785.1 Polyangiaceae bacterium
AACAGCGATCGGCGCGCCGCCCCCTGCCCCCCCGGCCAGAAGCCGAACACGAGTACCGAGAACAGCTCGAGCGGGCCAAGGGTGAAAGCACGCTGCAGCTGTTGTTCAAGGCGGCTCGTTTGCTCGACGAGCTCGCGCTCGAACGGGCCGCGCGCCAATCGGGCCGGGCTCCCCTGCGGCGTGCACACACGAGCCTCCTGCCGCACGTCGAGCTCACGGGCACGCGCATCACCGATCTCGCCGAGAAGCTCGGCATCAGCAAGCAAGCGGTCTCCCAGCTCGTCGACGATCTCGAAGAGCTGGGCGTAATGGCCCGAAAGCCTGACCCCGAAGACGCACGCGCGCGCCGCGTGGTCTTCACGCCGCTCGGCAAGGCGCAGCTGCTCGAAGGCCTGGCTCTGCTGAGAAGCCTGGAGGAAGAGCTCGCGGGCGCCATCGGGCGCAAGCGCATGACGGAGCTCCACGCGACCCTGTCGGCGATCTTGACGACGCTACAGAATCGTCGGGACTAAAGCGAGAGCGCGGGATCATACGCCACTCTTGATCGGTTGTCCGAGGAGCAAGTGGGGTTGACCGAGGTTTAGGGGTTCGGTGGCGGGTGCCGGGAGCGGCCCGGCGGGCTTCGGGCGGAGCGGGAGCGGCCTGCACGCTGGCGCGCGGGTTCGGGTTCGGGCTCGGGACGGAGCCAGTATCGGGGAAGGGTTCAGGCGTCAGCCCAGGGGAGCGGAGCGCTCTGCATCAGGAGGAAGGTCGGAAGCGCAGGCCGAGGATCTGCGCGTCGCTGGTGGTTAGCAACGCCGTGAAGAGGTCGAGCAGCAGGGTTTTCCAAGGAGTGTGTCGGCGCTCGTGGGAGCGTTGAGTGACGCTGCGAAACAGGGTGAGCACGGTATAGGCGATGCGACGGAGCAGGGCGACGACGAGGCAGCCGCGGGGATTGCCAGTGATCCACAGGTGGTCGTCTTCGGCGAAAGCGCCATCGAGGATCTGATGCGATGTCTCCACACCCCAGTGGCGCCGCAGCAGGAGCAGCCAGTGCTTCGGGGTCAGACGGAAACGAGGCAAACTCGAGACGAGGTAGCGGTTGTCGGAGGAGAGGAGCTGGCCCGAAGCGTCGAAGGTTTCGGTCTGCACGCGCACGACGGTGCGCAGGTGGTCCCAGCCTTCGGGGGCGGCGGTGGCCGCACCGAGATAGAGGCGCCGGACGGTGCGCTGACCGCGCGCACGGTCCTCTTGGATGGCATCGGCGGCTTCTGATGAGCGTGAGCCGAGCCAGAGCTGAGCCTCTGCATAGAGCGAAGGTTGCGAGCTTTTCAGAGCCAACAGGTAGTGCAGACCGCGGTCGCGCACGGCCTGAGCATTGTCCTTGGAGCAGGCGCCAGCGTCGCAGGTGACGAGTTGGAACAGGGTATCTCCGGGGAACGCTTGGCAAAGGCGAGCGAGCGCCGTCTCGAAGATACCCATCTCGTTGGTGTGGGCAGGGATGGAGGTCACATCGATGATGGGCTGAGCCGCACTGCTCGTCAGAGTCGCCGTCACGGTGCGCAGTACCCCGGTGAGACTCGAGTCATCGTCCCGGCTCTGGCGTTGGGCATAATAGTCGTCGGTGCTGGGCAGACTCACGTGCTTGCCGTCCAGGGAAACGACGCCGAAGGGCAGCGTATCGGGCTCGAGGGCTTTTCTGCGCACGGCTTGCTGCACGAGCGCATGCAGCGGCATTCGCAGCTCGCTGGGGTCGAGTGCGCAGAGCGCGTCGCGCAGTGTCGTGTCGGAGACTCTGCGCGGCACACCGAGCAAGCGGCGAACGGGTCGACTCAGCCGCGCGCTGGTGGCTTCCACGTCGGCGAGGCTGCGCGCTCCCGAGAGCAGCCCGCCGAGCACGGCTCGCAGCAGCGCGGACAGCGTCCAGCGCTTGCCCCGGGCCTGGCGAGGGTCACGGACAGCATCGAGTCGGGCTTCGTCCAAGCGCTTTGCGAGCAGGCCATACAGTCGTCGATTCATTCGGGCAGTCATCGAGTACCTCTTTGGGGTTGCAGCGTTGAGCCCATCGACGTACGCAGGTCGTGGCCTCGTGTGTGCTGGATGCGGGAACTCCCGCGTGTTTAGACAGCCGCAGCAGATCCCAAGCGCCCGGAACGCGAGGCCTTCTTTCGCTGACGGGTGCGTCAGCGCACCAAGCGGCTGAGGACGTCCTTGACTCGCACGGCCAGGGTGACCACGGCGTGCACCTGAGCCGGTGCACAAGCGCCGAGGGCGCCGGCGATTTCGACGGCTGCACAGGCCTCACAGCACTCCGTGAGGGCGATGCCATAGGCGCGGCTCTTGTCCGCGAGAGTCTGCCGAGCCGCACCCTCGGCGGTGTTGAGCGCGCAAGAGCTGGCGCTCTTGCGCGCTTGCTGGCGCAGGTGCGCATCGGCAATGCGCGTGCGGGCAATGAGTTGCACCAGCTGGAGAGCGAGCTGGTAGGCGACGAGCTTGTGGTGGGGCAGTCGGGGTGCGGGGTCGGTGGGGCTCATGCCCCCCTTCGCGTCAGGCCCCGTGACAGCGCCCCGCCTCGTAGGTCCGTGTGCCTCCGGCGCTGGCGCGGGGCGTGCGCGTCTCGGCAGGAGCCCCACCGACCCCGCACCCCCATGGCGGCCCGCTCCCGACTCCGAATCGACGGGAGCTGCGAATTTGTGCTCGTCCGAACCCGAAACCGAGCGGGCCGCTCCCGCACCCGAAATTCCGCTACCGAATGTCGCTCCCCCTCCCGACTCCGGCCTGACTTTCAATCAGGAGTGCGTATTGCAGTACGTGGATTCGAGCTCGCGGCACTGAGCAGGCGGAGACGAATCCCCATCTCCCCCGCAGGCGGCGAGCATCGGCGGCGCGAGGGCCGCCGAGAGCGAGGCGATCAAAAGGGCGCGTAGCGGGCTCATCAAGCGATACTCCTGAAAGAAGCGAAGCTTTGCCGCTTGGCCCTTACCGGGCGGTTGCCGGCCGAATCAAGTGTCGGCTGATGCGAGAAACAATCCGTCCACGAAGCCGATCTGGTACATCAGGAAAACGCCGAATCCGATGCTGAGCCATCCTGTCACACGGGCGAGCTTCTGATCGAAATCGGGCATGCGCC
>JAICQQ010000192.1 GCA_025937785.1 Polyangiaceae bacterium
CAGCATGCGTTCTTGCTGCGTTTGAGCGTCGGCTTCGCCGCCGAGCTCACCAAGAACGCGAGTCGGGAACAGAAAGGCAGCTTCGGAATCTTCGCGTATGCGCTCTCGACGTTGCAAGCCGTGCGGGATGTGAAGGTCCAAGAGTATCGCCTCACCGTCGACGGGGTAACCACCGTCCATTCCGCGATCGCCTGCATCGTCGCCAACTCCTCTGGAACGGGTTTGAAAAGCCCGTTGGCGAGCCACCTGGACGAAAGTGATGCTCAGCTCGACGCCTTGCTCGTCCCTGACATGAGTTGGGTCGCGCGGGCACTCGCCAACGCAGCCAGTGGGGCCGGCTTGATGGACGGAGCGCCGCGTCGGTCCGGAGTCACGCTGCGCGTCGAGTGCGACGAACCGATGCCCGTGCAGGTTGACGGCGAGTACGTCGGGACCACGCCCGTGGACGTCGAGGTACGGCACGCCGCACTCCGCTTGGTGCGCTGCGAGCATGACGACAAGAGTTGATCTCCAGGGACGCGCCAGAATGCCGCAATGTGACGCGCTAGCGCGGACTTTCGAACTCGCTCGTGGTCTCGTTCGGGGGTGTTTCCGCCGCCTTGACGACCCGGGGGGCCGGCACCTTGCGCCCCGACTCATCGTACCAGGTGCCTTCGGCGAACATCAGTCTTCCGTCCTCGAGCACCAGCGTTTTCCAGGGAGCGTAGGCGACGTTGGCGGCGACCGCCGTCCAGCCTCCGCGCTTCCAGACGTACTTGTCGCCGCGCCAAACCCAGTGACCGTCGTACCAGACGCAGCTGTCGCTCGGCGGATCCCCAGCAACTTCGACCAACGCCGCGGGAGGTAGGTAGGGTACCTCCACATAGTCGCCGTTTGCGTGCACGGTGGTGCGTGGTTCAGGGAAGTCCGAACCGCAGGCTCCCAGACACACGCTGGACGCCAACCATAGCAGCGCGTTTCGCACGCGTGTGGCGCGCTCACGGCGTCGCTGGTTGCATCGAGGCATTCGCTCGAGGCGTGCAGAGATCGCGCCACACGCCGGGCGCTCTCTCGCAAGCGTGGCACGCAACTTGCGAATGTTTGTGGCTCCGAGCCCCGTGCCCGTGGATCCGTACCCATGCGACTGCTCCGATTCGGCGCGTTACCAACCCTGGGCTTGGGTCTAATCATGTTTGCCACGAGTGCCTGCACGTCGATTCCAGAACGGCGCTTCGCCATCGAGAGCATCTCCGTGGAGGGCGCCAACGCGATCGATAGCTCCGAACTCGAAGAGCACCTTGCGAGCCGCGAATCGCCCAAGTTCCTGGGGGTGTTGAGCGGCGTCGTCTACGACCACCAGGTGTTCAATCGGCACGTGCTCGAAGCCGACCTGCAGCGTATCGAGCGCTACTACCGGGCGCGAGGCTACTATCGCGCGAGGGTGCGGGCAGGTCGTGTCGACTACGTGGACGGCCGCAAGGTGCGGATTGAAATCGTCGTGGAGGAGGGCCCCCCCGTGACGGTCGAGCACGTCTTCGTGAGCGGCCTCGATCAGCTGCCGGCGGAGCTGGCGTTGGAGGCCCGCACCGAGGTTGGAAAAATCCTCGGCGCCGGCGCGCTCTTCGACGAACAAGCGTTCGAGGACGCCGCCAAGAAGCTCGAGAGCGTGCTCGCGAACCATGGCTACGCCCATGCCAGGGTCGAACGCCGCGCCCGTGTGGACCTGCCGCGGAATCGTGCGACGGCGACATTCTCGGCGACGCCGGGGCCGCTCACTCGCTACGGGGAGGTCACGCTGCGGGGGCTAGGGTCGATCCCGGAAGAGCCCGTGCGGCGCGCGCTGGACATCAGCCCCGGGGCGCCCTTCTCGCGAGAGGAACTGGAGGCAGCGGAACGGGCACTGCTCGATTTGGGGGTGTTCAGCGCCGTCAGCGTGCGCGCCGACCTTCCGCGGCAGCGCGGGCGGGGGCGGGGGAGGGGGCGCCGCGCAGCCTCTAACGCCAAAGCGGACACTGGCAGCCCGAATCAGCCCTTGCCGACGGTGGTCCCCGTGGTGGTGACGGTCGAACCCAGCAAATTGAGGAGCGTTCGGCTCGGTGTTGGCCTCCATGCCGACACGCTGCGCACGGATCTGCACTTGACTGCCGGCTGGGAGCATCAAAACTTGCTCGGAGGCCTGCAGCACTTCCTCGTCGAGTTCGTGCCTGGCATCGTGTTCTACCCCACACGCGTCCCGGGTTTTCAAGCTCCCGAGGCCTACCTGCCAGAAGCGCGCTTGCGCAGCGAGTTTCGCGAGCCGGGCTTTCTCGAGGCCCGCACCAACGCGCTCATCCGCGCCGAGGCCAGCGTCTACCCGGTGTTGCTGACGAGCGACCCGGACCCCGAAGCCCCGATTCTGGGCTACCAAGACTTGCGGGCCAGTGTGGGTCTCGACCGCCGTCTGTTCAAGCTATATGGGTCGATCTCTCACAATGTGCAAATGAACCAGCCGTTCACCTACGAAGGACCCCTCGACGAGGACTTGGATACCGCGCTGGTGAGCTACCCCGAGCTCTTGACTAGCCTCGATCTGCGAGATGACGGTGTCAACCCGCATTCGGGTCTCTACCTCGAGAACCGGCTGCAGGTGGCAGGCGTCGGCGGAGACGCAATCGACGTGAAAGTCGAACCAGAGGCGCGCGTCTTCGTCCCGCTCGGTCGCCGCCTGACGTTCGCGGTGCGTGGAGGGATCGGCCTGTTGTTCGCTCAGAACTACGGGGACACGGTGCTTCCCAATACACTGAGCGGCCAGCCCGGCGACGCCTCGCGTGCAGAGTGGGTGCGCGACGTGCAGCTCATGTTCATGCGAGGTTTGTTTTCAGGAGGACCCACCTCGAATCGTGGCTATCGCGCTCGCGAAGTCGGCCCTCACGGCGTGGTGCCCTTTTACAATCCCGGTCAGAGCACCGCGGACATCGCGAGCGAATGCAGCGACAACGAGAGCGCGGAATGCCGGTTGCCGCTGGGGGGCTTTACGCTGTGGGAAGCGAGCGTCGAGTTGCGATTCCCCATCTTCGGGCCGCTGCGCGGCGCCGTGTTCTCCGATGTCAGCGACGTGGCGCCCGAGCAACTACAATTCCGGTTCGATAGATTGCACTTGAGTGCTGGACTCGGTGCGCGCTACGCCACACCGCTGGGTCCCGTGCGGTTGGACGTCGGCTACCGCATTCCGGGCTTGCAAGCTCCGGATGGAGCGAGTGGCGAAGGCATCCCCGACGAAATCTTCGGCCTGCCCATCGCGATCTCTTTGGGCATCGGAGCGCCGTTTTGACACTGCACGGGCAGGGTTCCGGGTCCGCGAGGCGCATCGGACGCTACCTGCTCCGGGCGCTCGGACTCGCGTTGCTCGGCATCCTCGTGCTGATCGGACTCGGCGCGGCCGCGCTCAACACGCGGTGGGCTCGGCAGCAGCTGGTCGTGCGAGTCAACGCAGCGCTGGCTGACAGCTTTCAGGGGACGCTGCGCCTGGAGCGCGTCGAGCGGGTAGGCCTGGGTGGAGTTTGGGGCGTCGATGCGTTCGTCACCGATGCTGCCAGGCGTCGCGTGATCGAAGTCGACAACCTGGACGTGGGGCTGGATGTATTACCGCTCGTCTGGGAGCTCGTCGTGGTGCGGCCCAAAGACCTCCGGATCAGGATCGACTCTGCCGCGCTGGCCCACGCCCGCGTTCATCTGATCGATGCGGGCGGTGGTGTCCCGACGCTGGCGACGGCTTTCGAGTCCAGGGCGCCGGGCGGACCGTCCGAGGGGACCGTGACGCTCGATCTGACTCGCATCGAACTCGATCACGTCTGGGCCCACGGCAACCTCGCGGGTACCCCGATCGACGCCGATCTCGCGGAGCTTCGCGCCACGCTCGGCGTCAGGGACACTGCCGTGAACGTGGAGCTCTCCCGTGCCAAGCTGCGAGCTCGCGCGCTTCCGGGGCAACCGAGTCCCAGGGGAGATCTGGTCGGAGCACTTGGGGTTCCGCTGGCAGGCTCGAAAGCACCGCTCACCCTCCGCGCTCGCTTTGCGGGCGACGCATGGGGGAGCCCCACGACGCTGTCGGCGGAGCTCCGCGGGCGGGCGATCGACGCCCGTGCAGTGTTCGACTCAGTGGGGCCGGAGCAGCTCGGACGCGTGCTTCCCGGCAGCGAGATCCGAGGCCCTGCGGCGTTGCGTGCGACGGCGCGGGGTACCCTCGACCAGCCAAAGTTGTCGGCGCACGCCAGGATCGGCGGCGGGACGCTCGACGCCGATCTCGCGCTGGATACCGGCGCTCGTACGCTGAACGCATTACTGCGCTCGCGGCAGTTGAACTTGTCGCTGCTCGACCCGGCGTTGCCCGAGAGCGCGCTTTCCGTGACGTTGACTGCCAGCGGCAGCTACACCGCGGCGTCGGCGCTGACGGCGCGTTATGGGGTACGGCTCGGGGACAGCACTTTGGGGGGAGCACCGCTCCCCGCGACCGAGAGCGAAGGCTCCATCGAGCTTCTGCGAGCCGCGCCAGAATCGCCGGTCGCCTGGCGGGTGCAGGGGGAACTGGCGATCCATGAACCGGGGGCCGAGAGCGTGTTCGAGTACGCCGCGCACGCCGCCGCCGGCGAGCAGACGGCGCAGGTGTCGGGCACCACCGAGCTCGCGAGTCCCGCTCGCCTCCAACGCCTGGTGCCGGGGCTGCGTGTCCAGGGTCGGGTGCGGAGCCAGGCGAAGCTCGATCTCGGCTCCGGAAAGCTGTCGGCCAACGCCCACGCCAGCCTGTCCCAGCTCGGTACCCGAGGTGCCAGCGCCGACGGCCTCGAGCTGAGAGCCACGGCCGAGGGCGCATTCTCGCGTCCCGAGCTCGCCGTCGGCGCCGAGTTCAGGCGCTTGGTCGTCGCCGAACGTGTCTACCGCGCGGGAAGCCTGCGCGTTTCAGGCACCCCCGAACGGCTGCGCATCGACGCGCGCACGCGCACGCCGCCCGAAGTGGCCCTCGGAGCGCTGGTGACCCTCGAGCCCGACCTCACGGTTTCCGATGCCGAGCTCCTGGTGAAGTCCGGCCACGCCGTGCAGCGCCTGAGCGCGACGGCGCTTCGCTTCGAGCAGCACCGCATCACCGGTAAGGATCTGCGTTGGACGACGCCTTCCGGCGCGGCGCGCGCCTCTTTCGAGTACCAGCGCGGGCTGCGTTCTCTGCGGCTCGAAGCGCACGATTTCGACATCGTCGAGGCGGCCACCCCTTGGGGCCTAGCCGATGCTCTGCCGCGCGGCATAGTCGCGGCCAACCTCCGCTTCGAGCGCGAGCCCGGAGGCGCTTCGGGTTACGCGGAGGTAGACGTGAAGCACTTGGGCTACGGCTCCGTCGACGAGGCGACGGCTCGGGTGAGCGCTCGGCTCCAGCGGGGGCTCTTGGCGGGCAGCCTGGACGCGAGGTGGCGCGACTCTGCAGCGAGCGTCACCCTCGACGAGTTGCCGCTGGCGGCATTGCCCTCGGCAGACGCGCGGGAGCTCGCCGGGCGCATCAATGGCGAAGTGGACATGAACCTGGAAGACTTCGAAGCGCTCCTGGGCCCCGCCGGGATCCCGTTGGCGGAAGCCGGTGGCCGCGCCGAGCTCGCGTTTCGCTTGGAGAAACGACCGCGCGCGCCGTCGCGTTTCGAAGCTTCGCTCGAGACTTCACGCTTGCGCCTGGTGGGCGAGCGTGAAGAGCTCCAGGATGCCACCGTGGCAGCGGCGCGCCGCGCCGCGCCTTGGTCGTTCACCGGGGTAGACGTCGACCTGGCGCTCGTTTTCGACGAGGCGACGCGAGAGCTGTCGCTCGACGCGGCGTTCGAGGACGCCAAAGGCAAACTTGCTGCGCTGCAGACACAGGCGCGCTGGCCCGGCGAGGCAGCGGGCCTGCCGCTGGTTCACTGGCCTGCGCTCTGGCAGCGCGCCGAAGCCACGGCTCATGTGTGGCTCTTGCCGCGCAAGCTTTCCGAGTGGCCGTCACAGATGCAGTTGAGCGGCATCGAGGGAACCGCGTCGGTCAGCGTGCACGCTAGCGGGAAGCTCCAGAACCCGCGGGTTCGATGGATGGCTCGGCTCGAGGACTTCGGCCCCCCCGACGAGGCGCGTGAAGACCTCGACTTGACCACGTCGGGGGACTATCGAACGGATGGCGGTACGGCGCGGGTAGGGGTAGTTGCGAACGATCGCCGCGTCGCCGAGGCTCACGCCCAGTGGAATGGTGACGCGATCGGTCGTTGGGTGCATGGGCGCGAGGACCTGACGGCGAGTCTGCGCGGTCGCCTCGACCGCTTTCCCGTGGCGGCTATCCCCCTGGTCACGAGCCAGCGTTTGGCTGGCCACGTGACGGGCGACTTCGACGTGGAACGGACGGACACCGACTGGCAAGGGCAGCTCGAGCTCGCGAGCACTGACTTCAGTGTTGCCCAGATCGCCGCCGACCAGTTGCGGCTGCGGGCGAACCTGCGCAAGGGTTGGCTCGACGCCTCTTTTCGCGCGGAAGGCAGAGCGCTGGGCAGCATCGACGCCGCCCTCGTTGGCTGGACGCCCATGGCCGAAAACGCCCCTCGAAGCCCGCGGCTCCGGGCCAGGTTGCGAGCCAAGCAGTTTCAATTGAAGAGCCTCGCTCCGCTGGCATCCGGGGCCGTCAGCGGTCTCGAAGGATTTCTGAACGCCGACGTCAGCGGCGAGCTGTCCCGCGACGATCCCAAGCTGCGCGGGCGCGTCGAGATTTCGCGCGGCGCTGCCCAGCTACCGGCGCTGGGGCAAACCCTGCACTCGATCGAAGCTCGGGTAAAGCTCGCGCAAAATCGCATCCTGCTGAGCCGCTTCGACGCTCGCGGGCTGACCGGCAGGCTGCGCGCGCGCGGTTCGGCGACGCTCGATGGACTTGCTTTGCACTCCGCCCAGGCCAGCGTCGACATCCCCGAGCGCGACAAGATCCCACTGACCGTACGCGGTGTCACGTTGGGAGACGCCTGGGGGCGTGCCTCTGTGGAGTATCGGCAAAGGGGTGAACGCCGCCAGCGGCTCGACGTGGATGTGGCGCGGTTCCACCTCGAACTGCCGGATGTTTCTCCGCCCGGCGTCCAGAGTTTGGAGCCAGCGGCCCACGTGGAGGTGGGTCACAGGACGCGCGCGGGCAAGTTCGTCGACATCCCGCTCCAGCCCATCGAACCCGAGCCTACCGGGGGTCCAGAGCGCTGGCTGATCGCCGTGAAGCTCGGCGACGTCGAAGTTCGAAAAGGCCCCGGGATCGCCATCGGGCTCGAGGGTGAGCTGAAGGCGCGCATCGGCCGTAGAACGCGCCTCGAAGGGCAGATCGACCTTACCGGCGGCACGATCGACGTGCGAGGCAAAGAGTTCAAGATCGAGCGCGGCTCGATCACGTTCGATCGCTCCGAAGTCGACCACGGGGTGGTGACTGCAACGGCGCGCTGGGACTCTCCGGCCGAGTACACCGTGTACGCGGAGTACTCGGGCACCGTTGCTGAAGGTCAACTCAGGTTGCGCTCGGAGCCCCCGTTGACGCAGGACGAAATCCTCGGTCTCGTGATGTTCGGGACACCAGGCGGGACCTTCGGGGCGCGCAAGCAGGACGAGGCAGCGACCGCCGTCGGCCTCGCTGGAGGTACCGTCGCCAAGGGTCTGAACCGCGCGCTCTCGGATTTCAGCAGTCTGGATCTCAGCACGCGGGTCGACACGAGCACGGGGGAAGCCCGGCCGGAGCTGGTCCTCCAAGTCACGCCGAGCGTCACCGCTCGTGTGACCCAGGCCATCGGTGAGGCGCCGCCCGGGCAGAGCCCCGATCGCACGTTTCTGACCGTCGATCTGCGCCTGTTCACGCGTTGGTCCCTGTCCGCACAAGTCGGAGACGAAGGTGGGTCGAGTCTCGATCTGATCTGGCGCCACCGCTATTGACGCGCCCGTAGCTCAGCCGGGCGGTCCGAGCTGGCAGGTCACGTACGGAGTGAACTCGTTGCTGGAAGCGTCGCTGGCCGTGAGCACGCTCCCCGTGCTGCGCGGTTGCACCGTCACGGTCATCGATTCCGGATGCACGTCAGTAGAAACGTCGCACGCGGCGGCCAGATCGCAATCGCTGTCGATGTAGACCCAGTGTTCGTAGCCGCCGGCTCCTCGTCGGGCTTCCGCTCGAACGCGGATGCACGCAGGCGTCGCGGCGTGGGGGTCGATCTCGCTCGCGCCTTCGGCACCGAGCGGCGGTGAGGCGCCGGCGCAAACGCTGACCGTCAGGAGCGTGGCGCAGAGACCGGCGCTGATTCTCTCGAGTTGAGTGGTCATTGCCGGAAGCAATGCAAGCTCGACGCCAGACGCCTGCGCGGGGTCGCGGCGTTGTCCCATCGGGGAAAGCCGCCACGCCCCTGGCCCCTCCGATTCACAGTACACCGCTATTTCTTGCTAGTTGCGAGCTCCCCCCGGTTGGCACTCGGAATGCATTACGAGGGTACTCGTGAAGGAGATTCCCCCAATGGACACCAAAGAGCGACCTAGCGATGCGAAGGACTCGGCCGAGTACGGCGAGGGCAACTATAAAGCCGGTCGGGAGTATCAACGAGCCGTGCAGAAGACCGCCGGCAGCGAGCAGAGCAAGCGCGCCGCCAAACGCGCCAAAGAAGCGCTGGAGTCACCCGAAGAGCGCGCGGAGCTGGAAGCGGCCGAAGAAAAGGGGCGAGCACCCGCGAAGGGCGTCCCGGAGAAGTGACGCCAGTGGGGCGGCGTCGGAGCTCGGCACCACGTTGGGGTTGCGAATCGGCTCTCGAGCACGCACATTGGTACCGCGACTGCCTGCGCTCGAGTGATCGCCCCCGCGACAGATGTTTCCCATCCACGACGAAAACCCGACTCTGCGTCGCCCCGCGGTCACTCTCTCGCTCATCGGCTTAACGACCCTCGCTTGGTTTTTGCTTCAGGGCGCCGGTTCAGAACGCGCGCTCGCAGCTTCGATCTGTTCCTTCGGGCTGATCCCCGCTGAAGTCGTGGGATCGCCGGATCTCGAGCTGGTTCCGGTGGGGCGTAATCTGATCTGTCGGGTAGAGCCTGGCGACGCTTGGCACACCGCCTTCACTTCCATGTTCATGCATGGGGGCTGGTTTCATCTGATCGGGAACATGTGGTTCCTCTGGATTTTTGGCAACAACGTCGAAGATTCGATGGGACGCTTTCGTTTCCTGGTCTTCTATCTGTGCTGTGGGCTCGGTGCTGCTTTTGCTCAGGTCTTCATCGATCCCAGCAGCACCGTGCCCATGGTCGGAGCGTCCGGCGCGATCGGCGGCGTGATGGGAGCTTACGTGGTGCTCTACCCGCGCGTCGCGGTCACCCTGCTCGTCTTTCTGGGGTTTTTCGTCACCACCGTGCAGATCCCCGCGTACCTGATGCTGGGTTATTGGTTCGCCCTGCAGCTGTTGGGCGGTCTGCCGCAGCTCGGGGGATCGGAGGGTGGCGTTGCCTTCTGGGCCCATGTTGGAGGATTCGTCAGCGGAGCCGTGCTGATCTTCGTCTTCCGCGACAAGGGGCTCGTCGACGAGCATCGGCGCATTCTGCGTCGCCTGGAACGCCAGCGCGGTTAGGACGCTTGGCACGGTCTTCGCTTCGTTTGAAGGAACGAAACGAGGAATCAACCATGCAACCATCGCGTTTCCACGACAATCGAGCTCACTTCGTCCAATCCAATCCAGTCGAACCAATGCCGCCGGATCCAGTGGCCGTGCTGCGAGCTTACAGCGGGGGCGTGGGGTTGCCGAGCGACCGCTGGAAACTCGACATACAGGCCCGGCTGGTGGGGGCTGTGCTGTTCGTACTCGCAGGCATCTGCCTGCTCATGACGGTGGTGCTGCTGCTGGCCCTGTGGTTGCCCGCATGGCTGGTCGCCCTGGGCCTCACCGTGGCGCTGACGGCACTAGGCCTCGCCCTGTTCGCGAGCGTCTCTCGACCTCCGATCTACGCTTCCGCGCAAGCACAAGCAGCGCTCGCTTCCCAGCCTGCGACTGACCTGTCCGGGATCGAAGAGATCGATCCCGGCGAGGTGGAATCGATGCGCGATCCGGAGTTCGTCTCAGAGCCCGCCACGCCCGAGCCCCAGCGCCTCACGCCCCATCCCATCATCGCTGCCCGGGCGGTCGATGTCGATGCCGACTCCGACGCGGATACTGATAGCGATCCTGATGCCGAGGACGCGAAGACCCGCCCGCTGGGCGACGCACCCCCGCCGGCCTCGGCGCGGAAGCCATTGCGCGCCGAAATGCCGTCGAATGTCGGTCTGAATCACTGAATCCCGAAAAGTGGCTGAGCGGCGCAAGCTGACTCAGTGAGGCAGTATGGCACGGGCGCCCTCCCAGGCGCTCGTGCTGCTTAGCGGGATCTTGCCGGATCTCGACGTCGCTCCGCCGGCCGCTGATTGGTGGACTTCTTGCTTATGGGGCCGCTCATGCTTTCCCCTATTCTCACCCAGGCGGGGCGCTGGGTGTGCTGGGTAACCGCCGCTTCCCTCCTGGTGAGCCTGGTCGCAGCGACGTTGTCGACGAAGTCAGCGCGCCCCCCACGCCTCGGCATCACGCAAAGCCCGGCTGCCAGGGAGCCGCCCCCGCCCTCACTCTTCACTCGTAGCGCCGTGAATGGCGCCGATCGCGCGTCGGTGTTGTTCGTGGTCGGGCCGACTCGAGATGTCAGATTTCGCGTCGATCTCCGCGATGGTACGGTCGCGACGCCGCGCATGTCTCGCGTGCTCGAGCGCGTCGTGGACGTCGCGCTCTCGGAGCACGCCGTGTTCTTGTGTCAGGCGGGCGCCGAGGCGCGCATTGCCCCCCGCGTCGTGGGCTTCGACTTGCGGACGGGCGAACGCAGCGAGGCCGCGCTCGTTTCGTCGGGCGCGGCCGCGTTGGATCCAGGCTTTTGTGAGGGCCGCCGAACACCGGTGGCCCTCACGCTGGAAGGTTATTCTACTGCTTTGCAGATGTCGCTGGAGCGGCAGGCCACGATTCTACCCAAGGTATCGAACGGAGACTTGCAGTCTTCGTTCTTGATCTCATCGAGGCATTCGTTGAGCTCCTTGACGACGATGCCTCCGGGGCAATCGTAGCTGTTCAACTCGTTCTGCCAGTCGGCGCCAATCTTCTGCTGGCAAACACTGATCGAGGCATACTCCTGCCCCGCACCCACATGGCCGCACTTTTCTTCGCGCATGCACCGCGCTTCCGTGATGAGCCGAATGCTGTCGGCTGCTAGGCCTTTGACGGCGTTGGCCGCATTGGTCGACGGCTCGTCGGATTCCGGCTGATTGGGCTGAATCTTCGGGTCGGTGCGCTTCTCCTCGAGCTTCTCTCGCCGCTCACGCTCCGCCGCGGTCCGAGCCTCGGCAGCTGCTTGTTGCGCCTCCGCCGTTTCCTCGCGCGCCTCTGCAGCCTCTTCGCGCGCCGTCTCCTCGCGGTCGGCCGCACTGCGCGTGCATGCGAAGAACAGGGAAGGTATGGTCAGTGCAATCGCTCCACGTAGCAGGTTCTTTCCATTCATGGGAGTCTTCTCCTTGGTTCGTTCTCCGTGTGACGGCAGCCAGATCTGAAAGGGGGGGCACGTGCACGCGCGCACGACCGGCTCCAGTACCCGTCGCGGGTGACTGAGCCCGTAGCGCGCCAGCTTGCAGGTTCTCCCAGACCGCCGCCACTGGCTGCCAGTGAGTGCATCGGCCGTGCCAGGGCCGTCACTCCCCGGAAACAAGCAGAAACCAGAGAAACGCGGTGTGCATCAGCGCCCCTGGTGGACAGCCTTGCCTCACGCGGGCGCTCGCGGAGACACGTACAATCCGCTGGTTTTGCAGCCCAGTGAGGCCAGGTTGAGGGAAGCAACCGCGTTTTTGTGGGGTCCACACGGGCGGGGTCGCTAATGAAACTCCAGTGTCGCTGCCGAGGTGATGGTAGATTGTGCGGCGTGAGCCACCCCAAGGCCATCTCGATCCACCCGCGCCGACGGAGCGCTTCCGGCGACCGCCCGGCCTCGGGTGAGACGGCGGGCGGTCACGGCCACGGTGGCCATGGCCACGGCGGTCACGGCCACGGCGGTCACGGCCACGGGTCCGGCCATGCCTCTCGGCGCGCCCTCACGCTGGCCTTAGCGCTCACTGCCAGTTTCATGGTCGTCGAGGCGGTCGTGGGCTTTCTCACGAACAGCCTGGCGCTCCTGGCAGATGCCGGGCACATGCTGGCGGACGCCGGCGCGCTGCTCTTGGCCCTCATCGCACAGGTGATCGCCGCGCGGCCTCGGGGTGAACGCAGCACCTACGGCTATCGCCGCGCCGAAGTACTGGCTGCCTTCGTCAACGGTATCGGGTTGGCGGTGATCGCCGTTCTGGTACTGAAGGAGGCGGTCGAACGCTGGTTCGCACCGGTGGCGATCGAGGGGTCGCTCATGCTGAAAACGGCCATACTCGGCCTGTTCGTCAACCTTTCGGTGGCGCTCATGCTGATGGGCGGGCGTCGCGACAACATCAACGTGCGGGCGGCGTTTGCTCACGTCTTGTTCGACGCGCTCGGATCGGCTGCCGCGATCGCTGCGGGTATTTCGGTGCTCTACCTCGGCTGGTTGCGCGCCGACGCGGTCCTTTCCGCGGGCATCGCTGCGCTGGTCGCGGTCAGCGGTTTTCGCATCCTGCAAGAGACGACCGACGTGCTGCTCGAGTCTGCGCCGAAGCACCTACCGGTTCAGGCTTTACGCCGCACGATCCTGGCGTGCGCGGGGGTTGCCGAGGTGCACGATCTGCACGTGTGGCGCATCTCCGAAGGGTTCGACACGCTCTCGGCTCACGTGGTGCTGCGTCGCGATTTTCACGGCGCCGACGTGTGCCGCGACGTGGCGGAGGCGCTCCGGCTCGAGCACGGCCTCACGCACGTGACCATCCAACCGGAAGCGCCGAAGCCCGACGAAATCGTGCCAGTTCGGCGTGCCGTCGACGGCGAGCCTCTGGGGCAACCAAAGGCGCGAACCTCCTAGCGAGAGCCATGCAAAGCATCAATCCCGCCACCAGCGAACCGATCCAGCATTACGACGAACACACGCTCGACGCGGCACGCGACATTGCCGCGCGGGCTCGCGATGTCGCCGACGAGTGGCGTCAGCTCGGGCTTGGAGAGCGCGCGGCGCTACTGCTTCGTCTCGAGCGCGTCCTGCTCGATCACACCAGCGACTGGGCTTACCTGATGGCCCGCGAGATGGGCAAACCCATCCGCGAAGGTCGCAGCGAGGTCGAAAAATGCGCCACGCTCTGCCGCTACTATGCGGACCGGGGTCCCGACTTCTTGCGCGCCGGAGGCGTGCCCACGGAAGCCACCACGAGCTACGTGGCGTTCGAGCCGCTCGGCGTCGTGCTGGCGATCATGCCCTGGAACTTCCCGTTCTGGCAGGTCTTCCGCGCGGCGGTTCCCGCGCTGTTGGCGGGCAACGCCGTACTGCTCAAACATGCGTCGAACGTGTGTGGCTGCGCCGCGGCGGCGGAGCAGGCGTTTCGCCAGGCGCAGTTCCCGGAGGGGCTGTTTGCCGCGCTATTCTTGAACAGTGATGGCGCTCTGCACCTGATCGGCGACGAGCACGTCGCCGCGGTGACCCTTACGGGCAGCACCCGGGCGGGTCGCGAGGTCGCGGCCCGGGCGGGCCAGCACTTGAAGAAGACGGTCCTCGAGCTCGGTGGGTCGGACGCCTACGTGGTGCTCGGGGATGCCGATATCGAAGCGGCGAGCCGCTCGTGCGTTCAGAGCCGGCTGATCAACACGGGTCAGAGCTGCATCGCCGCCAAACGCTTCGTCGTGGTGCGGGAGCGCCTGGCGGAGTTCGAGGAGCGCGTCGTGGCGCTGATGCGCGCTGCACGGCAGGGCGATCCACGAATGCTCGCGACGGAAATCGGTCCCATGGCGCGCACCGATCTGCGCGATGAGCTGCACGCGCAGGTGCAGAAGAGCGTCGCGCTCGGCGCCGCGGTACGCCTGGGGGGCGAGGTCCCCGCGGGACCAGGGGCCTGGTATCCCGCGACCGTGCTCGGCAACGTCCTTCCCGGCATGCCCGCTTACGACGAGGAGCTCTTCGGACCCGTGGCTGCCATCATCGAGGCGAGGGACGAAGAACACGCGCTCGAGATTGCGAACGATTCACGGTTCGGACTCGGCGCCGCAGTGTTCACCCGAGATCGCGACCGCGGCGAGCGGATCGCTCGCGATCGCCTGCGGGCGGGGAGCTGTTTCGTGAACACCCACGTGCGCTCGGACCCTCGGCTGCCATTCGGCGGGGTCCGCGAATCGGGTTACGGGCGCGAACTCGGCGAGTTCGGGATTCGGGAGTTCGTCAATATCAAAACCGTCTACGTCGCTTGAGCCCCTTCACCAGCACGCCTTGCGCCCAAAAACCCGCAGTTTTCCTGCAGTGTCGCCCGGCGAGGCAATTTGTCTCGCGGCTCCGGCAGATCTGACTCTTGCGGCGCCGGCGAGTGGCTCTGCGGCCGGTGGGCGTTTTGTCGGGAGCTGCGTCGGAACGTTGCTAAGATGCCCCCGTTCAATGGGAGAACCAACGCAAAACCGCCGCGCGCTCGACGTGCTGATCGTCGAGGATGACGACGATTCGCGCGATATGCTGAGCGAGCTCACGGCTCTCTATGGACATCGGGCGGTCGGCGCCGCCACCGCCCAAGCCGCGATCGAGTCCGCTGAACGCTGTCTGCCCAACCTCGCGTTCATCGACATCGGACTATCGGACGCTGACGGTTTCGAGGTGGCCAAGCGGCTGCGCGCGGTTCCCGGCGGCGAGCGCGTGCGCCTAGTGGCGCTCACGGGCTACTCCGATACGGCTTCCCGCGCACGCGCCGAATCAGCTGGTTTCGACGACTTCGTGGTCAAGCCACTGATGCCCGAAAAGCTGTCCGAGCTGCTTGCTTCCTGTGAGTAGCGCTCGCGGCTAAGCCCCGCTGGCTCGCTGCGTGGGGCCGATGTTCTGGAGTACCCGCTGAATGGTCTCGGGATCGGCCGGTTTGGTCATGTGGTGGTCGAAGCCGGCGTCGTGCGCCGCGCGCACGTCATCGTGCGTGCCGTACCCGGTCAACGCGACCAGGTACACGGCAGCGAGTTCGGGGTGGCTGCGCACCTTCCGGGCGACTTCATAGCCGTTCATCGACGGAAGCCCGATATCGATCAACGCCGCGTCCGGGCGCTCTCGCTCGATGATGTCGAGCGC
>JAICQQ010000077.1 GCA_025937785.1 Polyangiaceae bacterium
ATGACCGCCGGGTGGGCTGGGGACGTGGGGCCGGTTGCCGGGCGGCGTGTCTCCCGGATACTGCGGCGAAAACGCGGTGGGCAGCGAGTCGGCCGAAAACACCGGCGGCGGCGCTGGCTGCCACGGCTGCGGCGAGCTGATCAGCGGTGGCGGTGCGGCGGACTGCGGCAGTCCTGTCGACTGCAGTCCTGTCGACCGCGGCCCTGTTGGTTGCAGTCCTGTCGACTGCAACGCGGCCGACGGTGGCATGGGTGCCACCGGTGGCTGCATCGGAAACGTGGGCGGCTGTCGCGCGAGGGTCGGCGCGATGGCAGCCATCATGGCGTCGGCACTCGCGGCGGGCGCTGGCGGTGCACTCCCCGCTGCGGGTTCCACCTGGGCCTTCAGGTTCTCGAAGAACTGGGTGTTCCCTGGTCCGGTGTGCTTCGCGGTGACCGGAGCCTGCCTCACTGTCACCGGAGGCAAGGGCTCGTCGCGTTGCTCGGGTTTGGGCGGCCGTGGCGGCGAAGCGCCTGCTGGCGGGGCGATACTTGCTTCACGAGCTACGACCAGGCTCGCGTCTCCGAAGCGGAGCTCGGTGGATGGGGTGACAGCGTGCCAGGTGTTCCCGATGGGTGAACCCTTCAGGTAGACCGGCGCCGTCGCTGGGTCGGCGCTGGCGGCGAACACGTGCTCGCCGTCGAACATCAACAGCACATGGAAGCTGGCGACGCCTGTCCCCGAGACGATCCAGTCGCCTCGGGAGCCGACGGAGAACTGTGGGATGGGCTCACCGCGCGTGAAGGTACGCGTGGGAAGCTGCGTGCGACCGTTGAGGATTCGGAGGATGACGTGCTGGCTGAGCATTGCCGGACGAAAAGCTGGCTCGTTGGAAGTCCCGGATCTGCCGAGGGGTCAGCCGGAAAATCCAATGTTGGCGCAATACCAGCAGGTTGCCAAGATCGGCAACTCTTCGCGAAGCGGGTGCAAGAAACGCCGACGCGCTCGGGCTTTCGGGTGCGTGACTTCGACCGCGGTCTAGAAGCCGTACTCGAACTTCGCGCCGGACACACCGACTCGCACCCGCTCCACCGGGTTGCCGGAGAGGGTGCGTAGCAAGAGCTCGCGGCTGAGCTCGGGTAGCAGCGAATTGGTGAGCACCGCGTCGATGGCGCGACCGCCGCTCTCGAGCTCCGTACAACGACTGGAGATCAGCTGGACCACGGCTTCGTCGTAACTGAACGGGACCGAGTAGCGTGCCTGCACGCGCTGTTTGACACGGTCGAGTTGCAAACGCACGATGTTGCCGAGCATCTCGTCACTCAACGCGAAGTACGGAATCACCACCATGCGGCCGAGCAGGGCCGCCGGGAATACCTGGAGGAGGGGCCCGCGGAGGGCTTCGGTCACCATGTTCGGGTCGGGTTTCGAACTCCCCTCGCAGAGCTTCGCGATCACCTCGCTGCCGACGTTGGATGTGAGCAGCACGATGGTGTTCTTGAAGTCGACACGAGTTCCCTGGCCGTCTTCCATGAAGCCCTTGTCGAAGACTTGGAAGAACAGCTCGTGCACGTCGGAGTGGGCTTTCTCGATCTCGTCGAGCAGGACCACACTGTAGGGCCGCCGTCGAACGGCTTCGGTGAGCACACCCCCTTCACCATAGCCGACGTAGCCGGGTGGAGCCCCCTTCAGCGTCGACACCGTGTGCGCCTCTTGGAACTCGCTCATGTTGATCGTGATGACGTTTTGCTCGCCGCCGTACAGCGCTTCTGCAAGCGCTAGCGCGGTTTCCGTCTTTCCCACGCCCGACGGGCCCGCCAACATGAATACCCCGATGGGCTTATTGGGGTTCTCGAGCCCAGCACGCGCCGTTTCGACGCGCCGCGCGATCATCTCGAGGGCGTGTCCTTGGCCTATCACGCGCTTTCCGAGGTGATCTGCCAGCTTCAGCACGGTCTCGATCTCGTTCTTCACCATGCGACCCGTGGGGATGCCGGTCCATTCGGCCACCACCGCCGCTACGGCTTGGGCGTCCACCGTGGGGAAGATCAGCGGATCGTCGCCCTGCAACTGCGCCAGCTCGGCTTCGAGACCTTTCAGCTCGAACAGCCGTTGCTCGCGCAGCGAGTCGTCTTGAGACTCACCCGGTGCTCGGAGCTCGGCACGCAACGCGAGCATGCGATCGACCAACGCTTTCTCGGATTGCCACTTGGCCTCCACCGTGCGGTACGTCTCGCGCTCGGTGGCTAGGGATGCTTCGACGTCTTCGCTGCGTGTGCCTACGTCGATACCGATGCTGCGCTCGCGTCCGATGATCGCGAGCTCGGCTTCGAGGGCCTCGATCCGGCGCCGGCTGTGCTCCACTTCCGGCGGGACGGCGTGCTGACTGATGGCAACACGCGCGCAAGCGGTGTCGAGCAGGCTGACCGACTTGTCGGGGAGCTGGCGATCGGGGATGTAGCGCTTCGAGAGCTTCACGCTTGCGTCGAGCGCCTCGTCGAGCAGCTGCACGCGGTGATGTTGCTCGAGCGCAGAAGCGATGCCGCGCATCATGAGCAAGGCCTTCTCTTCGCTCGGCTCTTCGACCTTGACCACCTGAAATCGGCGCGTGAGCGCGGGGTCGTTCTCGATGTGCTTCTTGTACTCCGCCCAGGTGGTGGCCGCGATGGTACGAAGCGAGCCGCGAGCCAACGCTGGTTTCAGTAGGTTCGCGGCATCGCCCGTCCCCTGAGCACCGCCGGCGCCGACCAGCGTGTGCGCTTCGTCGATGAACAGCACGATCGGCTCGCTCGAGCTTTGCACCTCTTCGATGACTTGGCGCAGGCGGTTCTCGAATTCGCCCTTCATGCTGGCGCCCGCTTGCAACAGGCCCACGTCGAGCGTGCGCAGGCGTACGTTCTTCAGGGCGGGTGGCACGTCGCCGCTGGCGATGCGCTGGGCCAAGCCTTCGACCACAGCCGTTTTTCCAACGCCTGCTTCACCCGTCAAGATGGGGTTGTTCTGGCGACGGCGCTGCAGCACGTGGATGATCTGGCGAATTTCGTCGTCTCGCCCCAGGATCGGATCCATGGCGCCTTGCTTCGCTCGCTCGGTGAGATCCACGGAGAACTTCGCGAGCGCTTCCTGCTTACCCATCACGGCGGGCGCCATGCTCGAGCCGTCCTTGGCGCCGGCCACGTTGGCGCTCTCTGCCAGTGCTTCGGGCGAACCGTCGGTGAGGCGCACGAAGTCGTCCGCGACCGTATCGGCCTTCAGCTTCGAAAACTCTTTCGAGATTGCGCCGAGCGCATTCCTCAAGCTCGGTGTCTTGAGCCAGCCGATCACGAGGTGCCCGGTTCGCACGCGGGTCGCACCGAACATCAGGGAGCCGTAGACCCAGCCGCGTTCGACGGACTCTTCGACATGGATGGAAAGATCCGAGATCGAGGTGGCGCCTCGCGGGAGGCGATCGAGCGCCGTCGTCAGATCCTTGGCCAGCTTCGCCGAGTCCACGTCGAAATGGCGCAGCAGGCGGTGCAGATCCGAGTCCGATTGCTGGAGGATCTGGTGCAGCCAATGTACCAGCTCGACGTAGGGATTGCCCCGCATCTTGCAGAACAGTGTCGCGCTTTCGATGCTCTTGTAGCCGAGCTCGTTCAGCTTGTTGAACAGCGTGGTTCGATTGATTTCGGTCATGATGCCTTCCGCGAGCTCCTTTGGGTTTGATGCGATGCGGGGTGAATGATGACGTCATCGCGCCGAGCGCCCCTGGCGTTCTTGCCCAGTTGCGTCCACAGGCCGAGCCGATCTCCGCGGTTCAGCTTGACCTGACGGCTCGCGTTCTCGGCCAAGGTCAGGCGGAGATCCCACTCGTACTCGTCGCCCGTGTAGGCGCGAACGAAGTCGGTGAGGTGCTGCAGTCTCTCGTTGCCAGGCAAGAACGAGCGGAAAGCGTCCGAGTCGAGCGGTCCGAGAACCAGGCGGAACTTGTGGTCGCAGCGCCAGACGCGCCGGCCGAGCACGGTAGAAAAGCGCAAGGTCGAGACCTCGGCGGACCAACCGAGTCGCCACTGACTTTCTTCGGGGAGCTCGAGCCACTCACCCACGAATTGCTCGACCTGTACCGGATATCCGAAGTAGTCGAGGAGCAGGGCCTGCAGGCCTTCCGCGTTTCGCGCCGACGGCGAGAAGCGCCCTGCGTAGAACAGCTTCGCCGCATCGGGTACCGAGTCTCTATGCTTGAGTTCGGATTGCCCGAGCCCCATCAGCGCGCCCATGTACGTGTCGAAGGGATTGTTCTCGGGTCGGTCGAGCGCGACGGTCGAGCGCGCCATGCTCCACGCTCGATGGAACAGGGCCAGCATCCGATGATTGAAGATGTTCAGAAATGCGGCAAGCGTCGGGTCTCCGCTGTGGCGGATGCGCCCCCGTACGTATTCGGTCAAGTGCAGGGGCAACGGGCCGTTGGCGCCCAGCAGCCCCAAGAAGGTCACCCACAGGCGGGCCGGCTTGGTGTCCGTCGGCAGGTCGAAGGCCGACACCATCGAAGATTGAAACGCTAACGATGGCTCCTGTCCCAGCCGCACGGGTTCATCCGCTGGGCGCAACGCTTCGCCCCAGCGCGGGAGGTGTCGAGAGAGGCTCTCGAGCCGCCGCATCACGGCGTGAAAATCGAAGGAGGTGGGATGGGCGTGGAGCGCGTGAAACAGGTTCACCCGATCGAACGCCCTCCAATTCTCGCCGGCCATCGCATGATCTCCCCACGCTGCGCGCTGCGTAAAACCGTAGAAGTGAACGAGTTGATTGAGACGTACTTTGCGAAGAAACGTTCGAGGACGGCGCCTAGCAGAAAGGCGCTGGTACCCTCGAAGGCAGTTTCGTCGCAATGTACCGTGATTTCGAGACCGCGACCGAAGCTGGCGGGGCCTGGAATGGGAATGCGTCGGGTGATCGGCGCGCTGGCCACCGACTGCACTCCGTCGATCTGACGGCGCTGTGCGACGTCCGCCAAGTGACCGTACAGATGTAGCAGGCCACGCAGTCCCGCGGCGCCGGAGCCGTCACCCGAGTTCGTGAGCGACAGGTAGTTCAGTGACAGGTGGCTCACCAAGCGCCAACTCGTGCGTCCCCAAGCGTGCGAGGGTCGCGGTGGGGTGGGGTCGAGCAGACAGCGCACTGCGGTCACCGGCGCGCCGCTCTCGAGGTGGAAGTCGGTGCGCGGACCACCGCGCGGCATGTACAAAGACAGGTCTCGATTAGTGCACAACGTGTCGACCGCTAGCTGGCGCAGCTGCGATCGAAACGGACCATCCTCACCGTCCACTAGCGACAAGAAGGTCTCGCTACCCACGTAAGAAGAGCGAGCACCAGTGCGGCGCTGGCGGCTGTGCGCGACCGTGGCGCGCCGATGCACGGTGTAGTAGGCGCTCTTCTCGTCCGCCACCATGCGCTCGCTTCGCGCGTACAGCGGTGCGAACTCGCGGCGCTCTTCCACCCCGGAGCCGAAGCCCTCGACGTTGGTCACCGTATGCACCTCGAGATCGGTGGGGCGCGTACGATCGGGCACGACATGGAACTCGAAGGCGTTGTCCGAAAGGTGAATTCGATCTGCCTTGTGCGGGAACAGATTTACGGCGGGCGTGCAGAATAGGCACAAATGTTCCGGTGCCAGCGTGGTTTCGATCTCGCCGTCATGGCGGTCGAGTAGAATCGCGATGTCGAGCTCGGTACCGTCGCAGCGGCGTACGCCCTTGGACAGCCCCATGAGCTCTGCGAACAAGAAACGTTTCGGCGCGGCAAAATACTCCTGCAGCAGCCGATAGCCTTGAAAGGAGCGGGCCGAAAAGGGTAACAGCGCTTCGTCGTCGTCGAACCCGGGGGCACGCACCGGATCGACACGGATCAATTCGCGCCAATTGGCCCCCGGTTGTCGCACGACCGCCGCCATCGGGCCCGCGTGGAACAACTCGTAGAGGCGCATGGCCACCGTATCTGGGCCGTGGAGAAAGAAGGGCAGCCGATCGAGCGAGAGCTGATTGAACGTGATGCCACCGGTCGTGCGCAGCCGGATTCGGAGCACGCCTTTGACTCGCCGCGGCGTCCGAAGATCGATGTCACCGAGTTCGCCGATGTAGCTCGAGTGCGAGACCGAAGCGATCTCGATGGGCCACAAGGCGAGCTCGTGCCCAGTGCGATACGTGCACGGGGTCTGCTCCCCTTTGCCGATATTACTCCGCAAGAAGGTGCCGCGGGGCACCACGAAGCCATCGCTCAGGATTCCCTGGGCGGCGTCCGGCACCAGTTGCACCACCGTCATCGACGGCGTGGGTGCGAGGTAGTGCGGGTACACCATGTCGAGCAGTTGCTCGGTGAAGCGTGGGAACTCGGCGTCGATCTTCAGCTGCACGCGTGCAGCAAGAAACGCGAACCCCTCGAGCAGGCGCTCGACGTAAGGGTCCGCGCACTCGAAGGTCTCGAGCCCGAGGCGACCGGCGATTTTCGGAAACTGCTTGGCGAACTCTCCGCCGAGCTCGCGCAGGTAACCCAGCTCGCGATTGTAATAAGTGAGAAGACGCGGGTCCATTCAGCTCGATTCACCGCCGAGCTCGGTGACCCGCGCGTCTCCAGATTCGAGGTCGAGCTCCGTCTTGAGAAACAGCCTGAGCGGTATGGGCTGCGCCCACAGCTCGGCCTCGATGATGAAGCACATATTGTTGAACTTGATACCTGAGGGCTCCCCCACCAACTTGACCTGAACGCTCCGACGAATCAGGCGGGGCTCGTACTTCCAGATGGCGTGTCGAATCACGCGCTCGATCTCTTCGTGCTTGACGGTGGATTTGGTCCGACCAGCGAGGTCCGGCACGCCGTAGTTCAGTGTGGAGTCGGCAACGTCGGGAAACGAACTCAGATCGCGCACGCTGGCGAGGTTCGTAGTGTTCAAGAGCCAGGCGAGGTCGCGCCGAATGCTCTCGCGAAGACGTGCCGTCGAAAGCACGCGTTTCGTTCGCGATTCGACCGGCTTGTCCGGTTCGTCGTCCGTGAGCCGATCCAACAACGAGGGTTGTAGACGCTCTTTTAGGTTTTCCATGGATGGACCGAACCGTTGGAAGGTGCGGGCCAGCGTTCACGCCAGCCCGACTCTCCGCGGGAGCGTTACTTAGCCGAAGGTAGTTTCGAGACCAGACGTAGCGAGACTGTCAGGCCTTCGAGTTGGTAGTGGGGCCGCAAGAAGAACTTGGACGAGTAGTAACCGGGGTTGCTTTCGTCCGCTTCGACGACCACCTGCGCAGCGGCCAGCGGCTTGCGAGCCTTGGTTGTTTCGGCGGAATGCAACGGGTCGCCATCCACGTAGGACATGATCCATTTCTGGAGCCAAGCCTGCATGTCCTTCTCTTCCTTGAATGAACCGACCTTGTCGCGCACGATGCACTTCAGATAGTGCGCGAAGCGGCACGTCGCGAATAGGTATGGCAGGCGGGACGCCAGGTTGGCGTTCGCGGTAGCGTCCGGATCGTCGAAGGCCGCAGGGTTGTGCAGGGACTGGGCGCCGATGAACGCGGCAAGGTCGGTGTTCTTCTTGTGGATCAACGGCATGAACCCCGCTTTGGCGAGTTCGGCCTCGCGCCTATCACTGATGCCGATCTCGGTCGGACAGGTCATGTCCACACCGCCGTCGTCGGTCGGGAAGGTGTGCGTGGGCAAGCCTTGGACAGCGCCCCCGGACTCGATGCCGCGGATGCGCGAGCACCAACCGTACAACTTGTGCGAGCGGGTGATGTTCACGCCCATGGCATACGCAGAGTTGGCCCAGGTGAATTTCTTGGTGTCGTTACCGCTCGTATCCTCTTCGAAGTCGAACTCTGCGACGGGGTTCGATTTCGCACCGTAGGGTTGCCGTGCCAAGAACCGAGGCAGCGCCACCCCGATGTAGCGCGATTCGTCGGATTCTCGGAGCGAGCGCCAAGCCGCGTATTCTGGCGTAGAGAAGATCTTGGCCACGTCGCGGGGGTTCGAGAGCTCGTTCCAGTCCTCCATTTGGAACAGTGAAGGCGCAGCCGAGGTGAGCACGGGTGCGTGAGCCGCAGACGCGATCTTGCCGAGCTCTCCCAAAGCCTCGACGTCGGGAGGGCTGTGATCGAAGGCATAATCCGCGATCAGGCATCCGTACGGTTCACCGCCGAGCTGGCCATACTCTTCCTCGTAGATGCGCTTGAAAATGGGACTTTGGTCCCAGGCGGCGCCCTTGAAGCGCTTCAGCGTCTTGTGCATCTCCTTCTTCGAGATGTTCATGACGCGAATCTTCAACATCGAGTCCGTCTCGGTGTTGTTGCACAAGTAATGCAGGCCACGCCAAGCACCCTCGAGTTTCCGGAACTCGTCGTGGTGCATGATTTGATTGATCTGCGAGCTCAGCCGTGAGTCGATTTCGGCGATGATGGCGCGAATCGACTCGGTGACGTCACTCGAGATGACTTGACTGGCCGCCAGAGCTTGCTCGGCGAGCGTGGTTACCGCAGCCGCTACCTCGCTCTTCGCGGTGTCGGTTTGCGGTTTGAATTCTTTCTGCAGCAGGGCCGCGAAATCGTTCGAGTCGAACGTGGTCGCTGTTGCGCCTTCCGCTGCGCTTTCCGTTGCTTCGGCCATTTACTTTACTCCGCCGTTTCCGGTTTCTGTTCGCTGTCTGATTCAGGTTTTTTCGTGGCAGCCAATGACTTCATCAAGCCAGGGTCGTGCAAGATCTTGTCGAGCAGGTCTTCTGCGCCGCTCTTGCCGTCCATGTACGTGAGTAGGTTCGCGAGCTGCATGCGCGCTTCGAGCAGTTGCCTGAGCGGCTCGACTTTGCGCGCGACGGCGCCAGGCTCGAAATCTGCGAGGCTTTCGAAGCTCATCTCGACTTTCATGTTGCCTTGGTTCGTGAGCGTGTTGGGCACCTCGACCTGAACCTTGGGCGCGATCGCCTTCAGGCGGTCATCGAAGTTGTCCACGGAAAACTCGAGCAGCTTTCGATCGGCTACGGGTGGCAGCTCTTTGCCGGCGTTGCCGGACAAGTCAGCGAATACCCCCATCACGAAGGGGAGCTCGACCTTCTTCTCGGCTCCGTAGAGTTCGACGTCGTATTCGATCTGAACACGGGGGGCGCGGTTTCTTGCGATGAACTTCTGACTACTCATGGGGTCTCCTCGTAGCGAGACGAATAGCTACTGCTAGTCGTCCGATTTTCCCGTGATCAGCTCCACTTTCGCAAGTGCGTCGGGAGCTAGATCACCAACGATCTCCTTGAATGACATCGGAACCAGACGGCGGCAGCGTTTCAAGAGCAACGGCAGGGGGCTGGAAGGTTCGTAGCGCGCATAATACGCGCAGATCTTGTCGAGCATCTTGAGAACATCCTCGCGCGAGGAGATTTCTCCGGTGATGGCGCGGCGCGAGGGCGCGGGGCTGTCACTCGCCGCGGCTTCGGCTGCTTGCTCGGCTGCTTGCTCGGCTGCACGTTCGGCCATCTCCTGCTGCAAGGCTTCGATGCGCGGCCGGAAGGCGCTGGTCGCTTGCTGCAGCACGCGCTTGACGGGTGCAAAATCGGGCGACGCGCTCGCCTGCTTATCGAAGGCCGCTTCGATCCCGTGGAGCAGCGTCGTCCCCCGGTTCAGCACCCCATCGAACGCGCTCAAGATCTCCAGCGTCAACTCCTGGAAGGCTGCGTCGATCTGCGCCGGCTCGTATTTGGGGCCCTGCGTCGGCTGGGGCAGCTCGCCGCTGGCAATCGCCAGCTCGCGGAGCCCGATGGGACCGAACGCGCGAGACACGAACATGGGGGTGTTGCGCAGGGTGGTTACCAGCGCCGGGGTGTTGAGCCATGCAAGCGCGGTGACTCGCATCGTCGCGTCGTTGTCCTCGGGGTCGAGTTGAGGATGAACGCTTGCCCAGTACCGTTCGAGCATGCCGTGAACCAAGGCGAGCCCGTCGCTGAACCCCTCGAAGCCGCGCGCTACCGTCAGCGCTTGGACGAGATAGCACGCCACGCGCAGGTCTTTGGTCTTGAGCAAGAGCTCCGCGGCTTGCTTGTGTACGGCGGCGGGGTTGATGGGCTCGCCCGGGATGATGGTCCCGCCCATCTGTTGGTCAGGCTTCGGTTGCGCCGCACGCTCGAGTTCTAGAAAGGCCCTGTCGTACTCCAGATTGTCACCGGTCGGGTTCGCGGCCGAAACTGGCGCTAGCAAGCTATCGATGTCGATTGTGAGCATGGTTGTTAACGGTGCCGTCGCCAGAACGCTCGCCCCTCGCCCGGGCCGCCCCGCAGCTAAAGTGCCGGAGGCGTATTGGATGCGCGTCTGTAAGGAAGTATACACCCCCCCCCTATCGTTAAGCTAGCGTCAAGCCTAACTTTGGGACGTTCGGGGAGACAGTGGGGCGAGCCATGGAGCAAACCTTCGCTTTCGACCCTGCTGTGCTAATCCAATCGATGTGCACCATCCCGCCGGTGACAGCAGCGCGAACGCCGAGGCCCAAAAGCGGCTGACGGCGGAGCTTGCCGTTTTTCTGGAGCGGTGGCGCCACGCCCTCGCCCGCCAGGCTGTGCCCACGGACCCTGCAGTGATCGCTTTGCAACAGCAGGCGGGGCAACTCCAGATGCAAGCTTCGCAGCTCGGGCTCGCCGAGGTGACTCAACACCTCGCGCGCTGTCAACGAGCGGTCGAACAGCGAAACTTCGACGAGCTCACGCAGAGCTTGAACGCGCTCACAGGGCTCCAGCAACGAGGGCGCGCGGAGCCCAACCAGGCGCAGTCCGGAGAGCGCTTTCGTGCGGGCGCGGCGCCTCCCCCGTCGGGCGGTCTCGCGCCGCCGCCGATGCTCACGTCGTCGCCACCGCAGGCCGCGCTGCAGCCCCCCGCCGCCGACTCGATGGAGACGCTGCTCTCTGCGCGGGACGCCGGGTCACCGCGACCGGGAATGTCACAAGCTCCTGTACCGCCGCCCGCGCTGCTCGGCGCGCTGGCACACAGACAGGCTGCGTCTTCGCCGGGCGTCGCACCGCCCCCGGTAGCGCCTCCGATGAACCTCGCTGGCGGTGGCCCGCTGCAAGCCGCGCCAGTACCTGTCGTGCGTCCTCCGCAAGTGCTCGCCGGGTCCGCCCCACAAGCGACCGCAAGCAAGCCGATGCTCCAGGTGCGGAACATGTTCGCCCTCGGTCGCAATAAGCGATCGGCGCCAGCCGCGGCCGCAGCCGTCGCCAGCGCGGGTCCGAGTGGAGCATCGCCGCTGCTCGGCCTCAAGTCGCGCAAGCAGTCCGAGCCGATGAGCGCTGTCCCGCCGCCGCTCTTGCCGAACGATCCCATGGGATTGCCGCGGCTCTCTCCGGAGCTTGCACGTCAACCCGCGCCGATGCCGCGCGCCGAGGGCGCCCCTGCCGAAGTCAATCAGCTGCTGAAACAGGTGAGCAAAGAGCGCAAGCGAGCGCGCCCCAGCGCCGCGCTGCCGCGCCCGCGCGCGCGCACCCCGTCGCGGCCCTCGTCCGGTTCGGGGACGGTGTGGATCGTGCTCGGTGCTTCGACGCTGGCCGTGGGCGTGCTCGTGATGGTGGGAGTGCTGGTTTTCAAGCGGCCGGATCCGCAGCCGATCGAGCCGCTCAGCAGCGTGGCGGCCACGGCCTCCACCTCTGCAGAGCAAGAACTGCCACGTTCGAAGCTGTCGTCGTCCACGGAGCAGCTGAAATCGCTGGTGACACAGGTCCACGGTCGCAAGCTTTCTCCGGAGTTGCGCGCCTACGTCGATGAAGATGCGGCGCTGGTAGCCAAAGCGCTCACGAAGGACTGTAAGCAGCCCAACGCCCCTGAGCTTTGCAAAGAGCTCACGGAGTTCTTCGTCGACAAGAAGCCGCTGCAGATCAAGAAACGCCAGCGCGATCCCAACCGGCCAGTCGCAGGCTGGTTGCGCGGGCTCAAGATGCCGACGATCCCGGTCGAGGACGATCCGCGCGTGCTGCGGCAGTTCGAGTTCTACACCCAGAACCCCGTGGGCCGCGAGACGTTCCAGTCAATGCTGTTTCGCTGCGGTGCCTACCGCGATCTGATCCAGTCGACGCTCGTGAAGTACGAGTTGCCCGTCGACGTGATGGCGGTCGTCCTGGCCGAAAGCAGCTGTTTCGCACAAGCCAAGTCGCCCGCGGGCGCGGTGGGGCTGTGGCAGTTCATTCCTGCCGCGGCGCGCGCCTACCACCTGCGGGTTCGCGAGGACGTCGTCGACGAACGCCTGAGCCCGTTCAAGTCGACGCAAGCCGGCGTGCGCTACATGGCGGACATGTTCGCGCTGTTTGGCGAGTGGGACTTGGTGTTTGCCTCCTATAACATGGGTCCGTTCGGCTTGATGGCGCGGCTCGAACGCGCCGGAGGCGACGTGGGCTACTGGGACTTGGTCGACGCGAACCTGCTCCCCGAAGAAACCGAGAACTACGCGCCTGCCATCCAGGCGTTGGCGTTGATCCTGAACAACCTGAGCCGCCTCCGCTTTTCCACCAGTCAGATGAAAGCGCCGCAGCTGACCGCAGATCTGGAAGCGCCGGCGGGTACCCGGCTCGGGATGGTGGCTCGCGCCGCGGCCATGAGCGCCGTCGACCTGCGCCGGTTGAACCTCGACATCGTGGGCGACAGCGTGCCGAACCTGCCGGGAGGCTTCTCCGTCCAGGTGCCGAAAGACGTCGTGTGGCAGGCTCGCGACACGCTCAAAGAGTTGTTGGCTCAAGGCGACGACGCTGACATGTGCGTGTCACCCGCGTTCGACTGGGGCAAGCGCCAGTTCACGACGGAGATGGCTGAGGCCTGTCACCGTAAACTCTCCAGCGGAGCGCCTGGCAACGTCGCGGGCCCCGAAGCACCGGCGCCAGAAGCTGGTCCCGGACCGGGTGCCGCTCCCGCGCCTGCGCCCGTTCGGTCCGCGCCGCGGCCGAGGTCGCCGGGGCCTGCCGCTCCGGCACCGCCGGCGGGTGCCGCTCCCGCGGCGCCGGCGCCAGCAACTCCGCGGCTGCCCACCGCAGACGATCCGCCGGGCGAGTTCGAACTGCCCGAGTACTGATCGGGGGCGGCGTGGCGTGGCGTTCCTGCCCCTGGGCGTGGCAGCAGCGCGGGTTCAAGCTTGCACTCTCGCAGTGAGAGAGGTGGTAGCTACGAAAAAGTGCAGCGAGTCCGGATACGGAGGCCGACTTCTGACCGCATTGAGCAGTTTTTCCGAGGCGCCACGGAGGTCGCTTGGTACTTTGGGTCCGTTCGCGGCCGATTGAGCCGGCGGCGTCCTCGACCGACGCGGTCTGCTGCGACCGCCCAACCCGATCGGGAACAGATGGATCGAACCTCTCCCCCTCCTCAGCCTCGTTCAGCGCGGCGAAACCTCATGGCGGCCACGGCTCTGGGGTGGTTTGCAGCGCTCGCTCCCGCGGGCGGGTGTAGCAACGAGCTTACGAGCCCTCCTTCCGATCTGCCGGATGGAGCAGCCATCGGCATGGGCGGGACCAACGCCGTCACGTCTGGCGTGACGGTAAACACGAGCGGCAACAGCACCAGCAGCAGTGCGACGACCAGCGCCGGCCCGAGCACGGTCGGGGCCGCAACGGTCAACACGGTCGGAAGCGTCGCCACGAGCAGCGTCAGCACCAGCAGCGGCACCCAGAGCGCCACTACGGGAAGCGTCACTACCGGCAGTATCGGCACGGCCACCGGTAGTGGCGGCACCGGCATGGTGGAACCGCCCTGCGTGGATCTCGAGCCGGCTCCGAGAGAGGACTGGCCGGGGGCTACCTGCGAAAACTGGGCGCTCGAAAGCGACGCCTGCAATGAAGCGTGGTTCGAAGAGTACTGTCGCATCAGTTGTGGACGCTGCGTGCCGGACGGCGGCTTGCCCGAGCAACCGATGCCTCCGGATTGCTCCGCGCTGCCGCAGGTCAGCGGGGGCGACGGGTTCGCCACGCGCTACTGGGACTGCTGTCAGCCGCATTGCTCACAGTTCGATGGTCACCGCTGCAGTCAAGATGGCACCTCGCGAACGGGCGACAGCAACAGTGCTTGCAACGGCGGCGGCTCGTTCGCCTGTTACGACGAGGCCCCCCGCGCCGTGGACGAGTGCCTCTCGTACGGGCACATCGCCAAGGCCAACCCCAACTGCGGCGGGTGCTACCGCATCCAGTTCACCGGGGAAGGCGAACACAACGCGACGGACGCTGGGTCCAGGCTCATCAAGGGCAAGCAGATGATCGTCAAGGTGACCAACACCGGCAGCGACGTGGGCGGCAACCAGTTCGACTTGATGATCCCTGGTGGCGGAGTCGGCCAATTCAACGCGTGCAGCCGGCAATGGGGCACGAGCGACTTGGGCGCTCAATACGGAGGGTTTCTCACCAACTGCACCGGTGGTCATTCGGAAAAGAAAGAATGCGTCCGGCGCGAGTGCATGAAGATCCCCGCGGGCCCAGCGCGCGACGGCTGCATCTGGTTCGTCGATTGGTTCGAGGTCGCCGACAACCCGAAGTTTACGTCGCAGCAGACCGATTGCCCCTTCTGAGTCGCGGGTCGCCTTCGTGCTGTCGCGTGCCGGAGCCACGGCGCAGAGCGACAGGAGGCGGAACGAGGCCGGTCAAGCAGCGGCGTGATTGCCGCAGCTTGACCACCTGATCGCCACTGAGGCGGTTTTGGTCCGTTACGCCGGCCAAGCCTCGGGCTTGCTCATGTCCCAGCCGCCCTCGAGCGTACCGCCAGCAGCGCCCTCGCCTGCTTGCGGCGCGTACTCGATCTTGATCCGGGCGCAATTGATGCTGATCGTTTCCTTGATCTTGTCGTTGCTGTCGATCTCTTGACCCACGTCGTAGGCGCTGATGATCACCTGCTCCATGTGGATCTTGAGGTACTCGATTTGATCCCCGCCGGCTTTCCGCACCGTGAGCAACGCATCCTTGTAGTGGGTGCCCTTGGCGCAGGCAGCGAACAGGTTCGGGCTCGCCTTATCTACGAACTTGACGACCTGGAGGTCCCTGACGCTGACCGAGCTCGCACCACCGCCCGCGTTGACGTGCATGGTAGCCGGTTGCTTGGCGCCAAAGTTCCAAGATATCACCCTGATTTGGTCTGCGAGTGCACCGCTGGTTTCGCCCTCGATGTCACCGATCTTCAGATACATGTCTTCAGCCATGTCGCGTCTCCTCTTTCTTTTCTTTCGCTGTTGCCCTTCAGGCCCCGCCCCATGTTGAGGGCGCAGAAACTGCCCTAATAATCAGGCCCAAAGAAGAACCGTTGCATCAACTCACTAGACTCAAGCACGGGTTCGGTCAAGAGTGCCACTGGCGACCATGCATACCGTTCTCATCCGGCACCTTCAGAGCAGGCCGTTTCTCCGGCGTCTTCACCCGTTAAGCCCGTTAACATGTCTCGCAACTTTCACGTTAGCGAGCGTGCTTGCATGTTCTTCTACGGCGCCGCCTCCGAAAGCTTCCCCGACCCAGGAGTGCAAAGTGATACCACCGAAGCTCGAGCTCGCGGCTTCGGATCGCTTGAACGGGACGAATGCTTCAGACAGCCGTCCCGTCCAGGTGCGGTTGTACCAACTGAAGAACGACGCGGTCCTCCAGAACTCGAGCTTCGAGGAGATCTGGCAGCAAGATCGTACCATCCTCGCGGATGACTTGGTGAACGTGGTCGAGGTCACGGTCTACCCGGGTAAGTCGAAAGTCGTCGCCATCGAAGCCGACGAAGCTGCAAACAAACTTGGTGTCGTGGCACTATTCCGGGAACCTCAAGGAAAGGACTGGTTCGTTACCTACGAGCTCGATTCCGCGCCGCCGGCGCCCCCTTGCCCCAAAACCGCAGCCCGCATCAGCGTGTACTTGGACCGCATGCAGATCCAAGATGGACAAGGTCGCCCTTCGGAGTAACGAAAGTAATTGCGATGCCGAACAAACCCATTTGGACGGAAGGAATCTTGCTCAGCCAGCATCACTTCCAGCAGCAAGATCGCTACCACGAGTCATTGCTCCGCGATCGACTTCAGGCAATCATCCATTACGATTGGGGCGTGACCGAGCTCGAACTCGACGATCGAGGTCTCGCGTCGGGTCAGTTCAAGGTGCGCCGCTTCGCCGCGATCTGGCCGGACGGTACCAGTCTGCGCTGCGGTGACGATCTCGAGGAACCACCGCCGGCTCCGCGGTCGTTCGAAGAGGCGTTCCCGCCCGACGCGGCCACGCTCGAAGTGTTCTTGGGGTTGGCGCAAGAGTCACAGTCGGCGCTGCTCACGCAAGAGGACGAAGCGGGGGAGGCCCGGCGTTTCGTCAGGGCGATCCAGAACGTGCCCGACCTCAATAACGGCAGCTCGCCTCAAGAGGTGGAGTGGGCACGACCGAATCTACGTTTGTTCTTCGGTAAGGAGCGGCGCGACGGGTTCACCACGATTCGCATCGCCGAGATCGTGAAGCAACGCACCGGCCAGGCGATCATCCGCGACAACTACGTGCCGCCGGTGCTCCAGATCTCGGCGTCACCGTTCCTGCTGAGCGGCGCGCGCCGAGTGCTCTCGGGTGTCACCTCGCGACAGCGGGAACTCGCCAGCGATCGGCGCCTGCGGCAACGCGGCGCCGTCGAGCTGCACTCCACCAACGCCCGTAAGTTCTGGTTGCTGCACACCCTCAACGGATGGATCCCGCGGCTCTCGCATTTGATCGAAACGGGGCGCGTGCATCCAGAAGAGCTGTACCTGGCGCTCACGGGTCTCGCGGGTCAGCTGTGCAGCTTCTCCGAAAGCGAGGAGCCGACGGCGCTGCCCAAGTTCAAGTACCTCGAGCTCGGCGAGGTGTTCGAGGAGCTGTTCGCCAAGGTCATTTCGTTGCTCTCGGGTGGCATCGAACAGCCCTACATCGAGATCGGGCTCGAGCACCGTCCGGACGGTATGTTCATCGCCAAGTTCCCCGATCCGGCGGTCGCAGCGAAAGAGCTGTTCGTCGCGGTGCAGTCCACGATGCCCGAGGCGCTCGTGCGCGAGCGCGTGCCCGCCGTGCTCAAAGTGGCTGGTTGGAACAAGATCTACGACGTCGTAAAACAGGCGCGGCACGGCGTGCGCAACGAGATCGAATGGAACCCTTCCGCAGCCTTGCCGCTCAAGCCGGGGATTTGCTTTTTCCGACTCCGCCGTGAGGGCCCGTTCTGGGACGATATCGCTAGGACCTCGTCGATTGCGCTGTACCTGCCGCTCGACGCCGACTGGAAAGGGACGTCGCTCGCGTTGTACGCCGTCGAGCCGAGCCGCCTGCAATGACAGCCGTAGTGAACGACCAGATCTACTGGGCCTGCGCGGACGTGCTGGTGCTCGCCGTGCAGTTGCCCGCGGCGGCGACGCTACCGCCTGCGACCGAGCTGCAGCAGCGCCTGATGACGGTTCTCGACGGTATCGTGGCCAAGGGTCGTACCGCGGGTATTCCCGACGTAGAGCTGGCTGAAGCGCGCTATGCGCTCACCGCCTTCATGGATGAGCAAATCCTCAAATCGAACTGGCCCGGCCGGGCCGAGTGGATGAATCAACCGCTGCAAATGCAGCTGTACCGCGAATACACGGCGGGCGAAAACTTCTTCAAGCGCATGACGGCGCTGATGCAGCGCGGCACGCCGTCGGTCGCGCTCGAGGTGTATTACCTGTGCTTGACGCTCGGCTTCCGCGGTGCGTACGGCATCAGCGGCGACGCGCACGGGCTCTCTGCGTTCGCCGATGCTGCGCGGCAGCACGTGGCCAGGACGTTGCCCCCGCCGGCGCGCATCGGTCCCAACGCGTTGCCCATGGATCGGGCGGCGGCCACGCGCTTGAGCAATGCTCTGATCTACGCGCTGGTGTTCGGTTGCTTGCTGCTGGTGGTCGGCGTGCTGTGGGCGCTTTCGTATACGCTCGACCGCGAGCTCGGCGAAGCCATGCAGATGGCGCCCCTGCCCAAGAATTCGGGCGCAGCGCTGAAGTGAGATACGCGTGATGTTAGTGCTCGGCCTCGTCCTGTTCGTGCTGGTGGCGCTCGCCTGGGGGGCCACGCTGCTTTTGAAGTTCACGCTTTGGCCCGTGATCGTGTTCACGGTCTTCGCGGTGCTGTTGTTCGTGGGGCTCTTGGTCTTCCGGCATTTGCGAGCCGTGAGCCGTGCCGCCGCGCTCGAGCGCGAACTGCTCAAGCAAGCCGCTGATCAAGCCGAACGCATGCGCCCCGATCGGCGACCCGAGGTCTTGGCGCTGCGCGAGCAGATGAAGGCCGGCATCGCCGCGTTGAAGCGCTCCAAGCTGGGCGCCAAGGGTGGTCGTTCGGCGCTGTATGCGTTGCCCTGGTACATGTTCGTGGGGCCGCCAGCGGCCGGTAAGACCACGGCGATCGAACGCTCGGGGCTAGCGTTCGCGGGGGGGAAAACCGGCACGCCGAAGGTGCGCGGTACTGCCGGCACGCGTAACTGCGACTGGTGGTTCACGCGTGACGCGATCCTGTTGGATACGGCGGGTCGCTTCGCGACCGACGACGACGATCGCGACGAGTGGCGCACGTTCCTCGATCTGTTGAAGCGTCACCGGCCCCAGCGGCCGATCGACGGCCTCGTCGTCGCGCTCAGCATCGCCGACGTGATGAGCTCCCACGAGGCACAGATCGAGGAGGTCGCACAGCAACTAAGAGCACGCATCGACGAGTTGATGACGGAGCTCGAGATGGTCGTGCCCATCTACGTGCTGTTCACCAAGGCCGACCTGATCGCCGGCTTCGTCGAGTTCTGGGGTGATTACGGCAAGAACCAGCGTGGCCAGGCCTGGGGAGCAACCTTCGCGTTGGACGACGAGAGACTGGGCGAACCGGCGCACGCCTTCGAAGTCGAGTTCGACCATCTGCTGCGGGTGTTGCCGGCGCGCATGGTCGAACGCCTGGGGCGCGAGCAGGTCCCCCAGGTGCGCGCCAGAATCCTGCAGTTTCCCGTGGAGTTCGAGTCGCTCCGGACGCCGCTCGCACGTTTCATGGATGAGCTCTGCCGCCCCAATCCGTACAGCGAAGCGCCGATCGTGCGTGGGTTCTACTTTTCGAGCGGCACGCAGACCGGCGCGCCCATCGAACGCGTGCTCGCCAACATGGTGCGCGGGTTCTCGCTGCAAGTCGCGCCGACGCCTTCGAGCGCGCACGCACAGCCGCAGAGCTATTTCGTCACCGATGTCTTCGAGAAGATCATCTTCCCCGATCGCGACATCGCTACGCGATCGGGGTCTCGGGTGAAGCGTCACCTGAGGACCCAAGCTTTGGTCGCCGCGATCGTGTCGGCTTGTGTGTTGGTGTTCCTGCTGCCCGGTATGGTGAGCTTCGCGCGTAGCCGCGATCTGATCGACGCCACGGTGCAAGACATCGAAGAGGCGCGGCGTCTGGAGAACACGGGCAGCGCCAGATCGGGTTTGGGCGCCGTCGACGTGATGAATCGCCGCGTCAAACTGCTCGAACAGGCTGAAGAAGAGTTCACGATCGACGGCTTTTGGGGCCCGCGCTCGGCGGCACCGCTGCGCCCCTTCGTTCAGAACCTGTATCTCGCGCGTTTGAAGACGGTGCTCGAGGGGCCGGTGCGCGATCAGCTGACGGGTGAAGTTCGAGTCATCGGCAACCTCGTGAACACCGATGTCGCGAATTTCCGCGAGGCCTACGACCGGCTGAAGCTGTACCTGATGCTGGGGAACCCGCAGAAGCGTCTGGACCCAGCGTGGGCGAGCCCGCGATTGGCCGAGGTGTGGGCGCGCGCGAGCCAGGGCGAAGCGGACCAGAGCAAGCTCAAGTCGCATTCGGAGTACTACGTCAAGAAGCTGGCGGAGACTCCGAGCTGGGCGTGGCAGCTCGACACGGCGGCCGTGACCCAAGCGCAGGGACGGCTGTCGCAGCTGCCGCTCGACGACCTCCGTTTCAGCTGGCTCGCTGACGCCACTCGAGACGTGCCCCCCATTCGCGCCGAGAAAATCTTCTTCGGTACCTCGAGTCAGTACTTCACGGCGCGCGGAAGCGCCGAGGTGCCCGGCATGTTCACCGCTCTCGGTTGGAAGCAGGTGAAGACGCTGCTCAGCAGCGACGAGGCCAGCGTCAAGATCGACGACTGGGTGCTCGGACAAGACTTGGAGGTGTTCACCGACAGCGAAAGCACCGACACCCTCGAGCAGCTCTACTTCCAACGCTACGTGCGAGCCTGGTCGGACTTTTTGAGTGCCCTCGACGTGACCGCCCCCAAGGACCTGCCGAGCGCGATGGACGAGCTCCGCTCGCTCTCGGAGGCCGACGGCCCCTACACGCGCCTGTTTCGGACGCTGAAAGAGAACGTCACCCTCGACATCGAAGACGACAGTCTGAAAGGCAAGGCGCTTGCCAAGGGCAAGGAGCTTGTCGCGAGCGCCGTGCCGAGCGCGCTGGCCTCCGCGGGCGCCCCGCCCGAGCGCAAAGTTTCACCGGTCGAGCGCCACTTCAAGCCGCTCTTGAAGTTTGGCTTCGGGGATGCCCCGGCAGGCGAGGCCACGTCCGCGCCTTCGGGTCTCAACCAGTACTTGGCGCAACTGAGCTCGCTCGAGGTCGCGCTCACGCAGCTCTCGGAAGAAAACGACGAACCGACGCTCGAGTTCGGTCGAGAGCTCTCGCGCACCGCGGCCTCCGTGAAGCGTTTGCTCGGCGGTCTCGATACCACCACGCGCATCATGCTCGAGCCCCTCTTGATGAATCCGATTCGCGGCAGTCAAGAGGGGGTCTCCGCCGCCACGCACGGAGCGCTCGGCGACGATTGGACCCAAGCGGTGTGGAACCATTGGAACACCAAGCTCGCGCCCCGCTTCCCGTTCGCGGGCGTCAGCGTCGACGCGAGTGTCACCGAGCTAGCCGATTTCATCCGGCCGCAGAGCGGCATGGTGTGGGCGTTCTTCGACAAGAACCTGACCCCGTATCTCGAACCGTCGGGTGCTAGCTTCATCCCGAAAAACTCGGCCACGCCCGTCACCTTCCGCGGCGACTTCCTGCATCAGTGTTTGGGGCGGGGCAAAATGATCAGCGACGCGCTGTTCGGCGTCGGGGGCGCCGCGGAACCTTCCGTGCCGTTCACCGTCAACATCCACCCCGCGGGCAGGAACATCTCCGAGATCACGCTCATGATCGACGGAAAGAAGACCGTCTATCGCAACGAGCCCGAGCGTTGGCAGCCCGCCGTATGGCCCGGGGGCGGTGACAAGAAGGGCGCGGTCCTCAAGGTCAAAGGCGCGGGATTCACTGAAGAAATCCCGCGTGAAGGCGACTTCGGGTTGTTTCGGTTGCTCGCCGTGGGCGGACTCAAGCCGTCCGATCCGAAGAAGCCCGGCGTGTTCAAGGCAACCTGGGAACTGTCGCGCGCGGGTGAGCCGCCGGTAACCATCGAAATCAAACCGACGAAGAGCGCCCATCCCTTCACGGCCGGGTTCTTCAGCGCCATGAAATGCCCCGCGGTCATCATGAGCGGCGGCGGAGGACGCTAGTCTCGATGGGGACGGTGTACTAAGTGCGGTTGCGTCTGGGCTTGTTCGGCAAGCTGCCGACGGCGAGTGATTTCGTGCGGCGTGAAGCCGCGGCCGAACCGTTTGGCAACTTCGATACGTGGCTCGTCTCCAGCGTCGAGTGGGCGCATCAGCGCGGGGGCGATCCGTGGCGCCGGGCGTTCGCGTCGGGCAGCAGCTACGCGTTCGTGTATCGCGCACCAGCTCCTCGCCGACTTTCTCCGCTCTTGGTGGGTGTGCTCGGGCCGAGCGCGGACCGGGCCGGGCGACAATTTCCGCTGAGCGTCGCCGCCGCGCTTCCGGTCGCAGGGGAAAGCCTCGAGTGTCCCGAGCTTCTTCCGATCGTTTTCGAGCCGCTCTGGCAAAGGGCCAGCGACGTCGTGGCCGAGGGGGTCGGGGGCGTCGCCGTCGAGAGCTCTTTGGGGGACCTCGACCTGGCGCTGTGCCCGCTGCCCGAGGCGGGGGCGAGCTATCGAGACTGGATTCACGATCTTCCCCCGCGCGAGCTCTGGGCGCTGCTCTACGGGGACGACTACCAGGAGCAGCCCGAGTTCGCGCTCCGATTGCTGATCGAGACGCTGAAGCCCTACCGTCAGGTGGAGCGACCCAAAACGCCGCTCACGCTGTGGCTCCCGCTAGGAAGCGTGGCTGGCGCTTCGGTTTGCGTCTGGCTGGACCTGGTCAGGCGACTGGCCGGTTGGCGGGCTACACTTCCGAGCTTCTTTTGGTCCCACGACGGCACGGACGGGAGGCTGCTGTTGCACTTGGGCGACCCACCCCCCAGCACCGTCGCCGAGCTCTGGCTGCCGAACCCTCAACGCTACGAGATCGTCGATCTCGCCTCGCGCCTCGAGCCGGAGCAGGTGGCGTCGCTGCCACCACTCTCGGCGAAACTCGCCGCAGCCAGTCTGAACGCAACCAGCGTCGCAGAACTGCTCGCTGCGCTGGTCTCCGATTGAGACTTAGTTGACCGGCAGCGCCTTTACCTTCAAAAACTAAGCGAGGTGGAATGCTGCATCGCGGCACTGGTAGGCTTATTGAAACGTTAGCTCGCGGCCGGCGTGCCCAGGCGACTACCAATCTCGGCTAGAGTCCTTCGAGTGAACCCAGAGTCCTTCGCGTGAACAAGGCATACATCCTGCGAGCGTACTTGTTCGACGGCACGCTCATTCACGAACGACGTTTCGCAGCGCTCCCGATCCGTATTGGCCGTAACGCGCTGAACGACTTTTCGATCAACCAGATGCTCGTGTCCGGGTTCCACGCGATGCTCGAACCCGCCGACACGAAGGTCTTGGTGCGTGACCTCGGCAGCAAGAACGGCGTGCTGATCCGTCACATGAAAACGGGCGGAGCGGTACGCGTCGAAACGCACGCCGCGGTCGATCTCGCGGCGCTGGGCTTCGAGTTCTTCCTCGGGCCTCAGGTTCAAGTGCGCGTGCAGGTCGTCGCCGGTGATGCCGAGGAGCAACGTCCGCCAACGGCGAGCGACGGAGTCGTGCTCGGCAACGCACAGATGCTCAAGGCTCCAGGCTTCGAGCCGTCCCCGCTCCCCCCACACCGAGTGCCCCTCGCCGCGCCTGCGCACCGGCCCACCATCGAACCGCCTGCAGTGCCCGAGGGCGGCCCCGGCTACCCCATCCCCGCGCCCCGCGGCTCTTACGAACCCCCGCCGCTCGGTCCCGCTGGTGGTCGAGCGAGCGGCCCGTCGCTCCCGCCGGAAAGCCGAATGACTTCCGCGCGCGGTGAGCGTAGCGTTCCGCTCGCGACGGGACACTTCGGGTCCTTGGCGCTCGAGACCTTGGCGCTGCAGGGCTTGCACGAGTTGGCGGCGTCGTTGGTGCCCGACAAGACGCTGCAAACGTCCGGCGACTTGGCTCGCTTCATCACCAAGCTGCACGACTCGATCGAGGTATTTTGCCGCTGTTTCATCCCGCTGCGCGAGGGGTATGCACAGTTCGTTTCGTCGCTGGATCTGCAGCGAGCCGCCAACCTCAGGAGCTCGAACCGATCGCGGGCCTACCAGACGGTAGAGGCGGCGCGGGATCCCGAACAGCTGGCGAAGGGCCTCCTCGACTGGACGGATCGTTCGCTGGATGGCCATCAAGCCGTCGAGAACATTTACGCCGATCTGATGATCCACCAGGTGGCCCTGCTCGACGGGGTGATGCAGGGGGTGCGGGCGCTGCTCGACGAGCTGTCACCTGCCGCCGTCGAAGAGAACGTAGGACATAAGTTCGGCATTTCTAACCGGTACAAGGAGCTGTGGCAGGCCTATTGTGACCTGTACGAAGACCTGGCGCAGGAACAGCAGGCTTTTGCGCGCATCTTCGGCCACGAGTTCACGGAAGCGTACCGTGAATATCGCAGCAAGAAGCAGTTGAACGACCTGGGGTAGAACTCGCTAGAACTAGTTGCGCTCCGGCGACCTCGGAAGATAATGGCGCCCGTGCCGAGTACTCGTTGCCATCGCGCCTGGACCGTTCGATCGCTCCCCCATTGGTTGGCCGTGCCCTTGCTGGCTGCGGCTCTGTCGTTTTCCACGAACGCCCGGGCGGACGATAACGACAACGACCCGATGATGGAGGAGACGAAAGACTTCGAGCGCAGTGGCGGTTGGAACCGAGCTACGAACATCATGGCGCTCTCGAGCGCGGCGCTGCAGGTGCTGATGCCGCGGGTGTTTTATTCGGACCCTGAGGTGACGGTGGGCTGGAAAGCGCGCTGGCACGTCTCCGTGTTGGCGCCGAGCATGACCTTGTTTGCCTTGAGCATGGTGAACGAGGCCTATCTCAAAGACGAATTCCAGTCGCTCCGGCCGGACTGTGAACGCGAAGGCGATCACCGTACGTGTCGCCAGTACGGCTTGTTCTCTACTCAGTCGATGCTGGCCTTCTCGGCGCTTGGGCAAGGCACAGGCGTGTTCTTGGTAGACACCATCAAGTGGAGCGGTGGCAGGTTCAACTTCGGCGGTTTCATGGGCAACGTGGGCGTGCCGCTGGTGCTTGCGGTGCTCACAGCCGTCGGGCGCACCTCGGGCAATTGGGAGACCGCGGGCCAAGTTTGGACCAGCGCCGGCGTGGGCGTCGGAGCCGGCGTCGGTATGGGGGTGCTCTACGCCATCGCGCAGCGACCCGAATGCGGCTACTCCGGCGGCCTGCTGTGCTGGTGACACAGCGCCCGCTGGTGACACAGCGCCCGCTGGTGACACAGCGCCCGCTGGTGACACAGCGCCTGCGGTAACACAGCACCGGCTGCTTCGGAAAAGCGGCGGGCAAACCCCGCGAGAGGAGTCAGCGCGCTCCGTGCACTGCCTCGTTCGCGGCGACGAACTTGCTGAAAGAAATTGCTGGGGCGCCCACCTCGAGCAGAACTCGATCGAGCCAGCTCGGCAGCGAGCCGCGACGCTTGATTTCCACGACCGCACGCGGCTCGGCGCCCACAGCTGCCCCGAGCGCGCTCCGCACCAGAGGCTTTGCCCAGTGGGTCAAGCTCGCCGGCAAACGGTGGTAGGCGACGTCACGATCGATGGTGACGCGCAGCTGGCCTTCGTCGGCTTGAAACGATTGACGGCGGTAACTCACCAGCACACTCGGCTCTAGCGGCTCGTCCGCTTCCTTCAGCTGGAGCAGTAACGCCTTGATTCCCCGCTGCTCCTGCCCTTGCTCCTGCGCCCGGCTCAGCGCCTCCACGGCCCGGCCGCGGACGAACCTGCATGCCGCGTTTGCACGCGCAACGCGGATGCGGCGTTTGCTGGTGATCGAGCCCTCTCGCTGCTTGAGCTCGAGCCAAAGCCATGGCTCCGGCGGAGGAAGCACGGTCGGCTCCGTGACGAGGGCGGAGGACGGCTCTTGGACCTCCGAGTACTCTCGGAGTCGAAGCTTGAGGTTGTTCGAAGCGTTCTGGCGCGCCGCCAGGAAGTAAGCTCGGCTCGGCGTGTCGAAATAGACACTGGTGACCATGTATCGAGCGCCGCCCGGGTGAGCGCTCTCGCCCGTGAAGGGGTGCGCCCACGAGTGGGACGACAGGCGCTGCAGCAGTTCGGGTAGGCGCTCGGGCGGTACAAGATGCTTGGTCTCTACTCGCTCGGCCGTAAGCGAGCCGTTCTCTGTCTCCGACTTCAGCGCGAGCGAGCCGGAGCTCACGGAGCGGCCTCGCCGTCCAGCGAATACTCGGTGAGCTCCTCCGTCTGGGCTCCCACCTCCTTGACCTTGCCGACACCGCGTACGTACCAGTACTCTTTCGACGAGTCTCCCGCCGTTTTGCGAAGGTGCACGGCGTGCTCGAAGGTGCCAGCAGGCACGGTCACGGTCTCGTCGGCGGACAACACCGTCCAGTGCTCGCGCACGTCGTGCGTGGCGGGGGGGCGACCTACCTCCAACTTCGTCTCCGAATACACCTCTATCCAGGCGCTGTCTTCGAGCATGCGCGCCTCTGATCCGTCGATATGCAGCTTCGGTGGATCCCAGTGCTCTTCGAGCTGCAGCTCGCCGGTCCTGGCGCCGAACGCCTGCTCGCGGTAGCGCACGATACGCTGAGGAGCGTCCGTGGCAGGACCTTGCCAGCTCTCGGTGCGGTCAGTCCCATCGGCGCCTTTGATCGTGACGACATGGAAGGCCGAGCGTTCGGCGTGCGGACCGCTGCCGCCCACCTCTTCGAGCTCGCCGACGGTCGTGACCTTCAACGACTGCCGGCCATCCTGCGTCACGCGATACGACCAGCGACTGCCGGTCTGCCACGGAAGGAGCGACCCAGAAGGCAACTCGCCGCCGTCACCGCCGTCACCGCCCTCGCCGGCCACGCCGACTTGGCCCCCTCGACCCCCGTCGCCGCCAGCCCCCGACGAGCCCCCGTGTCCCGACGTATTCGTATTGTCAGCGGGGTCGACGCTCCCGCAGCCAAGCGCGACGCAGGCCACGCCGACGAAGCCTGACAGGTCCAGCAGCCGTTCGAGGGTTCGAAATGTCATGGAATGCCTCATTCGCCGAGAGCGACCCGGCTCACGCCGGGCACGTTGTTGGTGTGCAGAATTTCGCGGATGGTGGCCGCGTCCATATTCCCCCGAAGATCCAGCTCCACCACCAGCTTGCCGCTGTCTTTTCCGAGCTCCGCGCGCTGGCTCGACAGCTCTACCACGCGGGTGTTGCGGAACAGCTTGGCGATCTGCGGCCAGATGAGCGGCGGATCGTCGGCGTTGATCGTGACCAAGGTACGCTTCGAGCGGTTCTTGGTCGTGCCGTCGAACACGAGCAGCAGCACGCTGACGAACACCGTGCCGGCGATCGCCATCATCGACATGCCCAGGCCGCAGGCCATGCCGATCCCGATCATGACGAACATGACCGCAGCGTCTCGGGGATCGCTGATGCCGGATCGAAAGCGGATGAAGGAGCCGAGACCGACCAGCCCGAACGCCCGCGCCACGTTGTCGCCGATGACAACGACCATCAACGCGCCCGCGGCGGCGATCAGCGTCTGGGTTTGCGCTCCCTGAAGCGCCGGCGGTGACGTGAATGGCATCAGCTTGCGCCACACACGGTAGGCCACGGCCGCGCCGAGCAGCGTGGCCAGCGCCATACGCAAGAGAAGCTCGACCAGAGCGGCCGCTGTCATCGGGCCGCTTCCGAGGGCGTGTTCGAAGTCGAAGGCGAAGGGCAAGGTGGGGGTTCCTTTTATGTGTCCGGCGGGGGTGCGACGCGGTGCAGCCCGAGCGCGATGCGGGCCACGTGCCTCAGCAACGATACGTCGTCAGGGTACGCTGCGAGCTGGCGTTCGATGACCGCCCGGCCGCGTTCAGTATCGGCGAGCGGGCCGAGCGTCTTGACCACGCTCGACGGCCAAGTATCGTAGCTCGCTTCGCGGAGCGTCCATGCTTCTGGGCTGTCGACGCCCTCGAAGCCGTCCAGCGCTTCTTTGCAACGGCGCGCTACCTGCTGGCGCAGGCGCCAGGCCGCGGGTTCCGCGCAACCGTTCAAGCTGTGCATCACCACTTTCGGGGCGTACTCGAGGGCCTGCTCCCTCCAGAGCCAGCTCTGGGGGTCGTACACGCCGGCCAGAGAAGCGAGGGCGGCAACCGGGGCGACGCTCCGCGCTTGGCGCCGTAAGTGCCAAGCCGCATCCGTGCTCGAGCCGGTGACGGAGCGGGCCAGCGCGCGCGCAAACTCGTAGCTGGTCGAGATGACCTCGCCGCGCAGCGTCAGGAGCCGCTCGCGCATCGCCCAGGCGCGGGGGTCGTCCAGCCCGGCCAGCGACGCGAGCGTGGCCTGCGGTTCGCACTCGCACCAGCGGTCACGCGCAGCCCAAGCGCGAGCGTCAGTCGAACCGCTGAGACACAGCAACGCTTCGGAAGGGACGACGGCCTCCAGCTCTTGCCACAGCGTCCAGCCTTCCGGGCTGCGCAGCCCGCCGCGCAGCGAGCGCAGCACCAAGTCCGGCTGCGTCGCCGAAAGCTCGCGGCGCAAACGCTGGCTCTCGGCGTCGTTCAAAGCGCGCAGTGCGTTCAGCACCGCTCTGGGCGCGACCTCCGCAAGCCGGCGCCGTCGCGCATCGACCGGAGTGCCATACATGCCACCGAGCAGGTATGCGGCCAGCGCAGGCTCGCGCTCGCCGAGCTCGTCCACCCTGGACAGGAAGTGCTCGAGGGCCGCTGTCGCGCTTGGGAGCCGCAGTGGCGGCGACGTTCGCTGCGATTGCGCGGCGCGATAGGCGGCGACAGCCCGAGCGGGGCCCTCGTTGCGCGCTCGTCCAATCAGCTCGACGACGCGCTGCACGCTTTCTTCGAGTGAGCCGTGGTTGACCACCACGAACCAACGTTCGGGATCGGAGGCGGCGAGCTCGAGGTAGCCCTCACGCAGCCGCTCGGGCAGGCCCGCACCGGACAGCCCTTTACGCCCGGGAGGCCCCTGCCTGCCCCCGTCCAGTTTCCTGAGCTTGCGCCGAGCGTTGGCGATCGCAGGATCCACATCGACCCAAATCACCAGGTCGGGCTCGAGCCCGGCGGCGGCCGCCGTCAGGATCGGGCGCACGAAGCTTTCGTCGAGCCCACGAGCATGGCGAGCCAGCACTTCGGACGTATACAGGAAGCGGTCGGCCAGCACGATGTCGTGGCAAGCCAGGGCTGGCCGCAGCGTTTCGTTCATCAACTGGACGTCGCGTGCCACGTACAGCAGGAACTCGGCCTCCCAGCAGAGCTCCAAGTGCTGAGAATTCCGGGTGAATTCTCGAATGCCTTCGACGATCGGGGAAGCGAAGCGACCCTCGGCGCGCAGGTGCTTCACCGATTGGCCCTGACGGGCCAGTTCGGCTGCGACTCGGTTCGAGATCGAAGTTTTGCCGCTGCCGTCGATGCCTTCGAACACCACGAACATCAGAAGCGAGCCCCCGCTTGCAGCAAGAGTCCCCGGCGATCGGGTTCCTGTTGGTCGAGGTAGCCACTCGGAAAATTGCGCTGAGCGGCGTTCAGCTCGCCCTGCAGCGTCAGCCGCGCGCGATCCCAGAACCCAACGTTCAGCCCGAGCGCCGCTTCCAGGGCGAAGTCCGACACCACCTCGGTGTCGGGATCCAGCGCTGCGAAATAGCCGAACGGCTCGAGATAGGGGGTACCCAGAGCCGTGCCGCCGAAGCGATAGCCGACCAGAGCGCGCGTGGCGACGAAGACTGCTTCTTCGTCTTGGCCGGGTTTGTCTTCGTGCACGTAGAAGCTCTCCCCCGCGGTGCCGTCGAGCCAGATGCGCAGCCCACCGCTCTCGAAGGTCTGATCGTATTTGGCGTCGAGCCCGAAGCTCTCATAGTGCTGTGTTTCGCCCAGATCCGGCGAGCCTACGCGGTGCTCGTACCAACCCGCGACCTCCACGTCGAAAATCTCGAGCTCGGCGCGCGCGGCGATACTTTGCGCTTCGAGCGACGTTTTCTCGATCAGCGCGACGTCTCGGTCGCCCGGCGCGACCTCTTGCAACACCGTTCCCTGGAATGCCCCGAGCGTGAAGCGGGGCTTGACGCCACCTTTGCCACGGTAACCCAGCATCAGACCTGGGTGGCGCCCAGCCACGTCGAGCCAATCGACCAAGAGATCGTGCACGAACCCACGCCGGACCAACGGCAGTTTCCAGGACGACTCGAGCTCCAAGCGGGCGCTGGGCATCTTGAACTGACCAGCGCGTGCGAAGAGGCGCTTGCCCGCTTGAAGGTATGCGTCCTTCACCTCCGGATCACCTGCGACTTCCAACTCGAGCTCGGCCGATAGCCACGGCAACGGGGACTGGTACTCGAGGCCCGCACGAGCGCTAGCGAGCGAGAGATCCAACGAAGTGATCTCGCGACTCTCGATGTTGCCGCTGTCTCCGACGACCTCTTCTCGTCGGTGGTCGAGCTCGGCCAAAACGAAGACGCGACCCTTGATCTGAAAGCTGCCGGCGTCCCCGAGCTCGGGTGCTGGCAAATCGGCGGAGACGGCCTCCGCGCCGGCAGGCGAGTCGGGCGCGGTGCCCTCGGGTAATGGGACTTCGTGAGCCGCCGGCGGGGGAGGAGGAACAGTCGTTGGCGGCGTAGTTGGTGGCGGCGCAGTTGGTGGCGGCGCAGCTGGTGGCGGCGTAGGTGCTGGCGGCGCAGTTGGTGGGGGGGGCGACACGGGCACCGGAGGTGCTTCCGCCTCGTCCGTGGGTACACGCTCTGCTTCGGCAGGTACGGGCGCGTCCGCTGGCAAGGGCTGTGCCGCGACCTTGCCAGCAGTTGCACCGAGAAACAGCAGCGAGCTCGCCATCAACCAGTACTCTTGACCGACGACCGACATGCGAGCCGGCGGGCGCGTGGGGGTTTGCATCGACTACCTGGCGACGCTGTACGCGGAGATGGGCGGGCACTCGCCAGGGCCACCGGCTTCGCCTCCCCCATCTGCGCCGGCTGCGCCACCCGCGCCGGGCGCGAACGCAGGTTCACCGACCGGTGGCTCGCAACCACCTCCACAATTGTAGGGATAGTCGCAGTAGCCCCCACAATCCACTTGGCCGTATTCGCACGTCAGCGGCGGCTCGCGATTGCTCTCGAGCTCGTCGGGCAACGCCTCCAAGCGCGCGCTGAACCAATCGCGCAAGAATTCGTAGCGGCGATCATCACCCGGCCGCAGCATACCTTCGGCCAAGAGCTCGTCGTAGACGCTGGTGAGCAACGCCTCTGGATCGAGGGCCGCGAAATCGGCGATCACGTCTTCGCACGTCTCGATGGTGTCGGCCCAGCATTCTGGATCGCTCTGACAACCTCGCGACGTCGAGTTGTTGCCGGGCAACGTCACGACGGGGTACCACTCTTGCCCGAGGCTGATGTCCACCGAGTAGGGCAGGTATTGGAAACGCCCATCTCCGCGTTCGACCAGCACCACGTTGTTCTGGTTGTGGAGCGCATCGTCTCCCGTTGCCAGCACCCAGGACAGGCATTGAAACCGATGGAACGAGGGCCAGTGGATCCAGTCCGCGAGGGCGGCCTTGTAGCCCTCGCCCTCGGGCGTCTCGAGCATCTTTTGCTCCAACTCTTTGACGCGCGTGTTGTCGCAGGCATCGAATTGGCAGTTATTTGGATCGTCGAAAATGCTCGGGACGAGGCCCGGCCCTCCGCCTATCGGCTCCGGATAGCCCGGGTCTTGAGCGAAGTCTCCGGCGAACTCCCACATGTTCACGCAGCCGCCACCCAGCTGGGTCTCCCAACGCTCACAAAAGCTGGGCTTGTAGCGCTCCACCAGCGTGTAGGGAACGGAGAGCTCGGGCCCCCAAACGTTGCTCGAAACCCAGGCGAAGGTGGTCAGCGGCGCTGGATAGTCGAGCCCCGCGTAAAGCTCCAGCACCAAGCGCTCCCGAAAGATGCTGCCGACCTGCCCGTTGTTGAAGCGTAGGTGCTCGAAGCCGTCGATGCGTTGCTCATCGATGAACTCATCCACATCGACGTTGAGATTCGGGATCGAACGCCGGTTCCAAGCGCGCAGCGTCGACTGGCCCACGAGTTTGACTTGAACCTTGCCGTAGTCCGCCGTCTTGCCCGCTTTTCCGGCCGCCGTGATCCACAGGTGATCGACGTAGGTCGTGCCCTCGCTTCCGTCGGGGGTGTACAGGTCACCGTTCGGGAGGGGTTCGTCGAAGATGGGGCCGCCCCCCACCACCGCGTTCATGGTCTCGAGCTGCTCGTCCGAGACCGCGAACCAGTAGCGGTTGCCGACCACCCCGAAAATATCCAGATCGTGTTCGCCCACCTGCGCGTTGGCGACGGGCGCGCCCGGATAATCAGGTTGTGGGGCGCCCCCTTCACCTGCCGTCCCGGACGTGCCGCCACCAGAGGTTCCACCAACGCTGCTACTCCCCCCCGCGCCGCTCCCTCCGTTCGACCCGTAATAATGATGGTCGTGATAATGGTCGTCGGAACAAGCGGGCTGAAGCGCCGCCACGGGCAACGCGACCAGGGCGGGCAACGGCAGGCGACGAAGGTAGGTAGCAGCAGCTGAAGAAAGCGAAGGTCGAAGCATGGGAGTTCCGCGGGCCGCGAGAGTGCAACCGTCATGCCGGTCAGGCCGGCCCGCTCCGAGGTAGATTTCGTGGGTGTGTTACTGAGTTTCAGGCGGACGCCATGGCCGCGCGATCAGCAAGTGGCACACTGGGGATGGCACGGTGGGCGTGGGACATCCTATGTATCGCTGGGCAGCTCGAGAACCGTCGCGTGTCACCCGGGGAAAGTGTTTTTTCCGTATGGCATTGAAATTGCCATCCACCCTGCAGACGGAGCTGGCCCCGGAAATCACAGCGATCTGACACTTCGCTTCCGCATCAACGCGGGCCCATCGGCACTGGCACTGGCATGCTGCCGGGACCCATGGCGTCGCCACACATCGGAAATCCCGAAGCGGGTGACCGGAACATTCCGGATCAGCTCAGCGCCATCTGGTCATTCCCTGCCGGAGGGAACTTCGGCGTCGCTGGGCGCAGGCGCGGAACCGGTGTTGGCTCCGGTCATTTGAGCCCAGAGCGAATCCCGATTGGCCACGAGCTCACCGCGTGGCTTCAGTGTGAACACGCGCTCGATGTTCGACTTGCGCAGCGCCGTTTCGGTCGAGTCCGTGAGTACGACCTGCTCGATGATGCGCACCGACTTTTCTTCGAACACTGGCGAAGCGGTGAGGCGGTACTGCACCGGCCCCGTAACGCCGGCCGCACTACCGTACTGCACCCGATCCAAGGGAATCTCCGCGGATGCATTCAGCTTGCCCGCGCTCATCACGTAGATGACGAGGGTGGTTTCGCAGTTGGACCCTGGCTTGGCCTTGCTGCAACCCTCGTCGCTGGCGGTGACCAGGATGCGTGGGCCCATGCGCTCGAGCGAGAAACGCGAGTGCTTGGGCCGACCTTTGTAGGCGCCGATCGCGTAGACTTCCGCGTGGCCCTCGCGGGGGCGCACCAGCGCCAGCGGCCCTGCGGCGACGTCTTCGGCGAAGCTGTGGGTCCTCAACCAGACGATTTTGAACTTGTCTGCGGCAGGTGTGATGATTGCGTTCTTTGCCGGCGCCACGATCGCGCCGGTGCGCGAGCCTTCAGCGCCCACGAACTCTTGCCGGCTGAAGATCGGGCGCCCGGCGCAGTCGTTCGCCGAGACGTCGACCGTCCCCGCCGCCGCGTCGTAGCTCGGCAGCACCATGACCCAGTAGTCTTCGGGCTTCAGCGCGGAGACGACGCCTTCTTCGCCGTGCCGCTCGAGGGCTTCGAGGCAAATGGGAACGGGGACTTCCCTGCGGGCTTGGTCCTCGCGCTTGGAGGATTCGACCGCGCTGGCGCAGCCCAAGCTCGGGGCGAGGGCTAGCGCCAGACTCGCCACAAAAAGCCAGGAGGGGCGACGGTTCCTGAGTAAGAGGCGCTTCATGCTCACAGTACTTCCAGCGTGTTGATCACGCGCAGCAGCTCGCTATCGACTGGCTCCAGGTTTTCGCCCTCGAACACGATCTGCACGAGGATCACGCGGTTTTCGCTGCGCAGGAGGATCTCTCTGCTACCGCTGATCAGGGGGCGTTTGGGCGCTTCGACGGTGCGCTGGATGGTGTACGCTCGGCCTTGGCCTCGGAAGACAGCCAGCGGCACTCGCTTGCCGACGACCTTGGCTCCGAGGCTCTGCACGTCGTCTTCGTAGCG
>JAICQQ010000199.1 GCA_025937785.1 Polyangiaceae bacterium
CAACAGTGCGAGCGCCGCGATTCACCATCAACTTGACCGCGTCCCGTTTGAACGCGTCGGTGTGCTTCCTTCGTTTCTTCATTGGCGGACCTCTGGGACTTTAGTCCCTTTCTGGGTGTCCACCAAAGCGGGGCAGGTTCATCTCGGCCATCTTGCATGCCACCTCTTTGGCATGACCCTCCCGACCCACTTTGGGTCGTCTCGGCCATCTTGCGCATGCCAATCGTCACTGACCTCCCCGACCCACTTTGGGTCGTCTCGGCGATCTTGCATGCCAATCGTCACTGACCTCCGGACCCACTTTGGGTCGTCTCGGCCAACTTCCATGCCACCTCTTTGGCGTGACTCCCGACCCACTTTGGGTCGTCTCGGCCATCTTGCATGCCACCTCGCTGGCGTGACCCAAATCCGATCAATCGACTGGCTGACTGATGACTGACTGACCACCGGCGCGATCTTTTGCGCCGTCATGCAGATCGCTAACGATTGGAAAACCTGGCTGACGTGAGCGTGCCGGCGCGAGGGCTGAGTCAGACTCGCAACGCGCTGGTCTACCGCATGGGAATATGCCCTCACGCTGCGGAGCCGAGGAGGGAGCTTGCCTCGCCAGGCCAACACGAAAGACGTGATGCGGCGAGGCATGTAGGGGTTGCGCAGCAACCCCAAGAATGAGCGCGAGCTTCACGGCCTCTGGTGTGGCGGGCTGCGTAATTACGGAAGGCCACGAAGGGCGAACGCGCGGGGCACGGCCGACGCGCGGGGCACGGCCGACGCGCAGGGCACGGCCGACGCGCGGGGCACGGCCGACGCGCGGGGCACGGCCGACGCGCCGGTACCGCGAAACGCGCAGGCACCGCGAACGCGCCGGCTACCTCGGACGCGCCGGCTACGGCGGGTCAGGCGATGTTTGCGTCGTCGCGACGGGGGCGGCGGTTGCAGGAGAGGATCTTCTTGCGCACGCGCACGGCGTCCGGGGTGACTTCGACGAGCTCGTCCCGGTCGATCCACTCGAGCGCGGAGTCGATGGTCAGCGGCTTCGGCGGGATCAAGATGACGTTCTCGTCTTTGCCGGCGGCGCGAATATTCGTGAGCTTCTTCTCACGGGTAACGTTCACGTCGAGATCGTTGGGGCGATTGTGCTCGCCGAGGATCATGCCCTCGTATACCTCGAGGCCCGGCCCCACGAAGAGGATGCCGCGCGGCTGCAGGTGAAAGAGGGCGTAGGGTGTCGTGGTGCCCGCGCGATCGGCCACGAGTGCGCCATTCGTGCGGCGGAGCATGGGGCCCTTGTAAGGCTCCCAGCCGTCGAACAGGGTATTCAAGAGGCCCGTGCCGCGGGTCTGGGTCAAGAAGATGGAACGAAAGCCGATCAGGCCGCGCGAGGGCACGCGGAACTCGAGGCGTGTGCGGCCGAAGCCCAAGGCGTGCATCTTGGTCATCTGACCGCGACGCTCACCGAGTCCCACGGTGACCGCACCGACGTGCTCGTCGGGCACGTCGATGACCACCAGTTCTACGGGTTCGGCCCGTTCCCCGTCGATCTCGCGCGTGACGACCTCGGGCATGCCGAGGGCGAACTCGTAGCCTTCGCGCCGCATCGTTTCGGCGAGCACCGCGAGCATCAGCTCACCGCGCCCGTAAACGATGAAGGTGTCGGGCTCGTCGGTGCTTTCGACGCGGAGCGCCAGGTTCTTGCGTCCCTCGCGCTCTAGCCGCTCCTTCAAGTGGCGCGACGTCACCCATTTGCCGACGCGGCCGGCAAACGGCGACGTGCTCACGACGAAGCGTACCTTGATGGTCGGTTCTTCGACGCTGATGCGCGGTAAGGCCTCTGGCTTTTCGGGATCGGCGAGTGTGTCGCCGATTTGGACGTCCTCGAGGCCGGCGACCGCGACGATGTCTCCTGCTTCGGAGACGTCGCGCTTGACGCGATACATCGCCTCGTAGCCGTAGAGGGCGTTCACGCGTTGTACGCTGGTCTCGGTAGCGGACATCCACGCCACCCGCGTGCCGGTCTGAATGCGTCCGCGCTTCACGCGACCAATCGCCAGACGGCCGACATACTCGTCGTGTTCGATGTTGTGCACCAAGAGCTGCAGTGGGGCATCGACGTCGACCTTCGGAGCCGGCACCTTGTCGATGATGGTATCGAACAGGGCCGTCAAGCCGGTCGCCTCTTCTTCGAGCGTGTGCTTGGCGATGCCGTTGCGGCCGATCGCGTAGAGCACAGGGAAAGCAGTCTGCTCGTCGCTGGCCTCGAGCTCGCAGAACAGGTCGAAGGTCTCGTTGAGAACGTCGTCGGGCCGGGCGTCGTGCCGATCGATCTTGTTGATAACCACGATCACGATGAGCCCGAGCTCTATTGCCTTCCCGAGAACGAAGCGGGTTTGCGGCAACGGGCCTTCGGCCGCGTCGACCAAGAGCAGCACACCGTCCGCCATTTTCAACGTCCGCTCGACCTCACCACCGAAATCGGCGTGCCCCGGCGTGTCGATGATGTTGATCAGCGTGTTTTTGTAGCGAACGCTGCAATGCTTTGCCAAAATCGTGATACCGCGCTCACGCTCCAGGTCGTTGGAGTCGAGCACGCGATCGCGCACCTCTTCGTTGGCGCGAAACACCCCCGTCTGGCGCAACATGGCGTCCACCAGCGTAGTTTTCCCGTGGTCGACGTGTGCGACGATGGCCACGTTTCGAAGTTCTTGTCGGCTCGTGCTGGGCATGGGCGGGCGAACGGCTAGCTTGCCGTCAGGGCTCACGCAAGCCAAATCCGCGCTTCAGGCCTTTCTCGTCCCCATTTCAGGTGCCGTTCCTGCGCGCGCGCGATGGCGGCTACGAGGTTGTCCGAGGTCGTCCCTGGGGATCGGCAGGGCGCGGCCCAGCTTCAACCGCGGTGATGTACCGGGGCGATCACGCGAAACAGAACCGCCGCTCCACGCCCGCTGTTGAGAGCTGAGTAGCTGACGGCGCTGCCAATCGCGGCGCCCTCACCCGCGCGGAGCGTACGGCTCTCCCCCTCGGCCGCCAGGGTCACTTCGCCCGTTTCGCAGTACAGGTGGTGGCGATTCCCCGGACTACCCGCTTTCACGCTCCAGCGCGCGCGGGGCGCGATCTCTATGCGCTCGAAGCCGAGCGCAGGGTGCGCTTCCGCCAGCAGACGTCGCTGCCGACTGCCGCGCAGGCTGCGGGTCGGCAGGTCATCGCCGCGGCTGTGCACGATGACGGGCTCCGGCTGCTCGAGCAGCTCCTCCAGGCGCACCCTGAGCGCTTCGCTGACCTTCAAGACCACGGCCAGCGTGGGATTCGCCGCGCCCGATTCCAGGTGGGCGAGCGTGGGTCGCGGCACTCCCGACAATTCGCTCAGCCGCTGCTGGCTAATCTGACGCGCCAACCTGAGGCGCTTGAGGTTGGCGGCGATGCTAGTGGAAACTTTGTCGGACACGCTGCTCAGCGAGGCAAAAGCGGCAGCGGGCCGGGGTCAAGCCGAAAAGCCCGCAACTGGGCGCTACGCTCGCCCGACCCTGTACTCATGGCAGCTCACCGCCCTCTGGTCGCCAGCGTGCTGGCCGTTTGCTCATGGCTCGTCAGCGCGTGCACAGGGGCGACGGCAGCAGCGATCGACGCCTACGACCAAGGCCGCTACCCGGAGGCTCTGGCCGCGCTGCGCCGGTTGGAGCAGGCGCGCGGTGCCGCGATCGCCAGCGACACGCGCTACACCCTGTATCGCGGCCTCACCGAGCTCGCTCTAGGCAACGCCGCCAGAGCTCACGTGTGGCTGAGCGCCGCGAAAGAGGGCCTCGCGCGGGATCCTGAAGCGCTCGATCGATTCGACCGCGGGCGCCTCGAGGCTGCCTGGCGAACACTGGGGAAAATGCCGGCGCAGCTGCGCTGAGATCGGCCGGACTCTGCTTGGTAGGGTCCACGAGCCCGTGTATGCTGCCAGCATGTGGCCGAAGCAAGCCTGGTGCATGTGCGTCGCCGGCGCGCTCGTCGCCGGGTGCGGCGGGAGCCAGCCCACAGCCGCAGCGCCGAAGGTCGACGCTTCGGCGTCCAGCGCGGAGAGCGAGTGTTTGGACCAAGCCAACGGTGAGCATCCGCGAAAACCGGACGAACCCGTGCGCATCGGGCTGCGCCACATCTTGGTGCGACACGTGGACTCGACTCGGGCGGACGCCAGCATCACCCGCACGCGCGGCGAAGCCTGCCTGCGAGCGCGAGAGGCGCTGCGGGCGCTCGAAGCGGGCACTGAGTGGAACGACGCGGTGGCTCGTTTCAGCGACGAAAAGGGCGCCGCGACGCGCCATGGGTCGCTGGGGAGCCTCACTCGTGACGATCTGGACCCCGCGTTCGCAGACGCCGCGTTCGAGCTCGAGGCGGACCAACTCAGCTACGTCGTCGAGAGTCCCGCGGGCTTCCACGTGATCTTGCGTGTGGACTGACCCGCGGGGGTCGACCCGCGGGGGCCGACTCGCGGGGGACTTGACCGCGACTGCCGACATACGGGGACGACGACTGACCCGCGACTGCCGACATACGGGGACGACGACTGACCCGCGACTGCCGACATACGGGGACGACGACTGACCCGCGACTGCCGACATACGGGGACTGACCCGAGGCGACTTACGGGGGTCTGACTGCGCTGACCTGCGCGGGACTGACTACAAGAGCGCTTCGGGCACTCGGCTCAAGGCGCGATGGATGGCCGCTTGCATCGCGGCCAAGTCGTCGCTCGCCGTCGGACGGTCGGTCTCGTGGATGCGCACGCTGCCACTCGTCGTGGCGCGAATCACGCCCGCGCTTCGATCGCGTAAGGTGGTCGTGACGACGCAGGTCGTGGTGTGCGAGTCACCGCGGTCGACCGTGCGAAACTCCGTCAACGTCGCCGACAGAATGTAGGTTTTCGCTTCTCGCGGGGGAGGCACGACCAGGGTTTCTACGCCGCGGGTGACGAGACGCCGAAAGTTCTGGAGGTCGCTCGGCGCCTTCTGTGACAAGACCCGGATCTCGCCCAACGCCAGCAGCGGCGTCGCCGCAGAAAGCGCTCGGGGAGCCGTCAGCAGCAACAGCGCCAGCGCCAGGCCGAGGCGGCAAGCACGCTCGTTGAAACCGTTGGTCACTGGCATCCCTCCATCGACTGAAGTCGTCATGGGCGCTGTCCTCACGGACGCGCAGCGATCACGCAAGACCATGCCGCGCAGGTCGTTGACTAACGCAACGCTGTCACGCCGGCCAAGTTTCGACCCGATCGTTCAACGCGTCGACGAGACGATGCGGTGGCCGCTCACCACCTCGTCCCAGGCGTTCTCGTGGCCGTCATAATGAACCAGATACTTATCTGAACCTTGAACTTCGAGCACGGTCGCCGCGTATACGGTCCCCCGCCAGCGCACCTTCACGCGATCGCCGGCCTGGTACTGCCCCGCGGGCACTGCGGACGCGCTGCCCTTCGCCTGACTGCCGCTCGCCGGTTCGCCCTGGGCACGCTGTACCTTTTTCGGTGGCGGTGGGCGCAGTACGTGACCTTCGACCCTGCCCCTGATGCGGTCCAACGTGACGTCTTCGTCCCAACGCGTCGCGTAACCGTCGTAGTGGACTCGGTAGCGCGTGCCGCGCGTCCCGATGATGTACGCCGGGTACGGCGCTTGGCCCTCTTCCCACTCGACCAGCACGAACTCGCCGATGCGGTAGGGTTGCTCGCAGCCGCATGCGAAGAGCACCAGCGCGAGCAGCCAGGGGCGTGGGCCACGGCTAGCGAACATCGTCCTCCGTCCTGGCCTGCTCCGCATCCGCCGTGGTCCCGAGCTTGAGCATGGCTTGGATCAACCCAGCGCTGAGGAGCCAGCCCGCGAGCGACATTTGCCAGGGCAGGTTCAAGCGTCGATCCACGGGGATCACCCCCAGCACGACCACCGCCAGGGAAACCGCGTTGAAGCCCAAATGCAGGGCGAAGCCCGGCAACATCGAGCCAGAGACGACCCTGAGGACGCTGAGCACGGTGGCGACGGCCGCCAGCGGCAACCACACGCGGGGCTCCACGTGGCAGATCACGAAGCAGACACCGGTGAGCACGGCAGCGCCGGTGCGGGTCACTTCGCCGCGCAGCGCCGCAAAGAAAGCGCCCCGAAACAGCACCTCTTCGACCAGCGGGATCAAGAATGCTGCGCTCAGCATCATCATCGCCGCCGCATACGGGGTCTCGGCGCGCAGCATGGCGGCCCGAGCCAAGACTTCGGCTTCATCGGGAGGCCCCAGCGACCACTCGACGACGAATTGGAGCGTGTCCGCGGGAGCTTGCAGGCTCACGCCCAACGCGAGCCCGACGATCGGCAAGAGCGGATGCGTGCGCCGCACCCCCAGAAAGTCACCCACGCTCCGGGCGCGGCCGTACAGGTGCCATACGAGGAACGCCGCGAGCCCGAAGACCAGGCCCTCGACAGCCCCCAGGCTCACTAGATCGGTCGCGCTCCCAGGTTCGATGGCTCGCAGCGCGGCGAAGCATGCGACTTGTCCCAACGTGGCGCCAAACGTCCACAGAAACACCTGTGAGGTGCCGAATTGTCGCTCCACGTCAGATGCCCCGCGGGTGGGCCGGAACACCGCGTTTGATGACCGTGTCTTGGCCCCCGTCGGGCAGGGTGTCGGGATAATCGATGGTGTAATGGAGCCCGCGACTTTCGCGGCGGCTGGCGGCGGAGGCGATGATCAGCTCCGCGACGGTTTGGATGTTTCGGAGCTCGAGCAGGTCGCGGGTGACGAGATGCTTCCAGTAATACTCGCGGATTTCTTCCTCGAGCAGCGCCACCCGGCGCGCGGCGCGCCGCAGGCGACTGTTGCTACGCACGATGCCCACGTAGCTCCACATGGCACGGCGGATCTCGTCCCAGTTGTGCGAAACGATCACGTCTTCGTCGCTCGGAGCGGCGGAGCCGACCTCCCAGTCCGGCACTTCCGGCTGCGGGCGGCTCCTGAGCTCGGCGATCGTGCTCTCGAGTTTGTCGGCAGCACGCCGCGCGAACACCAAGCCCTCGAGCAGGGAGTTGCTGGCGAGCCGGTTGGCCCCGTGAAGACCGGTACAGGCGGTCTCACCGATCACCCACAAACCGGGCAGGCTGGTGCGGCCGTGCAGGTCGGAGGTGACGCCACCGCACATGTAGTGAGCCGCAGGCACCACGGGGATGGGCGCCTGCGTGATGTCGATCGCGAACTGACGGCAGGCCTCGTAGATGTTCGGGAACCTATCTTTGATGAAGCTCGCCGGCTTGTGTGTGATGTCGAGGACCACGTGATCGGCGCCGCTCCGCTTCATCTCGTAGTCGATCGCGCGGGCCACCACGTCGCGCGGCGCCAGATCGGCAAGCTTGTGGTGACGGGGCATGAAGGCCTCGCCCGTGGGCAGCCGGAGCACCGCGCCTTCGCCGCGCAGGGCCTCGCTGATCAAGAAGCTCTTCGCGCGCGGCTCGTAGAGCACGGTCGGGTGAAACTGGTAAAACTCCATGTTGGCGATCTCGGCCCCCGCGCGATACGCCATCGCCACGCCGTCGCCCGTCGCCACGTCGGGGTTGGAGGTGTACAGGTACACCTTGCCCGCGCCTCCGGTCGCGAGCATGGTCGCCCGCGCCAGAATCGTCTCGACCTTGCCCTCGCGCTCGTCGAAGACGTATGCACCGATGCAACGATCGGGACCGCCGAACTTGCTCATGGTGATGAGGTCGATGCCCATGTGCCACTCGAGCATGCGGATGTTGGGCGAAGCCTTGACGCGATCGAGCAGCGACCTGGCGATCGCGCGACCCGTGATGTCGCCTGCGTGGGCGACGCGACGTTCGCTGTGACCGCCTTCGCGCCCCAGATCCAGATCGCCGGATGGGTCGAGCGTGAACGGCACCCCTTGGTCCAAGAGCCAGCGCATGGCGCCCGGCCCTTCCTCGACCGTGAGGTCCACGACCACGTCGTGGCACAGGCCGGCGCCTGCGACGCGCGTGTCCTCGGCATGCTTGGCGAACGAGTCACCTTCGGAGAGCACCGCGGCGACCCCCCCCTGGGCCCAATTGGTCGCAGAATCTTCCGGAGCCCGCTTGGTGACGATGGTGACTTCTCCGTGGGCGGAAGCTCGGAGAGCGAACGTCAGGCCGGCAATTCCGCTGCCAAGAACCAGGTAGTCAGTACGTGTGGTCATCGTGAGGTGAAGGTGGGAAGGTTCATAGCAGCTTTCCAGTGGGCGAAAAGGCCTAGAAATACCAGAGCACCACTGGCAATTGTCAATTGACGCGGCGCTTCACTCCCCTATGTTTCAGACGTAAGTACTATTGGAAGTGCCGAAAAACCGAGGGCTCCCGTGAAGATTCTAGTGGTTTTAAAACGAGTCGCCGATCCAGACAACGCGAACAAGGTCAAGATCACGAGCACCAGCGTCGACACCGCTGGGCTCGAGTGGAAGATCAACCCCTTCGACGAATATGCGCTCGAGGCCGCCCTACGCCTGACCGAGGACGGCAAGAACAACAAGGTGCGCCTGGGCGAGGTGATCGCCGTGACCTTCGGCCCGAAGGACGCGGAGACCCAACTGCGCTCCGCGCTGGCGACCGGTGCCGACCGCGCGCTCCGCATCGACACCACCGACGAGGCGCTCGATGGCCGCCTGGTGGCTCAGGCCCTGAGCAAGATCGTCGCTCAGGAGTCCCCCGACCTCGTCCTGATGGGCAAACAGGCAGTCGACGGCGACAGCAACCAGGTCGGCCAGCGCCTGGCAGAGCTTTTGGACTTTCCCATGGCCACCTTCGCCGCAACCATCGCCGAAGAACCCGGCGGGCTGCTGGTCGGTAGAGAGGTCGACGGCGGCGTGCTCTCGTTGCGCTTGAAGTTGCCTGCGCTGGTCACGGTAGATTTGCGGGTCGTCGCGCCTGCGAGCGTCTACTCGCTGAAGACCGATCGCGCCTTCCGCTACGCCGACGGTGTGCGCTTCGCGCCCCTGCCCGCGATCATGAAAGCCAAGAAGAAGCCGCTCGACGTGAAGTCGCTCTCCGAATTCGTGAGTGACCCCAAGGTCACCACCGAGTACGTGCGCTTCGCCCCACCGCCCAAGCGGGGCGCCGGCGTCAAAGTCAAAGACGTGAGCGAGCTGGTCGAAAAACTCGTGAACGAAGCCAAAGTCATCTGAAAGGAACCACCAGAGCAATGTCCGATGTTCTCGTCGTTGCGGAACTGACCGAAGACGGCTCGCTCCGCGGGGCTACCTTCAACGCCATCACCTTCGCCCAGAAGGCCTTGCCCGGCCTGGGCGGCACGTTCGCGATCCTGGTCCTCGGTGCCAACGCCAAAGCTCGAGCACAAGATCTGACGGGCTTCGGCGCCGCCAAGGTCATCGCTTGCGAAGATCCGAGCCTCGCTCAGTACACGGCCGAGCATTTCGCCCCCACCGTGGCCGAGGTCGGCAAGGCGTACAAGCTCGTGGTGGCCACCGCCACCAGCTACGGCAAGGATCTGCTCCCGCGGGTGGCCGCGCGCTTGGATGCGGCCTACGCGGGCGACTGCTCGGGCGTGACGAGCGAGGACGGCAACCTCGTCTTCCAGCGCCCGATGTACGCCGGCAATGCCTTCGGCTTCTGTCGGCTGACGACCCGCATTCAGGTGGCCACGGCGCGCCAGAGCGAATTCACCGCGGCAGAGCCGAGCGGAGGCAGCTCTCCCATCGAGAGCGTGACCAAGGTCGCCCCCGGCAGGGCGGCCGAGCGCGTTCAGGTGGTGGGTCTCGACGCGGTCAAGAGCGAGCGGCCCGAGCTCACCGAAGCCAAGATCGTCGTGTCCGGAGGCCGAGCCGTGAAGGAGAAGTTCTTCGAGGTGCTCGAGCCCCTGGCGGATGCGCTCGGCGCCGCCATTGGCGCGAGTCGCGCGGCCGTCGACGCGGGCTACGCCCCCGGCGACTACCAGGTCGGGCAGACCGGCAAGATCGTCGCGCCAGCCCTCTATTTTGCGATCGGCATTTCCGGTGCGATCCAGCACATCGCCGGGATGAAGGGCTCCAAGACCATCGTTGCCATCAACAAGGACGCCGAAGCTCCCATCTTTCAGCTCGCCGACTACGGGCTCGTCGCCGACCTGTTCCAGGCAGTCCCCGAGCTCGTCGCCGCCCTGAAGCAGCGGCGCTAAGCCGTTCCTCCTACCAACCGGCAGAGCGGCCTGCCTGCTTCGTCGAGCACTCTCGAGAGGATCCAGGCCGCCCGCGCCGCGATCAATTTTTTGTGGGAACCCTTCGGCACACGCTTGACAGACCCCGCCTGAGCCATCATTCTCCGCGCCCGACTTACCAATGGCTTACCAACGGGGCGTAGCGCAGTTTGGCTAGCGCGCACGGTTCGGGTCCGTGAGGTCGCCAGTTCGAATCTGGCCGCCCCGACAAAGAAACGAAGAGTAAACCCGGTCGAGCAGACGCTCTGCCGGGTTGCTTTTCAGTTCCGATAGTTACCCGGAACTTCGCGACGACGTCGCGATGATCGGCACCGGTGGCGTGGACGTAGCGTTGCGTCGTCTGAAGCTTCGAGTGGCCGGGGAGTTTGCGCACTTCTTCTAGATTCGCGCCGACCCGAACCAGGGCCGACAGGAAGTAGTGGCGCAGCGCATGGTAGCTACGCTCCTGATGCCTCGACCGAGAAGACCAGGCGGGAGTCCTCGAGAAAGGCCACAGCGCCGTCGTGACCGGGATTGTAGGACAGGAACTTCACGTGCAGCGCACTACCTGAGGTGGTTACGGGTCGGACGCCCCACAGTACTGATCGGGCACCACCAAAACTCTACTACCTTGCAATTGAACTTGGCCAGACTCTTTCGAGACAGCAGGTTCACGCACACGCGGCGCGCCGACTTCTCAACGCCGACAAGAGTTCGGCCAAGACTAAAAGCTTGGATGCCGACGTCGCTCGGTTCTACATCGGTGAGGTGGCTCAGGACGCGCTCGTCGGCATCGAGCAGCCGGGCAACGATGTTGGTGCGAGGACGTACTTCACGGCAGGTCGGGGACCTGGCGGCTGGAGCGCTGGCTCAGCCCGTTTCCCACCAGTTACCCAACGTGGCGTAACTTCGCGTTGCCTGGCGTCTCCGTGCGGCGGGGCGCAGATCGGAGAGCCGCGAAAATCATGCTGATGGCGCATGAGCAGCGCCCCGGTGAGCGGGCGACTGTCGCCTGGCCGCCGGCCGAAAGGGAGGCGGCGATGCGCCGACGTCAGCCGTTCAGGGCTTCGGCGCCGCCGATGACTTCCATCAGTTCCGTGGTGATCGCGGCCTGGCGTGCCCGGTTGTACTCGAGCGTCAGGCGGGAAATCATGTCCGAGGCGTTCTTCGTCGCGGCGTCCATCGCGGTCATGCGCGCGCCGAGTTCGCTCGCCATCGACTCGTAGAGCGCCCGCAGGATGGTGACCTCGATGTACGCGGGCACGAGCGTGGCTGACACCGTGCCCCGGTCGGGCTCGACGATGTACAACGGCGGGGACTGCCACATCTCCGAATCGCGGTTCTCGCTGTGCTTGTACTCGATCGGTAGCAGCGTCTTCTGGGCGACGTTCTGCACCGCAGCGTTCTGGAACTCGTTGTAGACCAGGCGGATCGAATCGTACTCTTTGCGCAAGAATGGGGTTAGCACCCGGCGCACGCCGGGCCGAATGGCTTCGAGGCTCATGTCGCCCCAAACATGCTCCCAGTAGTCGTGGATCGGAGCCCCGCGGCGGCGGAAGTAGTCGCGCCCCTTGCGCCCGACGATGGCGAAGCTGACGCGCTTGCCCGCGGCCTCCTCACTCTTCCAAATGTTCATCGCGGTCTTGCAGATGTTGGTGTTGAACGAACCGCACAGGCCCTTGTCGCTGGTCAGCACCACCAGCATGACGGACTTCTCTTCGCGCCGGGCGAGCAGCGGATGCACCTCTTCGGCGTTGTCCGGCAGCCCGAGCGCCTCACGACCCGCCGCGTGCGCCATGTTGGCCGCGATGTGCTGGAGCACGTCACCGATACCGTCGGCGTAGGGCCGCAACGACACGATGCGCTGCTGTGCACGCGTCAGCCGCGCGCCCGCCACCAGCTTCATCGCCCGCGTGATCTTCTGCGTTGACTTGACGCTGGAAATGCGTTTGCGGATCTCTTTCAGGTTCGCCATGGGAATTCGGGGCGGAACCTAGTCAAGTTCGCGCGGGTTCACAAGCGCTGCGGACGCCATTTGCCCCTACCCGGGCGTAGCGGTCGGCGCCCCTCGAATGCAGCGGGGGTGTACTTCCTCAGGGGCCGCGCCAAGTTCGCGCGATTTCAGGCGCCTCATGCACAAGTTGCGGCTCACTAGCCAGGAACCGCGCAGGGGCGGGAGTAGGGGCTGGCATGGTGCATGCTCTCCCCCCGGCTCCCCCCCAGTAATCAGGAGGTGTCGCATGATGACATTGCACCAAGACGAGCCCGGCTTCACTCGGATCGAGGTCTCCGGCCGCCTCGAACACAGCGACTACGAGCGCGTGCTGCCCGAGCTCGAAGCCGTCGTCGCACACGGCAAAGCGCGGGTGCTGCTCGAGCTGCACGACTTCAGAGGCTTCACACCAGCCGCGCTCGTGGACGAGCTCAAGTTCGACTTCCGGCACCGCAAGGACTTCGAGCGCGTGGCGGTCGTGAGCGATTCGGCCTTGCAGGAGCTGGGGGTCCGCATGGTGCGCCCGTTCTTCGCGGGGCGCGTCAAGATCTTCGATACCTCCGAGCGCAGCGCCGCAGAGGCGTGGATCCGTCAAAACTGACACGCCGGGGCGCGCGCGCGACGTCAGCAGTCGCTGCCCAAGGCCGCGAACGCCTTCGGGAAGCAGACTAGCGTTCGCCCGCGAAGCCTAAAGCGAGTAGTAACCTGCGGATGGGGCAGTACAGACTGAGGCATGCCTTCCTGGTCCCCAGTCTCGTCAGCTGGCTGAGACTGCCCCTCGCCGCCCTGTTCGCGCTCGCCGCCGAGAGCGCGCAGTACGCACTCGCGATCTTGGTGCTTGCGGCGGTGACGGACATGGTCGACGGCTGGTACGCTAGACGTCATCGGCAGGCTACCGCGACCGGTGCGGTGATCGACGGCGTGACCGACAAGGCGTTCATGGCGACGGTGGTGGTCACGCTGATCGCGCATGACAAGGTGAGTGGGCTCGGTGCACTGCAGTTGGCGACCCGCGAATTGGGCGAGCTTCCTCTGGTGCTCTGGTGGGCGCTCCACCGAGACCGCCGCCGAGCGCGCGCGGAGGACCCGAAAGCCAACGCCATTGGCAAGCTCTGCACGATCTTCCAGTTCGCCGCCGTCACCGCTGCGCTCACGGCTGCCAGTTGGCAATCGCTCGCGTTGGGCGCCGCGGCATTGATGGGCTGCCTGGCAGCGTGGAAGTACTGGCAGCGCGAGCTCGGGAACCGATAGCGCAGCAAGGGCGTTGTTTGCGGATGCTCGATGCTCCGCAGACGTGGCCCGCGTCCACCAGCAGTGCAGTCTTGAATAGCGCAGCCCCTCGCTGCGCTCGGCAACGAGGTTGGAGACAGAGCGCGCGGCACAGAGGGAGGTCTCAGATCGCGCGATGCCTCGTTGCACACGGGTCGCCTCGGCACACCCGGGAAGCGTGCGATCAGCCGCCTGAGCCCTGCGACAACCGTATTCGAAACGTTCAAGCGTCGCTCCAATCGACATAACCTATTGATTTTAATAATGAAAATTAATAGATAACTTCGCCGTCATTTTTCGAGATTTAACTGATGCGGTAACCGACAGAACCCATTATAGTCTCACTGCAATTAGCGTGGACCTGGTTGGTCCTGAGGAGATTGCCCCGTGCCCATTGAAGTACCGAACGTCCAGATCCTCATCGTCGATGATGACAAAGCCATTTGCGATTACATGCAGACGCTGCTCGAGAAGGATGGGTTCTCGGTCAAGACCATGAGCGACCCGACGACGGTCGAAGAGGAAGTTCGCCAGGGTTCATACCACGTGATCATCCTCGACCTCATGATGCCCAAGCTGGACGGCATCGAAGTCCTGCGCAGAATTCGAGCGATCGACAGCGACGTCGCTGTCGTGATTTTCACGGCTCACCCGAATCTCGATACGGCCGTCGCTTCGATGAAACTCGACGCCGTCGACTACATCAAGAAACCTTTCAACGTCGACGAATTCCGCGAAGTACTCGCGCGCGTCATGAAAAAGAAGGGGCTGGCAAGAACTCCGGAAGAGCAGCTCCACAAGATCATCGGCGACACGATTCGCTCGATGCGAAAAGAGCGGGAGCTGACGCTGAAGCAGATGAGCCGGCGTACCGGACTCAGCATCTCACTCCTGTCGCAGATCGAGCGCGCCGAATCGAGCCCCTCTATCTCGAGCTTGTACAAGATCGCGATGGCACTGGACTCTAAGATTCAGGAACTCTTCGGAAACAATTAGAAGAGCGAGGCATTTCATAGACTTGCCTCGCTGGAGCCGAGCGAGGCCGCCAAGCTTGACAGAATCGACGATGCGGCACATACATGTCGCACAATCGAACCGCGCGGAATTTCGCCCACCTTGAGTGACGCGCTCTACAAGTATCACTCTAAGCCGTTGGGCCCG
>JAICQQ010000116.1 GCA_025937785.1 Polyangiaceae bacterium
CGCCTCGTGAGTCGCCCCACGCTGCGTAAGGAATGGACTTCCCGGGGGTGGACTCCTCCCGGGGTAGGTCTTGCGTTAGTTGCTGATGTATCTTCCTATTGCTCACCTACCGTCTCCTGCCGGTTTTGACCGGCGATTACCCGAGCTCGATCCTTGACGCGCTCCACGCGGTCGTCGAGGCCCACGAGCGCCCCCGCGAGAAAGGCATCGCTGCTGCGGAACAGCGCGTCGAGCATGCTGCGCTTCCAGGGGGTCATGGCTTCGGCGCTCGTCGTCGATACGTCGGCCACGGTCAGCAAATACAGCTCGCGCAGGCTCTCGCGATCCCAGCTGTCGCGCACGAACTCGGTGATGGTCCCCGGATCGTTCAAGTCGCGTCGAATCGCCACCATGTACATCGTCAGGTGGTGCCGGATCAGGCGGCGAGCGTCGTCGATTTCGTCGGCGGTGAAGCGCAGCCGCTCGAGGATCGTGCGCGCCATCTCCGCCCCGCGCCGCGCGTGATTGCGGCCGCCGATGGCCTTGCCGATGTCGTGGAGCAGCGTCGCCAGAAACAGCACGCGCGGCCGCAGCGTCTCCGCCGCGAGCCGACTCGCGAGCGGATAGTCCCTAGCCAGGTCGCCGCGCACCAGGGCATGCAAGCGATCGACCGCGGCGATCGAGTGCACGTCGACGGTGTACACGTGGTAGAGGTCGTGGTGCACGCGCCCTACCAACGGCACGAACTCCGGGATCATCGCCAGCAAGAGCCCGACGTCGTGCAATTCCGTCAGCACCGATCCGGACGCAAAGGGTGCCGGGCGGCTCGAGCACACCAGCGCGACGAACAGCTCGGCGGCCTGCTCGCTGGCGCGGAGCTCGGCCGCGAAGGCTTCGTCCTGGGTCGCGCGGGCGATGGCCTCGCGGGTGTGGGACAGCACGGGCATGTCGCGAGCGAGCGCGATGCGGTAGACCTGAAATGCGAGCGTCGGCTCGGAGTGGATGCGCTCGGGCTGGGCGAGCCCGAGGCTGCCGTCGCACTCGACCATGCCGCGGCCGAACTCCCTGATCCTCGGCGCCACTCCGATGCTGCCCCGCTTCGCCCGCCCGAGCAGTCGCGCACGCGTCTGGGCGATGATCCGCGCGTGGCGGTAGTAGTCGGACATGAAGGCTTCGACCATTTCACCGGTGCGGCGCAGCTCGATCACCGGGTGCTCCCCCGGCGGGGCGTAACCCATCGCTCGCGCCACCCGCTCTTGCTCGGCGAAGGTCAACCGATCTGCCTTGCGCCCGAGCGCGCGGTGCAGGTGATTGCGAACCGTCCACAAAAACTCGAGCGCCCGCTGCGCCTCGGCCTGACTTTGCGGCGAAATCACGCCGAGGTCAGCGAGCGCCGCGAGATCGCTGGTGCCGAACCGCGCCCGGCACGCCCACAGCGCCGAGTCGAGATCGCGGAGCCCCCCGGTACCGTTCTTGAGATCGGGCTCGAGCAGATAGACGGAGTCCCCGAACTGCTGGTGGCGCTTCTTGGCGCCCGTCTCGAGCTGAAGGATGAAGGTTCCGATCTTGGATTCCGAGAAGATGCTGGCGCGGAGCCGCTCCTCGACGGACTGCATCAGCGACACGTCCCCCACCAGCGGGCGAAAATCCAAAAGCTCGGTGGCGATGGTCAAGTCGGCCGTTGCATCGGACACGACTTCGGAGGGCCACACCACTTGATGCCCCACCCGAACCCCCGCATCCCAGAGCGGGTACAGCATGGCTTCGACGCAGGCGCCGACGGCTTCAGCGGGTGCGGTCGTGACGAAACACAGATCGAGATCGCTGCCGAGCGCCAAGAGACCGCGGCCGTAGCCGCCCACCGCCCCCAACAGCAGCGGCAGCTCGTCACAGCCGGTGCGAGCCTGCTCGAACACCCGCCGGGCTAGCTCGTCAGCGATCGCCGCGTGTTTGCGTGCCAGCGCGACGCCGCAAGCGCCCGGCTGGTCCATCTGTTCAATCAGCTCGGACCGGTAGCGCGCCACGTAGTCGCGGAGCCCGAGCAACGCCTCAGCGTCGCGGTGCCGTCCGCGCCGAACGGAGGCTTCGCGCAAGGCATCGGTCATGACCATACAAGCACCTCGTCGGATGCTTGCAGTATCCGCGGCGGCGTGTGTCCGGAGCGTTTCGGAGACTCCGGGCAAGTTGCAGTTTCGTGGGTGTGTCCTGCCCCACCCCCAACGTCTCCACAAACTACTGAACAGCGCGGCCTGCCCGCGGGCGAGCTACGGCTCGTTCGTCGTCCAGTGGTAGAGGCTCACGTCGTCGAGGAAACCGTAGTTACTGAGCATGATCATGAGCACGTGCGTCAGTCCGTCGGTCCCCTTGTAGACGTCGATGCCCTCGAGTTCGTCGGCGCGCTTTAGAAACCTGGGCCAGTGGTAAGCATCGTAGTCGGCGTTCAAGAAGCCGCGGCTTTCATCCCCGTCGACGTACACTTCGTACGCATTCTCGCCCGTGATCCCCAGCGCCGACGGCACGGCGTCCGCGCCGAAAGGCCTCAAGTCGAACACGTGTGCGCCGGTGCGATGGCTGTGGTTCGCATCCGCATGATCGAACGCGTAGTAAAGGACGCCGTTTGGCGAGATGTCACCGCCTTGAATCCAATAGTCATCCCACGAGCCCGACGTGGGGGTCCCGTTAGGGACGAGCTGAAGATGGCCGATGTAGCCGAGATCCGTTGGCGCGCATTGGCCTTTGCCGAGGCAGCCCTCGAGCAGGTCGTCGATCTGCTGCTGATTGGTGGGGATTGGCTTCAAGTTCTCCAGGCGCACGTCATAGGCACGAATCACCGTAAAAGCTTGGCCTACTCCTGGTGGAATCGGGGCGGAGGGCGCGCTTCCGGACGTATAGAGCCAACCGTCCTTCGGGTGGATCGATACCCACGCCCCGCCGCCCTTCCCGAGCGTGCCCCAACCATACATATGGTCGAGCTCCGCGCTCATCACCAGGACGGCATCCGGCACGCAGTTGCCTTGCATCGGCAAGTACGCGAACCCGCCGTGCACGTCGAGATCGCCGAAATGGTCGTAGCCACGTTCGTCGTCACACGGGCCGCTGACATTGCGGAAGAAGGTGTGCTTCAGCTCCTGGGTCCTTTCGACCGGATCGATCATCGAGCCCCCGCTCACCGGAACGTTGGCCGCCTCGAGGTCGGTGCTCCAGTACCAGTACTCGGACGAACTCGCGATACCCTGAGTCTCGTTCGACTCGAGGTCGTCCAGGAATGAGTCCTCGATGGGAAAGCCTTGGAACGCGATGCCGGTGGGCAGGCAGGCCCTCAAGAAATCGCCGGTCAAGTAGACGTCGACGGAAATGTCGCCATCGTCGGTGAAGGCTTTTGCGAGGTCGATGCGATCGCCGTCGTCGAAGTAGCCGGTCACCCAACCCGATGCTGCAGGCCAGCTACCCTGATACGAGGCAAAGCGTTCGTGTTTGAATATGTTTCCCTCGTTCGCGTAGAGGTCGATCGAGACCTCGCCCTTGTCGGCGAACGCGAACGCAATGTCCACGTCCTCGTCGCCGTCGAAATCCCCGCTGAGGAAGCTGCCCACGCCACCGTTCCAGCCACCACCGCGCGTCTGCCAGCGCTTTACCTCGAAGTACCCCCCTCGATTCAAGTGAACGTCGATGGAAATGTAGCCGTCCTCTGGAAACACGAGCGCGAGATCGAGGGTGCCGCTGCCGTCGAAGTCACCCGTAAGCCACGTCCACCCCGCTGGCCACCCGACGGAAATATCGGTGGGCCAGCGCACGAACCCGTCGAAGCGGCCGCCCACGTTCGGATGGATGTCGGTTGCAATTGAACCGGCGTTGTCGAAAGCGACCGCGATGTCGACCAAGCCATCGCCGGTAAAGTCGCCGGCGAGAACGCTGTTCCGCGCGGGCCAGCCGCCCTGACGCGTTTGCCAGCGTTGCAGCTCGAAGGCATCACTGCCGGTGCTGCGATGCACGTCGATGGAGATGTCGTCGCCATCCTCGAAAGCGAGCGCGAGATCGCTGCGCCCATCGTTGTCGAAATCACCGGACAGCCAACGGTAGGGGTTGGGCCAGCCACCCTGGCGCGTCGCCCAACGCTCTAGACCGAAATGGCTGCCACGCTCGGGAGTCCATTGGTTCCTGTGGACGTCGATCGAAATGTCGCTGCCGTCGCGGAACGCGAGCGCCATGTCTGAGTAGCCGTCGCCATCGAAATCACCGGACAGCCACTCCTGCGTCGACTGCCAGCCGCCTTCCTGCGTCTGCCAACGTTGAAAGGCAGTCGAAAAGGTGCAGCCCGTCGCGGTCGTCAGGCAGCGCGCGTCCTGGCAGGAGCCCTCGTTGAACTCCTCGTCGACGCAAACGGTTCCGTTCGGCCGGGGCGCTCGCTCGCACGCGCCGGTGGTCGGATTGCACACGCCGTCCTCGTGACAGCTGTCGCCCGCGCACGGCGCTTCGAGCGGTGTCCCTGAGCAAACGCCGCTCTGGCAGCGGTCGTTCGCGGTGCAGGCATTACCGTCGGTGCACGTGCTGCCGTCTGGAATGAGGGGATCGCCACAGTCCGCCCGCGGCGTGAGCTCGAGCACGGTGGCAGCGTCCGTCACGATGTCGCGTCCGAAGAAGCGGCCCTTGTGTGGCACGGGCAGCGTTGCGAGGCGAACGCTCGCGTTCGGCGCGACCAGCGTGCCCTTGAAGGGAGCCTCGAGCGCCAGCGCGTTGGAGCTCGTGTAGCCCACGAACAAGCGTGGATCGGCGCCATCGGCGGCGATGACGTTCCCGCGATAGATCAGGGTCGACGTGACGTACAAACGTACCGGCCCAGCGCTTTGGTCGAGCTTCAGCGTGCCCTGGGGCTCGAGCTGGAGCGTCTCGACGAAGTAGGTGCCGGCCGAGAGCGTCAGCGTGGCTCTCGACTTCACGACCAGCTTCCGATAGCGCCCGGGGGCGGCGCTACCCTGCTGATCCGGTTCGAGCGCAACGTCGGGACGGATCTGCGTGGGGAGCGTGACACTCCACGAACGTGTCAGGGGCGCCGCGAATGTGGCATTCGCGAGCTTGCTGCCCACGACGTAGGCGCCGTTGCCGAGCCCGATGCTCCCACCGCTTCGGACGAAGCCTTCGACGCCAGCTCGATCTCCGAGGGTCACGGGGCCCTTCGAGAGGATGTCCCCCACGTGAGCGTCGTTGCCGATGCGCGTGGTGCCCGTGCCCGTGTTCGTGATGAGCGCGTCCAACGTCTGGTCCGGTCCGGGTGCAGCCCGGCCAGCCATCGACCGATCACCAAGCGTCAAGCTCCGCGTGGCTCCGAGCCCGATCTCGTCCGCGGTGCGTCCCGGAGGAACGGCCACCGTCAACGTGATCGTGGGCGGGCCCGAGCTCAGCGCACTCGTCTGAACCGCAAGGTCTGGCTCAGTCCGATCCGCTGCCTGCCCGAAGCAACCCGTCACAAAAGAAACACCCAACGCACTCCAACCAACCCGTCCCATCGCCATGGGTCCATACAAACACCAAACAAACGAACTTTGCAAGTGCCGATGGATCTGACCAAGCAGGCGTGACCTCATCGTGAACAGCGTTAACGGCGCTGGAGAGTCCTGTGATGATGGAACGAGGTTGGGCCCTTGCGACGGGGAAAGATGGAGCTAGAATCGCGTCTTCCATGGCACACCGAGAAACCACTGCCTTGCAACGCCCGGGCCTCCACCCGTACGGCATGCTGCACCAACGCAGGCGAGCGCTCGTGTCTGCCACGCGCGCCGCCTAGCGCCGCCTACGCCGCCTCGACAAGCTGCAGGCTGCTCCGTTCGCTGCGGCGATCCGCGCGCCGCGCAAATTTCTGGGGAATACACTAATTCGGTAGGTGGGCAGACTTTGACTCTGTAGGTCCTGGTTCGAATCCAGGTTCCCCAACCGCGTCCCCCTGGGGAAGCACACATGCGGCGCCTCGCAGCACGTAGCGCGCGAGCGGTTCCCGTACTTTCAGCGGCTTCCGCTCCCGTTTGCGGGCCATGAAGCCTGCGCCGTAGTCACGATCGGCTTCCAAAGCATTATGCGCTGGGCACCTGAGCGCGAGATTCTCAGCCGTGTCCGCGCCACCTTTGGCCCAGGGCTGCTGGTGAGCGAATTGCAAGCCACGTGTCGCGTTGCAGCGGTGGCCGTCCTCGCCGACAAAACCACAGCGGCCATCATCGCGTGGCCACACCTCCCGACGGGACGAGACTGGGAGATGGCGGGTCCGCCCACCCGTGGCGGTGGACTCACCGGCTCGAGCTCGGTCTCCAGGCGTCCGCGATCGAGGTGCTCTCGGCTTGGCGGTGATGCCCGTCTTGCGCTTGTGGACCTGGTTCAATAGCGCGTCCAAGGCGCGCTCCAGGATGACCGCCAAGTCCCCGTTGGGGATCTGGTGAGCGAGCAAGTCTTGGAGCTCTTGGAGCTTGTCGCGCGTGCTCTGGTTGATGGTGACTTGCAACTTGTAGCGACCCGGAGCCAGGGGCGTAGGGTCCGGATCGCGTCGAGGCGGACATGGGGCAGGCCCCGGGGGATTCGCGGGATTCGGGAGCGCGCGCAGCATGGTGGGGACATCGGGCTGGGGCGCCAGGCGCGCCACGAGCTCGTCCAGGTCGCGAATGGTCTTGTGCTTGGCTAGAGCCAGCACTTGCTCGTGGTTCTCGGGTGTCAGGTGCGCTTGCAGGCGGTGAATACCGCTCAGGTGGATCTCTCCACGGGCTACCATGGTGAACAAGATCGGGAAGCGGCGCGCTGTGCGCGCGGCACCGATGCGCTTGCCGGCCGTGGACTCCGACATGTGATAACGCCGCACGAGAAAATCGAAAAGAGAAGAATGTCCCCTTCTGGCCCACAATTTCCGGCGATCGATGACGTCGATGTGCCGGAGCAGGCTGGCGACGTGGTGCTGGTCCTGTCGTACCAGCTCATTGAACTCACTGAGGAGCGCCTGGTCGCTCAGTCGTTCCAGTCGTGGGTTCGAAAGCTTGGGTGGAGGGGGCGCGGGCATACCCACTTGTATCATGAAATTTTCAGGCACTCGTCGGACCGCGAAGCCCCTGAGCGTCACACTTGTCGATTGCAGGCTCTGGCAGACCGAGTGGCGCAGTTTCGAGAGAAATTCGGCAAGAAATTCGTCATAGCACGTCCGGAGGCGTCAGCGCGTCACTCATGGGCATCGAAATCGCGTCAAGCACAATCGCTCACTGAATACTCATTGTTAGATCGCAAAGCGGACCTGCCGACACCACGATCTCTGCCTCCAACCTTCGTCATCTGATGCAATCCCCCTTGACGGGCGTGCAGTTGCGTATATACTAAAGAACTCACTCAATCTCTGCAACATACGCGGGCGCGAGGTGCGTCTCGCGGTCCCACGCTCACGGGATCCCCGCTAGCCGTGCGGTGGCGCGGTGGCGCACTGCTCGGGCCACGCGACTCGCCAGTATCGGTCGATGTGGACAGCCCGCGTGGCTAGTGCGGTCGATGCAGACGACCCGCGGGGCTACCGCCGGTCGATGCGGACAGCCCGCGGGGCTAGCGCGGTCGATGCAGACGACCCGCGGGGCTAGCGCGGTCGATGCGGACAGCCCGCGGGGCTAGCGCGGTCGATGCGGACGACCCGCGTGGCTACCGCCGGTCGATGCGTGCGCCCGCGAGGCTCACGGTGTCGGTCGGTGGGGACGGGCCACGGGGCTAGTGCCATTCGGTCGGTGCGCACGGCCCGCGTAGAGCGCGGGTCGATACGTGCGGCCTGCGAGGCCCGTCAGCGTTCAGCGTGCGTGGCATGTTGGCTCACGCGCGGCTGGGACGAATGTTAGTCCGCCTAACAAAGAACTTTTCGATGTACCCGCCCGCCGGGGGTACTCCGAGTCGCAGGGCGGGGACCAGAATCGATTTCAAGCACCCGCCATTCGGCGAATCGCGGTACGGATTGCCCGGGCGCCACCATGGGCGACCCTACCCAGGGACCAATAGTGTGTCGTCCAGGAAACGCCTTGGACGTGCTTTTCACGCCAGTTTCTCCGCTCGGCGCGATTCCACAGGACCCGCGCGGCCGACCCGAGGAACGACGTCGCTAGACATGCGCCCGCTCGATGGTCCGGGCGCATGGCCGTAGACATCCGCTCACCGTTGGCGTGTGACCTTTTCGTGAGCGTCCACGCCCACCTCGGCGATCCGCGCGGTCGGACGCTCGATGAATTGAGGGCACTTTGATAGGGCTCAAGGCCGCTCGTCCGTCCGCGAGAAGCTGTACAAGGCATCACGAGAATGGAAAAACATCGTTCTACCTGCGCGCTACGCGGTGAATCACTCGGCGAAACGGCTGCCGTTGGCGTTGGGCACGGCACACGCGTGTTCGCCACGCCGCGAAATGCCCCCGCGAAAAAATAGAGCGAGCTACGACAATTTCACTGGCGCTCCGGGTTCGAGTCGAGAGAGCCTCCGCCAGTGATCGGGTCAACCGAGGGCGGGAATTGAAGTCCCGTCGTGCCTGTGATGGCCACAGCACTCGACCGGATCGTCAAACACACTGCTTCGAACGAACACACTCGTCGCTCTCGTCAGCTTCAGTCACAGGTTTGAAGCGCGGGAGGCAGCGATATTCAGGGGAAAGAATCCATGATTGACTCGACCGCGCAACTGCATACGAGTACGGGGGATGACGCTGCAGAAAGGAAGCGCGTCGTCTTTGCGTCGTCGCTCGGCACTGTCTTCGAGTGGTACGACTTCTACTTGTACGCGACGCTCGCTCCGTTCTTCGCGGCCCTGTTCTTTCCACCAGGTAACGCGACAGCGGCGCTGCTCGCGAGCTTCGCGACCTACGCGGCAGGCTTTCTGGTCCGGCCGTTCGGAGCGCTGGTGTTCGGGCGCATCGGCGACTTGGTCGGGCGCAAGTACACGTTTCTCGTGACGATTCTCGTGATGGGTATTTCCACTGCCCTCGTCGGCATGATGCCCACCTATGCCAGCATCGGCATGATCTCGCCGATCGCGCTCGTGATCTTGCGCCTGGCGCAAGGCCTCGCGCTCGGGGGCGAATACGGTGGCGCGGCGACGTACGTGGCCGAGCACGCGCCGAACGAAAAGCGCGGACTGCACACGAGCTGGATTCAGACCACCGCTACCCTCGGCTTCTTCCTCTCGCTGATCGTGATCGGCGGCTGCCGCCGGATCTTCGACGAAGCAGCCTTCAAAGAGTGGGGCTGGCGCGTGCCCTTCCTGGTCTCGCTGATCCTGCTGGCGGTCTCGGTTTACATCCGACTCAAGTTGAACGAGTCGCCGCTGTTCCTCAAGATGAAGTCCGAGGGTAAGACCAGCAAGGCGCCGCTCAAAGAAAGCTTCGGAAATTGGGCGAACTTGAAGATCGTGCTGCTGGCGCTGTTTGGCGCTGCCGCAGGCCAAGGTGTGGTTTGGTACACCGGCCAGTTCTACGCCTTGTTCTTCCTCACGGGCACGCTGAAGATCGACTGGCAGACGGCTTACAACATCCTCACCGTCGCCCTCGCGCTCGGCACCGGGCTCTTCGTGTTCTTCGGTTGGCTCTCCGACAAAATCGGGCGCAAGAAGATCATGATGGCGGGCTGCATTCTTGCCGCGCTCACCTACTTCCCCATCTTCAGGGCGATGACCCACTACGGTAACCCCGCGCTGGAGACGTTTGCCAACAACACCACGATTCAGGTCACTGCCACCGATTGTCAGATGCACCTGTTCCCCAACCCGAAGACGAAGTACAGCGACTGCGACCGGGTTCAAGACTTCCTGGCCAAGCGCAGCCTGTCTTTCGAAACCATCGATGCTCCCGCCGGCGCGGCACCGGTCACGAAGCTCAACGACATCGAAATCAAGGGCTGGGACGAAAAGGCGCTCACGACGGCGTTGGCCACGCTCGGCTATCCGGCGAAGGCCAACCCGGACGACGTGAACACGCCGATGCTGATCTTGCTGGTCTTCATTCAGGTCGTCTACGTGACCATGGTCTACGGGCCGATCGCCGCGTTCCTGGTCGAGCTCTTCCCGACGCGGATCCGCTACACGTCCATGTCGCTTCCCTATCACATCGGTAACGGTTGGTTCGGCGGTATGCTCCCGCTCACCGCGACCGCGATGGTGGCCGCGTCCGGCAACATCTACGCTGGCCTTTGGTATCCCGTCGTCGTCGCTGGGCTGACCGCCGTGCTCGGCCTTCTCTTCATCCGTGAGACGAAGGACCATCAGCTGCAAGTGGTCTAGCGCAACCTACTTCCCCGCTCCCTATCCGCTGTCTGTTGCAAGGAGATTCACCGTGAAACATCTCGGTTCGTTGATGGGTCTGCTATTCGTGTCTTGGGCGCTGCCCGCCGGCGCTGTGACCGTGCTGGAAGACAAAGAGAAGGGTGTCGTCGTCAACGTCGGCGTCCTGCTGCAGCCGTGGCTTCAAGTCACGGCGCCCGGCGGTGGCGCAGGCGAGGGCACCTGCGGTACGGAACGGCTCAGCTGCTCTCCCAACATCGGTAACCCCGACGGCGGCCCCTCGTTCGACATGTTCATGCGTCGCGCGCGCCTGATGCTGTGGGGCAACGTCACCAAAGACCTCGCCTTTTTCATTGACACCGATCAGTCGAACTGGGGCAAGAACGGCCTGTACAACCAGCCCATGGTCGTGCAGGACGCGTTCTTCAGTTACACCGTGATGCCGGAGTTCAAGGTCGACGCTGGCCTGATGCTGGTGCCGCTCTCGCACCACACGCTCGAGGGCGCCACTAGCCTGCACGCGCTCGACTACCACTCCGACCTCATCCGCTTCCCCGCCGGACATACGTTCCGCGACGTCGGCCTGCAGTTTCGCGGCCTCGTCGCCGGGGACAAGCTGCACTACCGCGTGGGCATCTTCAACGGCGTGCGACAAGCGGCCGTGCCGGCGCCGCCCCCGCCCGATCCGGCCGTGCCGCCGCCGCCCGCCAACTACCCCGTCAACAACCTCGGCCTGCCCCGCTTCAGCGGTCACCTGCGCGCCAATATCGTGGGTGTAGAGCCGGACTTCTTCTTCAAGGGCATCTACTTTTCGGAAACCCCCATCGTCAGCGTCGGCGTCGGTGCTGACTTCCAGCCGAACGCCGTGCTGCGGGCGTTCGACCAGCGGCGCAACTACTTCCAAGGTAGCGTGGACGTTTTCGCGGAGATCCCGTTCTCTGCCGACAACGAGGTCATCGTAAAAGCCAACCTCTTCTACGCCTCGATCGGCGCGTCCGGCGTTACGGGGCCAGCGGTGAACACGCGCCCCCAGGGCGCGGTGGGTGCTTACCTGGAAGCGGGTTACCGCTTGGGGTGGATCGAACCGCTCGCGTTCGTCGAAGCCTATCAGGAGCCCGACGGCGAGGACGAGCCGGGCGCCCGCAGCTACATCTCTCCGCACCTTGGTATCAACTTCTGGGCGATGAAGCACAATTTCAACATCAAGACCGACCTTGGCTACAGGGTGTACCAGGCGAACCTCGACGAGCCGCCCCCGGCCGTTCGCGACCTGATGTGGACCACCCAGGGTCAGGTATTCTTCTGAGGCGTTTTCTCGCCAGAACCTAGTGGCGGGGTCGCCTCGCGTGCGGGCGACCGGACGCGAGTGCTCCACCGCTCGTCGCCGCCGGCCCCGGCCCCCCCCGCCGGGCTACGGAGCGCAGTCATCGTCCGCTGCTGGGCACGCTTCGTTGCGACACAGCGAAACTTCGATGACGGCGTCGAGACACGCGCCACCGTTGGCATGCTCGTCCCGGCACTCGAGGCTGCACTCGGATTCGCAATCGCAGGCTTCGACGCAGTCGGCATAGCCGGCGCAAATCCCTCCGCTATGGTCAGCCCTCTCCCAGCCGTCACCCATGGCAGCGGCGAGCTCGTTCGGACAGCTCTCGACGATACAAGCCTCGAGCTCGGGACAGTCGAAGTTTCCGAAAATGGAGCGCACCACGGCGTGGAGCGCCGGAACGCACTCGTTCGGGGCACCGCCCTCCCCGCCGCTGCCCGCGGCACCGCCGGCCCCACCGGCACCGCCACCCGCCATGCCACCTTGTCCCTCACCGGCGCCACCACCAGCCGCTGCGCCGGTGCTCGTCGTCGATCCGCCTGACGTCGGGCCCCCGCTACCGCCGCTTCCGACGGTAGCGCCGCTCAACGTGCCCTGAGCGCCCCCAGCGCTAGTCATCGTCCCCGTGGCGGTGCCCGTTGTCACTTCCGAGTCAGTATCCTCGTAGCAACCGGTGAACAGCAGGACGGACAGCAGGTACGGGCGTGCGCTCATGGTCGGGAGCATACCGCGTTTTCGTTACTGTTTTTGAGCGAAGCGGGCGCCGGCGGTTTTTTTTCGTCCGCGAGCGCAACTCCGGCGCCCGCGCACTGTAGCAGTGCGCATGCAGCCTCAGAACACCCTGTTCCCCGCCGCGCGCCGCCAGTGGCTGGCAGTGGACGGTTTCGTCACGGATCGCTTCCTGGTGAACTACCGGGCACCGGCCACCGAGCTCGCGCGCCTCGTTCCAGCACCGTTCACGCTCGACTGCTACGGCGGCCACGGGTTTCTGAGCGTGTGCGTGCTGGAGGTGCGAAGCATGGGCATCCGTGCGCTGCCACGGGCTCTGCGCTTTCACAACCTGGAGGTGCTGTATCGGCTCGGGGTGCGCTTCGGAGATCGACCGAGCTTCGTCAGCCTGCGTAGCGACACGAGCTCGCGCGCTCTCGCGCTTCTGGGTGGGTGCTTCTCGCATTATCGGCTCCGCGCCGCACGGATCCGGCTCTCGCGCGGGCGCGGTCGCTTCGCGCTGCAGGCGCAGACTCGAAACGGCAGCGCTGACGCACACTTCGACGTCGATCCGTCGCGCACGCGACGCACGAGCCCGACGTCGGCCTTCAGCGACGCTGCAGAGGCCGATCGCCGCCTCTTGGGCATGGCATTTTCGGTCGACCCCGGGCGGCGCGGTCGCGTGCTGCTGCAGCCCATCGAACACAGCCCGTGGCGCGCACGCTTCGTAGAACCCCGGGCGCTATATTTCGAATTCCTCGATCGACTGTCGCGCGACTACGCCATCCCGCTCGAATACGACAGCACCCTCGCGATGCGAGGCATCCATCAGACCTGGCACGCGGCGCGCTGGGTCGCCCGCGCAGCGGCGGGCTCGGGTGCTGCGGAGCCGACGACGGCATTGGAGCTCGCCGCGTGATCCCCCCCGATCCAGAGTTGGAGCTGCCGGAATTCCGCCCCGTCGGCAAAGGTCACCTGGCCGTGGCGCTCGGAGTAGCGTGCGCCTGCGTCCTGTACGTCACGAGCTCGGTCCTCACGCGGAGCTACAGCGAAGCGTTCTTCGCCACGCCTCTCTTCGTGGGCTTCGTGGTAGGGCTGGCGAGCTCGGAGCGCCCCTACCGCAACGCATTCCTGACGCTGATGCTCGCGCTGACGTTCAGCGTACTGACGTTACGGGAAGGCGTGATCTGCATCCTGTTCTCCCTGCCGATCCTGGTCCCGCTGACGTTCGTGGGCGCCTACACCGGCCACACTGCACGCCGCTGGCAGCGCCAACGCCGCGCGCGCAGACAGCTGGGCGCTGCCGCGCTGCTGCTAGCCGTGGGGTGGCAGGCCTTCGATGGGGCGACGGACGACCCGGCAGCGCATCCCCTGCACAGCGCGAGCCTCTTCGTGATCGTGGACGCACCACCCGCTGCGGTGTTCGAGCAGCTGACCACGACCCAACTCGAGGTGGGCGGCCCGTGGCCGTGGTTCCTCGAGGTCGGGCTACCGATCCCGCGCCGCCTCGAAGTCGTGCGACCGGGAGTGGGTGGCAGCGTGCGTCTCGAGCAGAGCACCGGCGTCGGCGAGGGCCGCATCACCGAATGGGTGCCCGGCGAAACCCTCGAGTACCGGGTCGACAGCTACCGCGTCGACGACTCGCCCTTTCACATCACCCGCCTGGGGCGTGCACCCGACTACGGCCTGCGCGCAGAACGCGTGGGCGACTGGCTCACGGTGGAGCGCGTGCGCTTCGACGTCGCGGCCCTCCCGGATGGGAAGACCGAGCTCTTGCGCACGATGGTCTGGCGCCGCCACCTCGCGCCCCATTTCTACTTCGGCTGGCTCCAGCAAGCAATCATCGAACGCGGTCAAGCGCGCCTGCTGGCCCACCTGCGCCAGGTTCTTGCCGAGCGGCCCCGGCGCAGCGCCCCGCCCTCGCCCCCGGTCGATCGAGTCGATCGGGTCGCCGCGGCACCCAGCTGGGCACCGCGGTAAACGGCGAGCTTTACGGAACCGCCGCAACCTCGCTGATGCAGAAGTCGAAGGCGTACTCATCGGTCACGGCAGCGACCTGCCACTTCACCGATTCGAGCGTGGTCACCGGCGGGGCACCGCCGCCCGCCGACCAGCACTCTTCCGCTGTCTCGCTGAACAAGACCGTCTGCATACCTGCAGCAGTGACTTCGACGCAGTAGTCCACGCCGGCGCTGGTGTAGATGAGCCGCAAGAGCCCGCCCGCCGGCAGGGCGCTGAGGTTGAACGAAATGCCCGTGACGCCGGCTGCCGTGGCATCCCAGGCGTTGGCCGTATCGCTGCCCACGTCTTGGTTCAGGTTGAATCCAACGCCTGCCCCCCAAACGTCAGCGGAGGAAGCAGCCACGGTACCGGTGACACAGACTTCGGCGCCGGAAGCGGAGAAGTCCTCGGGCGTGATGGTCGAAGTCTCGTCGTCGTAGGTGTAGAAGGCACCCTGGATTCCAATGGAATTGCTGGCGCAGTCCACCCATCCGTCGGCGGGCGTGATGGGCACTGCCGCCGTGGCCGCCCCCGTGGCAGTGCACGAGTCGCCGCCGCTGGTCGCGGTCGCGCTGGTGTCGGCCGTCGCGGTCGCTCCCCCGGCGCCCGTCGTCGTCGCCGCCGCGCCCGTCGTGCTGGCGCCACCGGTGGTGGCCGTGCCGGTGGTGACCCCCGCCACCGTCGCCGTTCCCGTAACCGCCGAGGTCGCCGTGGTCGCGGCCGTGCTCGCGGCCGTGCTCGTGACGCTCGCAGTGTTGACGGTGTTGGTCACCGCACCGCCCACCGTTGCTGTCGTCGACGTGACGGTGCTCGTCGCGACCGGTTGCTCGTCGGAGCTGGAACAAGCAACTGTGGCGGCGCCCCCGAGAACCACAGTCATGAACAAGCGTGAAGTTTTCATGGGCGCTTGTTTAACACCCACGATAACGCAGTTCTACCCACGTTGTGCGCGTAGGGATGCGATTGTGTGTGATGCGGTTTTTCTCGAACGAGATCGCGGCGGGGTTCCAGTGTTATCGTAGGCATAGCTCTCATTTCAGGTTCAGCTAAGGCTCAAGCCAGGTTCTTAGGCAGCGGCACGAAGTCGCCGCTGTCGAACGGGATGGGCGGAAAGCGCGTGCCCGGCTGCGGCCCCTGTTTCCACGTTGCCTTCGCCTCCTCGAGTCGCTCGCGCGAACTCGAGACGAAGTTCCAGAACATGAAGCGTTCGCCGTCGAGCGGTGCCCCGCCGAGCAACACGACGCGGCTCTCCTCGAGTGCGCGTAGCTCGCCCCTTCCCAGCACCGCCGAGGCGCTCCCGAACACCAGCAGATGACCGGGCTCTGCTTCGGTACCTTCGAACGCCACGCGACCACTCACCACGTAGGCCGCGAGCTCTAGTGCCGAGCTCGGCAAGTCCAAGCGCGCCCCCGCGCTGAGCGAGACGTCGATCAAGAGCGTAGGCGACTCGACGCGCGCCGGCGATTTAGTGCCGAGCGCCTCACCGATCAGTACCCGCGCCTCGCCCCCGACGAACGCGAGCAGCGGTAGCGCTACCGCCGGGGTGTGTTGAAACCATGGGTCGCTCTCTTCACGTTCGCGGGGAAGCGCGAGCCACAGCTGCAGCCCGTGCAAGTGCTCAGCCGCAGGGGTCAGCGGCACCGGAGAGGTTTCGGAGTGCACCACGCCACGCCCGGCGTGCATCCAGTTTATGGCGCCTGGCTGGATCGACTGGCACGAGCCCAGGCTGTCTCGATGCACCAGCTCGCCCTCGAAGAGATAGGTCACGGTCGCCAAGTTGAGGTGCGGATGCGGCGGCACCCGCATCGGCCGATCCGGCGTGAGGCGCGCGGGCCCCATGTGATCGATGAACGTCCAGGGGCCGACGCGGCGCCGCTGCCGCGACGGCAGCACGCGTCGCACCGGAAAGCCCGCCACCTGCTGGCTTTTGGCTACAATCACTCGCTCGAGCGCGCTCGAATTGGACTGAGGCATGGCTCCAACGTGTAATGGCTTGCCCCAGCCACGTCGAGGCTCGGCCTGGGCGAGCCGCTTACTGAGCCGCGCCGACGCTGCCCTCACCGCCCAGGCGCTGCCACACTTGGTTGGCCCAACCGTGCGAGGCCCCCCACGTGGGATGCCGGCCGTCGGCTTGCCGCTCCATCGGGAGCTTGGCGGAATCGAAGTACGAGCAAGGGCCGAGGTTCGCCTCGAGGGTATCGAGAAAGCCGCGGGCTTTCGCCCACGATGGGGGACCGATCCACAGGCAGGCCCGGTCGCCGATCTCGCGCACGATTGCCTGAATGGCTGCGGCGCGCTGGGCCAGGTCATCGACGAAGTACAGCTCGTTCGAGCCCAGTGAAATCAGCACGAGCTCGGGATCGTGTTTGGTGAGGGCTTCGCGCAGCTGTGCCCCTTCCGCCCAAGACAGGGTCGATGACGACGAAGTACTGCTGATGGCGTACTGCCCGCCCTGCGCCTCGAAGCGCGGGCGCAGGTAGTTGCCGACCAACGGCACCATCGAATCGCCGAAATGCAGCACCTTACGCGCCTGCGCAGCGGGCACCGACTTTCCCTCGTGCCGTACGGTGATAGGTGCGTTAGGCGCTGCCCTTGCTGGCGCCGGGGGTTCTGCCTGCTCGGCGATGGCGCTGCTCGGCGGAGCCACGGGGCTCGCAACAGAAGTTGGTGACGGCGCGGCGACAGAAATTGACGACGGCGCGGCGCTCGCTGCGGTCGGGGTGCTCACGCTGGCGGTGCCCTCCGCTTCCTTCGAACAGCCCAGCGTTGCCCCTACGTGCGCACAGAGCGCGCAGAGCGCGAGGGTTCGCAGCGGCTTTCTCGCATGGGGTGCGCGGGTCGGCGTTCGCATGGCCGCCGAGTATCAGGGCACCCTCGTCCCGTCAACAGGCCGACCGTCTGCACTCGTTCCAAAGATGCTAGGCTCGGCAAGATGACGGGTTACCGCTACAAGTTCGGCGTCTTGACGGTGGCGCTCTTGCTTGCCCCTAGCTCGGCGTCTGCGCAAACGCGCGTCGCCTGCGTCGGCGACAGCATCACCTACGGCTACACGCTCGGTAACCGCGACCAGGAAGCCTACCCCGCGGTGCTCGCCGACCTGTTGGGCGCGGCGTTCGATGTGCGGAACTACGGCGTCAGCGGCACGACGTTGCAGAATGCGGGCGACCAGCCGTGGCGCGAGCAAGAGGTCTACTCCCGCAGCCTGGCGTTCGAACCGCACATCGTCGTGATCATGCTCGGTACCAACGACGCCAAGCCTCAGAATTGGTCCGAAACCCGCTTCGTCGCAGACTACCAGGCTCTGATCGCAGAGTTTCGCGCTCTAGGCGCCGAAGTGTACCTGACAACGCCGCCGCCCGTGGTGCCCCCGGGCGCCTTCGAAATCCAGCCCGACGTCGTGAACGAAACTCTGGTGGCGCTGGTGCGCCAACTCTCGGTGGACGAGGAAGCGCCGCTGATCGACGTGCACGCGTCCCTCGAGCAGCGACCCGAGCTCTTGCCAGACACCGTGCACCCGAACGCCGCTGGCGCGCGCATCATCGCCGAAACCGTGGCGGACGCGCTGCTGACTTCGGACCCGACCTCGACGAGCACCCAAAGCGCTGCGACCAGCGGCACGAGCACGTCCACCGGCGACACCGGCAGCACCTCGGCTTCCAGCACCGCAGGGCTCACCACGAGCTCGGCAGGCCCCACCACCGGCGCAGGGGGTATGTCGTCCGCAACCGCCGTGAGCAGCACCGCAGCCGGGACCGGCCGAGCTACGAGCGCCAGCGCGACGAGCTCCGGTCCGACGAGCTCCAGCCAGGCGAGCTCCAGCCAGGCGAGCTCCAGCCAGGCCAGCTCCAGCCAGGCCAGCTCCGGCCAGGCCAGCTCGGCGCAAACCGCGAGCGTGACCAGCGGCCGCACGACTGGCCTCGACGGCGCGCCCGCGACGAGCAGCTCAGAAGCGAACGACGCGGGCTGCGCCTGCAACCTCGGCGGCGCGACACGCGGCTCGTGGCTCTGGTGCCTCGTAGTCTTGGGGCTGCTCCGACGACGCGGCTAATTCAGCGGCGCCTGCGGCACCAGCGGCGCGCGTTCGCCGGCAGCTTCGAGCCACGCTGCCATCCAGCGCAGCAGATCGGAAGTGGTGGCGATGCCCACCAAGCGATCGCGCTCAGTCACCAGCACGCAACCGTAGCGCTGCTCCGCCATCGTGCGCAAAACCAGCGTGATCGGCTCGTCCTTGGCCACCATATAGGCGGGCTTGCTGCACAGCGAGAACACCGAAACGTCGCTGGGCTGCTCGCCGCGCAGCGAGAGGGCGAGGTTCACGTCTCGGTCCGAAAGCACGCCGATGATGCGGTTGTCGGCCTCGACGGGAAGGTGTCGGACCCCGTATTCCAGGAGTAACTCATGAGCGCGTTCGGCGCTCTCGTGAGCCTGGATCGTGTGCGGAAACTCGGTCATGACCTGCTCGAGCGTGAAGTTCATGGGGACCTCCTCGCTGTCCTGGACGCAAACACCGTGCCGCCCTGGTGGAACGCTGCACCATGACCACAATTCGTTCGTCGCCAGCTAAAACAGCGCCGACGTAAAACAAGCGAAAGCCCGCACGAGGGCCGTTCGACGAACCTGGCTGCCAACCATGATGCCACGCACGGCGCCCACCCGTCTCGCCTGCTTGCTTCTGTTCCCTTCAGCCGGCCTCAGTCGCTCGAGCGGCACTTCGCCTTCGTCGATGCCGGCACCTGCCTGTCGCCTGGCACGGACGCGAGGCCGCACCGCCCCACGCCTGGCGTGATTAAGGCGGGCCCTGGACCAGACCCGTCAGCGCCAGCAGCACCAGCAGCACCGCGGCTACCCAAAGCGCCACCCGCACCACGTGTCGACTCGATCGCAGCGCGCGCTGCGCGGCAGCACGACGCGTGCTCGAGTCACTGCTGGCGTTGACCAACTCGGTGAGCGCGTTCGCCAGCGCGGACGCCGACTCGAAGCGCTCTTCCGGTGAGCGCGCGACGGCTTTCGCGAACCAGCGGTCGAAGCCCGGCGGCACCGGCGCCAGACGCGAAGGCACCGGAATGGGGTTCACGCAAATGTTGAGCAGGACACCGCCGAGGTTCTTGTGGTGGAAAGGACGCTGCCCGGTGATGCATTCGAACGCGATCACCCCCATGGCCCAAAGGTCGCTGCGATGGTCGACCTCTCGTTCGCCATCCGCTTGTTCGGGACTGAAGTAGCCCGGAGTACCGATCAGGCAGCCCGAATCCGTGCCAGCGTACTTGGGCGCAGCGCGCTCCGACTTGGCGACGCCGAAGTCGAGCACCTTCACGATCTCTCGCCCGTCTTCGCGGACCAGAAAGACGTTGGCCGGTTTCAGATCGCGATGCACGACGCCGCGCGCGTGCGCCCGAGCCATGGCGCGCGCGATCTGCGCCAGCACCCGTGCCGTGTCGCGCGCCGACAGCACGCCTCGCCTCGCGAGTCGTGCGGCCAGCGTTTCGCCCTGGAGTAGTTCCATGGCGATGTAGGGCACGTCACAACTCGTACCGTAGTCGAACACCTGCACGATGTGGCTGCTGCGCAGTTGCGCTGCCGACCGCGCTTCGAACGTAAAGCGAGCGCGGGCTTGGCGGCTCGGTCGACTGGCGGGGCGCATGAACTTGACGGCTACGAGCGCCTGGAGCGTCAGATGCTCGGCCACCCATACCGACCCCATCCCTCCCCCGCCCAGCGGACGCAGGAGTTTGTACTTGCCCCCTACCACTTCGGTCACGTGAGGACCCGCGTCGAAGCGGGGCCGAGGGCACGGCTCGCGGTTCGGAGCAAACGTCACCGTCCCCACCGCCGTGATGCTCCCGTCGACCTGTGTCTGCTGTGTTTCGAAGCAGCTCAAAGCCGCACCCTCGCGCCCCATGCCCAAACAGTGTCGGCAGCGGGCGGCAATTCCAAAACTTTCGTCGAGCCGCTGCTTCTGACGGTCTCCGCCAGGCTCGACGCGTCCAACGAAGTTGACACTTCACTTTTTTCTCACGGCCCATGGAAGTCCGGCTTCTTCGTGACACTAAAGCTAAGGCAGGCGTCGACACCCCGGGTGGGCTGTGGGTGTAGGTGGTTACTGCAGCCGACCGTGGACCGAACATCGAAGCAATTCCCCAACGCCGTGGCTGAGGAATCCAACGACGAGGATGGTGGTGCGGACATCGATCTCGACGAAGTGTACCGGCAGAACGCCCGGTTTGCGTGGCGCTTGGTCGCCAACATGGGCGTGCGACACGCCGACGTGGCCGACGTCGTGCAGGAGGTCTTCATCATCGTGCACCGCCGCCTCGGCCAAGTCGTTCTGAACACTTCGCTGCGCGCGTGGATCTATGGGATCTGCGCACGCTGCTGCGCCAACTACCGCCGGCGCGCGCAGAACCACCGCGAACAGCTGTGCTCCGAACCGCCGGAGCAACTTGCAGACGACAACGAGCGCTTGGGCGCGCGGCTCGATCTCGAGCGCGCGCTCGACATGCTGGACCATCACCAGCGTGCGGTCTTCTTGCTTTACGAAGTCGAGGGCCTCTCCATGCCGGAGGTCGCCGAAGCGCTTGCCATGCCTCTGAGCACCGCATACTCGCGGCTCCACGTGGCTCGCAGCACCTTTCAACGCGAGCTAGCGCGGGGCCACGCCCAACACCACGAGCAGGAGTACGTCCCATGGACCAAGAGCCGCCGCGGTTGAAGCATCAAGGGGGGTGGCTCGCCGCAGCCATCGACACCCTCCAAAGAGAGCTCCCGTCGGAGGGACAGCTGGAACAGCTGCAGATCAATGTGTGCAGCGGCCTGGACCCCGACGAGTTCGGCAGCGGCGTTCGCGAAAGGCTGCGGAAGACGTCGACCGTCGTCGGCGTCGGTCGCACCAAGCATCCACGCCCCCAGCGCGTCCGGCGATCCGCGCCTGGGCCCTCGGCGACGGAACCGAGCAAACCTTCGGCACAACCGTCCTGGCACACCGTGGCGTGCGCCGCCGTGGCGGGTGCGCTCTTGACCTTGGCGGCGTCGTCCGCGTGGCACGGCGTCCCGCGCCCGACGAACCATGGTGGCGTGTCGACAGCAGCGGTGGCTGAATCGGAAGCTCCGATCCTGCGCGAAATCGTGGAGTGGCCTTCACCCGCGTCAGCCCCCGGTCGAGCGGCAACACCCTCTACGCCGAATCCGCGCACTATCCCCTCCGTAACCTTGGAGAGTGCGCTGGGTCCCGCGTTGCCGGAGGTTTGGGAAGCGCCGGGCGATAAGAATCAGCGCCTTGCCTACCGAGACGGCGATCTGTGGTGGCTGCATCCGGAAGCTGCAGGAGGTGGTCGGCTCAAACTCAACTCCAACCCGATTTCGAAAGTCAGCGTCGACGGCACGGTGCTCGGGCTCACGCCCATCGTGGACGCCTGGGTCCCCGCCGGCAAACACACGGTCACGTTCGATCACCCGATATTCGGCCGGAAGCGGCGCGTGGTGGAGGTGATGCCCGGCGCCACCGAACTCGTCGCTGTTTGGTTCGGCAACGAGCCGCAGCGTTAGCTGTTCGGCTGCGCGGGGCCATAGCTTCCGCCTACCGGGTCGTCTCCAGCGTTCGCGCTGGGCCAGCAATGCTCGGTTCGATACGACGGCCGCTGCTCGGTTCGGTAAAACGGCCTTGCGCTCGCGTGCTCGCCGCCCCCATGGTGGAAGGGTGACCGAGCACACGAGCCGGCACGCCGACTTTCTCGTCCCGGGCTCGTTCCACCCCTCCGACGCCACCGCGCGCCGACATGTCGGACAAACTTCAAGCCAGTGACTCGGCTTCCGTTGAGCCTCGCCGTGCAACGCGAAAATGCAGGCGAAATCCGGCAGCGCCCCGCCCCGGAGCAGGTCCCGAAAAAACTTGCTCTGTCTAACATCACCGGCACCAGCCCCACAAAACTCCCGGCTATCGACTTCGAGCGCGCCCTCGTGGTACTTTGTCGAGCGATGTTGGAGGCGCCCATTCCGCCAGACGAGGCGAAGCGGCTCGAGCTTCTGCGGGCCTGCCGCATCATCTACACCCCTGCCGAACAGGCCTTCGACGACGTGGCCCAGCTCGCCGCCGATATCTGTGGCACCGAAATCGCCCTGATCACCCTGGTCGACTCCGATCGCCAGTGGTTCAAGGCCCGGGTGGGCGTCGATGTCACGGGCACGGCCCGCGACCTCTCCTTCTGTGGGCATTGCATCATGAAGCGCACCCCACTGGTGGTGGAGGACACCCACCTCGATCCGCGCTTCGCCGACAACCCCCTGGTCACGGGTGAACCCCACCTGCGTTTCTATGCCGGCGTCCCGCTGCTCGTCGACGCGGGCTCGTCCGTCGGCGCCATCTCCGTCGCCGATCGTTCACCGCGTACTCTCAGCCCGCGACAGCTCGACTCACTCTGCCGCCTGGCCCAGCAGATTGCGCGCGAGCTGCGCCTGCGACGCGACCTCGATCGACTCACCTCGAGCCGGCCCGCCGCGAAGCTGAACATCGCCCGAGACGTCGTCATCGGCGGCAAATGGCGGGTGAAGCGCGAGCTCGGTCGCGGCGGGGTCGGCGTGGTCTTCGAAGCGATCGACGAACAGGGCGGGCGCGTGGCCATCAAGGTGCTGCTCCCCGAGTGGCGCGCCCAAGAGCACATCCTCGAGCGGTTCGCGCGCGAGGCCCGCGTGCTCAAGCAACTCACCACTCCGCACGTCGGCAAGCTGATTGACGTCGGCAACCTCGATCCGGACCTCGGCGATCTGCCCTTCCTCGTGCTCGAGTACCTCGAAGGCATGGATCTCGATCGCATCCTGCACAGCCACGGGCGCGTCCCCTACCGGCAGGCCCTGGCGTGGTGCGCGGACGCCTGCGAAGGCGTCTCGGCAGCGCACGAGCTTGGGGTCGTGCATCGCGATCTCAAACCGTCGAACGTGTTCCTCGCGCGCACCTCAGCACCCGACGCCGTCGTCAAGGTCCTCGACTTCGGCATCGCTACCGGCGGCGACCCGGCCGCAAACGCCGCCTCGAACCTGACCGGCGTGGAGCAGCTGCTCGGAACCCCCGCTTACATGTCGCCCGAGCAAATGATGGCTAGCAAGAACGTCGACGCGCGGAGCGACGTCTGGTCGATGGGCGTCATGATGTATCAGCTGATCACCGGCTACCTCCCGTTCCCCGGCGAAGGCGGCTTGGAGATGTTCGCCAACGCCATGACCCGCCCCCCGCTGCCGCTGCGCAGCGAAATCGAGCAAGAGGTCCCCTCGGACGTGCACTCCATCCTGCTCACCTGCATGCGCAAACAACCCGAAGATCGCTTCCCCTCGATGCACGAGCTCAGCAAAGCCATCCGCACGGCCGCTGCCTAGCCTCTGTCGTTCGGTCGAGATCCCGTGCTCAGAAAGGCGCTCGGACGTAGCGCAAATGCGTGGCCGCCGGACCAGCAAGAACCTCGTCGATACGCCACCGTGACCCCGGCTCACGCAGGTTCTCGAAGAGCCGCCGCCCACCGCCGAACAACACCGGTGCCAAAGCGATTTCCAGCTCCTCGACGACAGCCAGGTTCAGATACTGCTGAATCACATCCGCACCACCTGCGATACGTATATCACGCCCGCCCGCGGATCCCCGAGCCAGCTCCAGGGCACGCTCGGGCCCGTCGTTGACGAAGTAAAACGTAGTGCCCCCGGGACGTACCCAGGGGTCGCGTTTGTCATGGGTCAGCACGTAGACCGGCGTGTGAAACGGCGCCTCTTCAGGCCAGGCGCGCTCGCCTTGTTCGAACATTCGCTTGCCCATGATGTTGGCACCGATGCGCTCCGTAGTGCCGCGAAGCAGGTCATTGACCGGGCCTGTCTCTCCCCCCGGCCCGAGCTTGAGATTCTGGCGGAAGTACTGTTGATTGATGATCCAAGCCATCAGCGCACCCCACTTCGCACCCCAGTCCAGGTATTCAGGCTGCTCCCAATGCTCGAGCGTCATTCCCTCCGGCGCCATGTAGCCATCGAGGCTCAGTCCAATGTTGACGAACACCTTGCTCATAATTCGCCCCTCTCAGTGCGACGGTCGCCTCACTTCTATTTCAACCGCGCCGTCATGGCAAGCTAGCTGACCCGACTACTCGGAATAGGGCAGCCATCGGCGACCCGCTGAAAGATTACGGGAAACCGTCGGGCCACGCGCGCTGCGCGGACACGCCGGAAGGCGGCGTCCTCACTCATGCGCAATTCGTACACACAATAGTTATAGAGGCTGGAACACGCCCGAAGGCGATGAATGCCCCGCGCCTCGACCTCCGCGAGATGAGCCAGCAGGGCCGCGAGCAACTGGTTGGATCGCCCTACGAGACGCCGCGTGCTCGTCAGCAGGTCAGCATCGGACACCTGATCCAAACGGTAGCCCGCCTCGTCGTTGACGGATCCGCCCACGATAGACTTCGAGTGAGTGTTTGGTGTGTTCATTCCGGCAGCATACACCCACGATTTTCGAGGCTCCCCGAGCCGCACTCGCGCCGGAACGGCACTAAAAACACCTCGCGTGAGGCGAAGCCTGCGAAAGCGCGTAGACACGCCCGCCATGCGCGAACAACAGCGCGTTTTTGAGCAAGCGACAGAGACCACGGCCACCGCTAACAAAACCCTGTCAACACAAAAGTGACGAAATCTGGGCTTCGCAACTTCGCAACTTCGCAACTTCGCAACTTCGCAACTTCGCAACTTCGCAACTTCGCAACTTCGCAACTTCGCAACTTCGCAACTTCGCAACTTCCCCGCTGGTGAAACTGGGCGAGAGCTCGGTAATTGCTGGGCACCCCGTAGTAGCGGTAATGCCCTTCGAGCACTTGGCTCAGCCAGGCATGTTGTTCCACCACACGCCAGTGCCGGCGTCGGCGAGTCTCCTCCTTGGTTGCGCCATCTTGGCGCGCCTCTTCTTCCGCGAAGTACGGCGTCGGAGTTTGAACTTGCCCTCGCGACTCATGCCGCAGATGTGCACGAACCCCAGGCACTCGAAGGTGTCAGGCTTCGGCAGCCCTCGGCTTTCGCGATCCCGTCGGGCAAAGCGCCCGAAGTCGATCACCCCGGGCTTTTCCGGATGTCGCTCCAGTCCGAAACGGGAGAGGCGTTCGGCTATCGCCTGGTGCAGCTCCCGGGCGTCCTGTTCTTTCTGGAGACCTACCACCAGATCGTCAGCATATCGCACGACGTACACCTCGCCCTTCGCACACTTCTTTCTCCAGTGACAGATCCACGGATCGAACACGTAGTGCAGGTATAGATTCGAGAGCAGCGGTGAAATCGTCGCTCCTTGTGGTACTCCCTCCTGCGTTTCGCGTAGCTTGCCTTCCTCCAGGACGCCTGCTTTCACCCACTTCATCAGTAGGCGAACCATGCACCGGTCCCCAATTCGGTGCTCGATGAATCGCCGCAGATGCTCGCGGTCGATGGTGTCGTAGTACGCGCGGATGTCTGCATCGAGCACCCGATTGACCTTCCTCCTGACCGCCTCGGGTATCGCGTCGAGCGCGTCGTGTTGCGACCGTCCGGACCGAAATCCGTGGCTTGCGGCTCGTCGCCTTCCCACGGCTGCCTGCCACCCAACCATCGATGGCGAGGCACCGTCGAGCTCTCCC
>JAICQQ010000286.1 GCA_025937785.1 Polyangiaceae bacterium
GCTCGCGGTCGCTGCCTACGGGCCACACGGCTCGCGCTGCACGGGCCACGGGCCACACGGCTGGCGCGGTCGCTGCCTACGGGCCAGAGGGCTCGCGCGGGCGGCGCCTACGGGCCACAGGGCTCGCGGGCGGTGCGTACGGGCCACACGGCTCGCGCGGGCGGCGCCTACGGGACGCGGGGTCGCGGCTTCGAGCGCCGGCTCATCCTCGAATCAGGGTGCAAGCTCGCGGGACCGGGAAATTCCCGTCGGAGATCCGATCAATCCTGAGATCCCAGTACCGGGATGGCCTCTTAGCCGGCGCCGAGCGCGGCTGCGCCCGCCATGTTCAGGGACGTGTCCGGAGCGATCCCCAGTGCCAGCACGAACACGGCCGCGATCACCAGCGCGGTCACCACGTAGCCCGAGCGCATCGGCGTCGCGATGGGCGCCCCCGGCGCGGGCTCACGCATGTACATGTAAACCATGACGCGCAGGTAATAGTAGACGCCGATCACGCTGTTCAATAGGCCGATGACGGAGAGGACGTACAGCTCGGAGCTGATCGCCACCTTGAAAACATAGAGCTTGCCGAAGAAGCCCGCGGTCGGCGGCACGCCCGCCAACGACAGCAGGAAGAACGAAAACGCCAGCGCAGCCGCGGGGTGTCGTTTACCGATCCCTGCCAGGTCCTCGTAGCTGACGGCTTCGGCTCCGTGACGCCCGCACAAGATGAGCGCGCCGAACGCACCCGCCGTCGAGACGGTGTAAGTCAACATGTAGAAGAGCACGCTCGCCTCGGCGTCAGCCGAACGCATCGTGGCCACGACGCCGACGAGGGCGTACCCGGCATGCGCGATGGACGAATACGCGAGCATGCGCTTCACGGAGTCCTGGCGACCGGCAATGACGTTCGCCACCGTCATGCTGAGCACTGCCATCAACGCAATCACCGGTGGCCAGCCGGCTCCCCAGCTCATGAGTCGTTCGTCACCGAAGCTGACGAGCAGAACGCGCAGCAACACCGCGAAGGCCGCGGTCTTGACGGCTGCGGCCATGAACGTCGTGGTGGGCGTGGGCGCACCTTCGTAGGCGTCCGGTGCCCACATGTGGAACGGCACGGCGCTGACCTTGAACGCCAGTCCGGTAAGCGTGAGCGCCAGCGCGATCAGCACGGTGACCGTTTCCGACTGCGACTCGCCTTGCCCCAAGCGGGCGAGCGACTGCCCGATGCCAGCCAGGTCCGTGTGTCCGGTCACGCCGTAAAGGAGCGCGCTGCCGAACAGCAGCAGCGCGGCGGCGAAGCTGCCCAGTAGGAAATACTTGAGCGAGGCCTCGCTGGCGCGCGGGCTCGTACGGCGCAGGCCAACCATGGCGTACACGCCGAGGGACATGGTCTCGAGCGCCACGAACAGGCTGACCAGATCGCCCGCTGCTGCGAGAGCCTGCGCGCCCACCGTCGAGAACATCAAGAGCGGGAAGAATTCGGTGCGCTCGATCTTGTGTTCGGACAGGTAGCCGCCTGCGAGCAGCGCCGCCAGGGCGCCGCCGAGGCACAGGACGAAGCTGAAGAACAACGTGAAGCGGTCGAGCATCAGGTAGGGCGCCACCTGCTCGAGACCCTGAATCTTCTCCGGCCCCACTAGCCACACGGCAACACTGAAGACCGCTCCCGCGAGCAGCACCACCGTGGAACCGAGCGCCAGCTCCTGAGTACGACCCGCGCCGGCGTCGATGACGACACCCTCGTCGCTGACCCCCGCGGGGGACGCCGGCTTGCCAAAGGCTTCGGCGAGCATCAGCAACAGCGCGCCGAGCGCCACGGAAAGAAACGGCGAGATACCGAGTAAGACGTCCATTATTCAGTGTTCCCTGTTATCCAACGTCGGCTGTTATCCAACATCGCCTGTTCATTCGGGAGCGCCCACATTCAGGGCCGTTTCGGCGGCGGAGGCCTTAGCCTCGGGTGCTTTGGGATAGCCGCGTTCGAGCGGCCCGCCGCGACGGGTCATGAGTTGGGCTGGGCTTCCGTCCTCCATCGCGGCGAAGGCCCGACGACCGTCGACGTAGCGCTCGAGCACGACTTCGACCCCGCTGCCCATGCGGCTCAAGAGCAGGTTCGGAAACAAGCCGAGCACGAAGGTGATCGCGATCAACGGCGCTACGGCCAGCGTCTCGCGCACGTTGATGTCTTCGAGAGCTTTGTTCTTGGGATTGGTCAGCGGCCCGAAGAACACGCGCTGCACCATGCTGAGCATGTACACGGCCGCCAGGATCACGCCGAGCGCCGCCAGGATCGCCTGGACGAACGAGTGCGACCCGAGGAACTTCGAGGTGAACGTGCCGATGATCACCATGAACTCACCGACGAAACCGTTGGTCCCGGGGACTCCGATGCTCGACATCGTGACGATCACGAACAGCGCCGTGTACACGGGCATCACCTTCGCCAGGCCCCCGAACTCACGAATCAAGCGGGTATGGCGGCGGTCGTAGATGACGCCCACCAAAAGGAACAACGCGCCGGTGGAGATGCCGTGGTTGATCATCTGGATCAGCGCACCTTGCACCCCGGAGGTCGTGGCTGCGAACAGCCCGAGCATCACGAAGCCCATGTGGGCCACCGACGAATACGCCACCAGGCGCTTCACGTCGTCCTGCTTCCAGGCGACGAGCGCCCCATACAGAATGCCGAGGCCAACGGCGATGCCCGCCAGCGTCACGGCCGCTTCGCCCGCCGGACCCGCCAGCATGCCCATACAGAACCGCATGTAACCGTAGGTGCCGAGCTTGAGCAGCACGGCCGCCAGCACCACCGATCCACCAGTGGGCGCCTGCACGTGGGCATCGGGCAGCCAGGTGTGGAACGGGAACATCGGTACCTTGATCAGGAACGCCAAGGCGAAACCGAAGAAGCACAGCCAGGCCGCGGTCTTCGGCAACGCTACGTGGCTGAGCGCCAGGTAATCGAAGGTGATGAAGCCGGCCAGCTGGTGATGGGTCCAGACCATGTACAGAATCGCGGCCAGCATCATCATGCTGCCCACCATCGTGTAGATGAAGAACTTGTAGGCCGCCTTGATACGCTCGACGCCGCCCCAGACGCCGATCAAGAGCAGCATGGGGACCAGCATCAGCTCCCAGAACACGAAGAACAGGAACAGATCGAGCGACACGAAAGCTCCGAGCATGGCGCCCTGCAGCAGCAGGAATGCCACGCACAGATCCTTCACGCGCTTCTTCAGCGATCCGAACGACACGTAAACGGCGATGGGCGTCGTGAACGTCGTGAGCAGGATCAACCACAAGCTGATCCCGTCCACGGCCACGTGGTAGCGGATCCCGAGGCTGGGGACCCACTCGACGATGTGCTGGTAGTGCCAGCCGCGATCCATCGGCCCGGACAACAAGAACAGCGACACCACGAGATCGAGCACCAGGATCGTCATGGTGAACGAGCGCAAGAACTTGGGCGCCTGACGCGGCATGAACATGAGCGCGACTGCGCCGAAGATCGGCAGGAACACGATCACGTCGAGCAGGTGGGGCCACTCGTCGACCGACTCGCTGATGCTGGCCGAGTCAGGCCACAACCCGCGGATCAGGAGCAGCGTCAGCGCTGCGACGACGCCGATGCCGAAGCGCTCGGTCTTCCCTTGGCGCCTCGGGAGCGCCAAGCCCGCGAGGAACACCAACAGAAACGGCAGTACTTCGAATAGACCTTTGGCAGCCGGGCTCATTGTTCTTTCTTCTCCGCCGGAAGCAGCGGCTTGGCTTCCTGGGCATTAGCACGCAAGGATTTGAGCATGCGCTCCGTGTCGCGCGCGGCATCGGACGGAACCCCGCCGCCTGCCGGTGCTGGAACCCCAACCAGCCTGCCGTCGGCACCTTGCTGGACGTCGATGCGCGTGGCACCCGGCCGCGAGAGATCCGGTTTCGGCCGCTTCAGCGAGTACTCTTTGCTGGCCACGCTGCCGAACGAGTTCTTCACCTCCAAGATCACCGTGCGTTCCTCGTCCACACCGAGCTCGAAGGCGTGCTCGCGCTCTCCGGAAAACTCGGTCTTGTCCTGCTCGGCGTTGCGCGCGTCGACGAAACGGTAGCTGTAGCCGAACCCGGGCGCCGCCTTGATTGAGTACTTGCCCGAAGCCGGATCTTCGCTGACGCGAGCGTCCGCGTGCGGCGCGAGCAAAAACCAGCCCACCACCGCCATCCCGCCCGCCATCACTGCGCCGTAGGCGTGCACGCGGCCAGTCTGCGTCAGGCGCAGGATGCTGCCTGCGGCGGCGACGGTGAAAGCGGAGACGCGAGCCAGGATACCGTCGACTACCCAGCGATCGAACCAAACCGCAAACTCTGCCAGCGAGTCGACCGCCCCCAGGATGGTTTCTTGGTAGAGCTCATCGATGCGCCACTTGTCGTAAACCAACCGGTGCAGCGCCGGGAATTGCTCTGCCCAACGCGCGGCAGGAGCACCGCCCTGCACCTCGTACACCCAGTAAGCGAAGCCGGCGCCGGCCGCGGTGCAGGCCACGGCGATACCCATCACCATGCCTCCGGCCGACTCGTGGCCTTCGACGAGCTGCACCGCCGCGCTCGCCTTCGCGAACACGGGAGCGAGCCAGTCGTCGAGCACTGTGGTGTGGAAGATGTGGTTGTTGATCCAGCCGAAGCTCAGCGAGAGCACGCCGAGGATCACGAGCGGAGCCGTGATCTGCCAGGGGGACTCGTGCGGCTTCGGTCCCTTCAGCGGGTGGGCGGGATCATGGTGATGCGCCTGGTCATGATGCTCGTGGGGATCGGGCGTGTAACGCTTGACGATCTTCCAGCCCTTGAAGTCACCGAAGAAAATGCCGAGCGTCAGCCGCGTCATGTAGAACGCTGTGAGCACGGCCGAGATCGCCCCCACGGCGTACAAGAAGCCCGGCCCCCATTCCGGCCACTCCCACAGTTTGATCTCGCCGGCGCCGATGCCGATCGTGCCGCCGCTGGGTACGGCGATGATGGACGTCTGAGCCTTGAGCAGGATCTCGTCTTTCGAGAAGAAGCCGCTCGTCATCGGCACGCCCGCGATCGCGGCCCAAGCCAGCAGGAACGTGACGAAGGTGTAAGGCATGTACTTGCGCAAACCACCCATGTTGCGCATGTCCTGCGAAGCGTCGATGTCGTGGATCCGCGCGTGCATGGCGTGGATCACCGAGCCGGCACCGAGGAACAGGCAGGCCTTGAAAAATGCGTGAGTGAGCACGTGATAGAAACCCGCCGTGAACGCGCCCACGCCCACACCCAAGAACATGTACCCGAGCTGACTCACCGTGGAGTACGCGAGCACCTTCTTGATGTCGTTTTGAACGAGCGCGATGGTGGCGGCGAGCAGCGCCGTACACGCGCCCAGGAAAGCTACCGTAAACATCGCAGCCGGGCTGAGCACGAACACCCCGGCCATGCGACACACCAAGTACACGCCGGCCGTCACCATGGTTGCCGCGTGGATCAACGCGCTGACCGGTGTCGGACCGGCCATCGCATCCGGTAGCCAGACGTACAGCGGGATCTGCGCGCTCTTGCCGGCGCAACCCAGGAACAGAGCCAACCCGATCAGGGTGGCGGCATTGACGTAGCGCGGCTCGTTGACCCACGCCGCCCAAGCGTCGGGCAGGATCGAGGCGATCGGAACCTCGGCACCGATGGGCCAGATCTTGACGGAACGCACCAGGCTGGAGCTGGACATTTCGATCCCCGTCCAATCCAGCGCGCCCGCGTAGTAGGCCAAGAGGCCCATGGCCACCAGCAATCCGAAGTCGCCGATGCGGTTCGTGACGAACGCCTTCTTGCCGGCCGCTGCGTTCGCGGTGCCTTCGAACCAGAACCCGATCAAGAGATAGCTGCACAGGCCGACGCCTTCCCAGCCGATGAACAAGATCGGCAGGCTGTCGCCCAGGATCAGCACGAGCATCGAGAAGATGAACAGGTTCAGGTACGCGAAGAACCGGTAATAGCCCGGGTCTTCTTCCATGTACTTGGTGGAGTACAGGTGGATCAGGAAGCCGACGCCCGTGACCACGAGCGACATGGTGCCGCTCAACGCATCGAGCGAGAACGCCATTTGAATCGGGATGCTCATGCCGTCGCCCGCGGCAGAGACGCTGAACCAGTCCCAGGCGGTCCAGACCAAGCGCACCGGGCGATCACCGACTTGAAGGTCCCGCAACATCAAGAAAGATGCGAGGCAGGCGATGAACGAAACACCGACTGCGGCGAGCGCCATCAGCGTCACGGCTTCTTTGCCGATACGCTTGCCGAACACGCCGTTCACGAACGCGCCCAACAGCGGTAACGCCAGGATCACGCCAAGCAGCGCGAAGTCGTGCGGTGGGAATACCCTTGTCAACTCTTGCATGATTTAGAGACGCTTCTCAGTTGGATTGGTGCCGCCGTCTGGATCGTATGGTTCGTGCGACGTATCGAGGAGTGGCCCGTGGCGCAGCACCCGGGTCACTGGCGCAGCGTGTCGGCCTCGTCGCTGTTGATGGTCGCGCGCAGTCGGTAGAACTGCAGCACGATCGCGAGCCCTACGGCGACCTCTGCCGCAGCGACCGCGATGATGAAAAACGCAAACATCTGACCGTTCATGTTGCCCGCGTGCACGCGGTTGTAAGCAACCAGCGCCAGATTCACGCTGTTGAGCATGAGCTCGATGCTCATCAGCTGGACCAGGACGTTCCGGCGCACCAGAAAGCCGATCACTCCGATGCTGAAGATCACGCCCGAGAGCAGGGTGTAGTGTTCCAGCAAGTTCCCGAAAATCACTCCGCAGCCTCCTTACCCAGCGAGGACGCCGCACCGGCGGGGCGCCCCGTATCGTCGCGCGGCACCAAAGGTCCGTGAAACATTCGCCGCGTCGGCGAGGCCTGCTTGGGCGCGACCTTCTTGCCCGGGCGCGTGCGCGCGAGCGCGATGGCGCCGACCACGGCGACGATCAGGAGGATCGTGGCCAGTTCGAACGGAACCAGACCCCGCGTGAACAGCAGGTTGCCGACGGCCTCGACCGTCCCGTGTTCACTGCTCACCGGGACGAAACGCTTGGGCTCGGCCGACGAGATCGCCAGCAGCACCACGCTCGCCACTAGCATCAGGGCAACGACGCCGATGCTGAAGCCTCGCGCGATGCGCCCGGCGGGTTCGAGCGGTTCGTGCTCCACGTTCGTACCGGCTCCAGCGTCCGGTCCGAGCAACATGATCACGAAGACGAACAACACGACCACGGCGCCAGCGTACACAATCAGCTGAATTGCAGCCAGGAACTGGGCTTCCAGACTCAAGAACAGGCCGGAGATGCCGACGATGGTCGTGAGCAGCCCGACCGCACCCCGAATCGGGTTCTTGGCTACGATGGTCGACAGCGCACCGGCGACGCACGCCACCGCGCACACGAAGAACAACAGACTAGCGGCGTTCATAGCTCGAGCCTTCCCGTCTGAGACTTGCCGCCGCGAAGCACGTAGTCTTCGAGGTTCTTGCGGTACTTGCGCACGAACGAAAGCACGGGTTGGGCGGCGCCGTCACCGAAGGCACAGATGGTGTTTCCGGTGATGTCGGAGCCGATCTCGCTGAGCCGGTCGAGCTCTTCGATGGAACCTTGACCGGCGACGATCTTGGTCAGGATTCGGTCGATCCAGCCGCAACCTTCGCGGCAAGGCGTGCACTGACCGCACGATTCGTGCTTGTAGAAACGCATCAGGTTGTGAATGGCCAGCACTGGGTCGGCGGCGTCGCTCAACACGATGGCGCAGCAGGTGCCGAGCATGCCGCCGGCCGCGCGGAACGTTTCGACACCGAGCGGCAAGTCCAAGATGCTCTTACCGTTGTAGGGCTCGAAGCGGGGGTCGTCCGCCACGTTGACGACTTCGTCCGGCAGATGAACCGGGCACGACGAGCCTCCCGGAATGACGCCGATGAGCTCGCGATCGCCCAAGATGCCGCCGCCGAGATCGTAGATGAGCTCGCGCAGCGTCAGACCCACGGCGCACTCGAAAACGCCCGGGGTCTTGACGTGTCCGCTCACCCCGAACAGCCGCGTCCCGCCGTCGTTGAAACCGTGCAGGTCGCTCAAGCGGCTGAAAGCGTCACCCCCGAGCTGGAACACCGTGGGCACGATCGCCACCGTCTCGACGTTGTTCACGGTGGTCGGGCAACCGAAAGCGCCATACTGTGCCGGGAAAGGCGGCTTCAGGCGCGGCTCACCGCGGCGCCCTTCCAGCGAGTTGAGCAGCGACGTTTCTTCGCCGCAGATGTAAGCGCCGGCGCCCGTGTGTACGTACACCTCGACTTCGTAGTCGAGGCCCATGGCCCGACGCCCCAGGTAACCCTTGGCCTTGGCCTCACGAATCGCACCCCACAGGCGCTCTTTCGAAAGGTGCAGCTCGTCCCGCACGTAGATGTACGCCGCATGCGCCCCGATGCCGAAACATCCGATGATGCAGCCCTCGATCAGCGAATGCGGGTTGCGCTCCATGATCGTGCGATCTTTGAAGGTCCCTGGCTCGCCTTCGTCGGCGTTCACTACGAGGTAGTGCGGCTTCTTCGACTCCTTGGGCATGAAGCTCCACTTCGTGCCGCAGTCGAACCCGGCGCCACCGCGCCCGCGAATGTGCGCTTTCTTCACCTCGTCGATGACGGCGTCGCGGGTCATGCCGAGCGCCTTGCGTGCCGACTGATAGCCGCCGTGGCGCTCGTACGACGCCAAGGTGTGGCCGTCAGGGGCCTCGTAGCTATGCGTTAAGTATGTAGTTTTCTTCAACATGGGCTAGTCGCGCACAAGCTCGTCCAGGATTTTGTCTACCGCCTCGAGCGAGAGATTTTCGTGATAGTTCTTGTCGACCTGCATCATCGGCGCCGTGCCACACGAGGCGAGGCACTCGGCGGTGCGCAGCGTGATCTTGCCGTCGTTCGTGGTCTGACCCGCGTGAACGCCGAGCCGTTTCTCACAGTGTTCTAGGATCGCATCGGAACCGCGCAACGCGCACGACAGCGTGCGACACACCCAAACCTGGTGTTTGCCCGGCCGTTCACGGTTGAACAACGTGTAGAACGTCACGACGCCGGTGACGTGAGCCGTGCTCAGATCCAGGCGCTGCGCGACGAACGCGATCACGTCTTCGGAGACCCAGTTGTCATTGGCCTCCTGACACAAATGCAGCACCGGGATGCACGCGGCCATTTTGTTGGGGTAGCGCGAGAGGATTTGTTGAAGCTGCTGCTCGCGCTCCGGGCTAAGGGCGAATGCCATGGTATTCCCAGGGTTAGAAACGGAGAGCTCAGCCGGCTGGGGCAGTGGA
>JAICQQ010000002.1 GCA_025937785.1 Polyangiaceae bacterium
GGCATGTCGCTGACCGAAGCCGCGCGGCTCGCGCCCCACGCTGTGTTCTTGCCAACACGCGACGGCGTGTACTCCGACTACGCGCGCCGCGTCGTCGCCATCGCGCAGCGCTACTCGCCGGTCGTACAAGTGGCGAGCATCGACGAACTGTACATGGACCTTTCCGGGTGCGAGCGTTTGTACCGCGAGCCGCGCGATATCTCCGACGACGCCACCATCCAGCGTAAGGTGAAGGAGCTCATCGATGTCATCGGGCGGGAAGAGGGTCTGCCGGCGAGCATTGGCGTGGCGAGCAGCAAGCGCATGGCGAAGGTCGCCAGCGGCCTGGCCAAGCCGAACGGCGTCTTGTTCGTGCCCGTCGGTGACGAAGCCTGCGTGCTAGCGCCGCTCCCGGTGCGAAAACTTCCGGGGATAGGGCCAGTCGCCGAACGCAAGTTGGCCGAAGCAGGCATTGCGACGCTGGGAGAGTTGGCGAATCTACCGCGCGCTAAAGCCTCCAAGATCTTCGGAGCATGGGCCGATGCGATCCAATCGGGCGCGCGCGGCCAGGGCTCCGCCGACCTGGGGCGCGAGCGCCCCGCGTTTCGCGAGTACGACCCCGCCGGCGAAGCGATCGGTAGCATCTCCAACGAACAAACCTTTCGCGAAGACGTGCGCGACATGCGTTCGATCGAGCGCGTGCTTTCGGTGCTCGCCGAACGCGTCTGCTTTCGCGCCCGCAAGCGCGGCGTCGAAGCGCGTACGGTCACGCTGAAGCTGCGCTATGCGGACTTCCAAACGCTGACTCGCTCGCACACCATGACGCCCACCAACTCGGAGCTGCGGGTGTTGCCCTTGGTCCGCTCGCTGCTCGCCGGAGCGCGCACGCGCCGCCTGCCCATCAGGCTGCTCGGCATCGCCTTGTCGAACTTGGGACATCACGCGCTGCAGCTCTCGCTGTTCAACGACGCCGAGCGGCTCCACGACAGCGTCGACGCGGTCCGCGAACGTTTCGGTTACGACGCGCTGCGCCTGGCCTCGAGCGAAGCATTCGCGGCAGCTACGCGCCGGGCGCCCCCTTGATCGTCCGCTCCGAGCAGTATCGCCCAGTCCCCGCGGCTAAGACGCGCCCATTCTCGCGATGATGTTCTCCAACGCGTCATTGGCCACGGGCTTCACCAGATGATGATCGAAGCCCGCCTCTTGACTCTTCTGGCGATCCTCGCGCGAGCCGTACCCGCTCAGGGCAACCAAGAGCAGTTTGTCGGGAGGTAGTTCCGCACGCAACCGCCGCGCCACTTCGTATCCGTCGAATCCCGGCAATCCCAGGTCGACGAAAGCAACCTCGGGCGGCGACGCCAGAGCCCGAGAGACGCCGCTCGGCCCGTCGTTCGCGACGTCGACCCTGTGCCCGCGCAACTCCAAGAGTGCCTGCAGCATTTCGCGAGCGTCCCGATTGTCCTCGACCAAGAGCACGTGGCGGCGAGAGCTCCGTACGGCGGGCGTGTCGACCGGAGCGTCCTCGGGCGGCTCGATGCTCGGAAGGTCGACGGTGAAGACACTGCCGCGGTTCGCGCCGGGGCTGGTGGCGCTGACCTCGCCGCCGTGCATCTCGACCAAGCGACGCACCAACGTCAAGCCGATGCCGAGCCCCCCCTGGGCACGATCGAGAGCCTGCTCCCCCTGCGTGAACAGCCCGAAAACTTCGGGCAAGAGCTCCGACGGAATGCCTACTCCGTCATCACTGACCTGCAGACTGGCGCGCCCGTCTTCCGTACGCGTCACGATCGCGATGTGCCCGCCCTTCGGCGTGTACTTCGCCGCATTGACGACCAGGTTGTTGATCACTTGCTCGAACCTGGTGGCGTCGGCACGAACCCACGCGGGCTCGAGATCCAAGTGCACCGAGTGGCTCTCGAGATAGCCCGCGGCGGTCAATGACGCGATCGAGTGGCGCACGCACTCGGCAAGGTCGACGGTCCCCAACTCTAGGATGACCTTACCGCTCACCACCCGGGCGACGTCGAGCAAGTCATCGACGAGCCGCGCCAGATGGTCCACTTGGCGGCGGATCACGCGCCGGGCCTTGGTTTCGGTGGCGGAGGGTTCCTCCTTGCGAGGCTGGGCCTCGATCACGGCGATGGCATTGCCGATCGCCGACATCGGATTCCGAAGCTCGTGACCGAGCATCGCCAAGAACTCGTCCTTGCTGCGGTTGGCCTTTTCCGCCGCCGTGCGTGCGTCACGCTCGCGCGCCAAGGTTTCTTCTAGCTCGCGCTCCGCTTTGCGCCGAGCCCGGGCCGCTCCTACCAGCGCGAGCGCTACGTCGTGCACTTCGGCCACCTGCGTGGGTGGCAGCTCTGGAACGGCACCGTGGCCCACCGCTTGGGCTGCGCTGCGGAGCTCACGAATGGGTCGTGTCACCAAGCGCGCCATCGCCAGCGATACCAGCGCGCCGACCACGAGCGACACGAACAGGCCCAACCCCACCGTGGCCAATGACTGGCTGACCGCTTCGTCGATCTGCTTCGTGGGTATGCCGACCGCAACGCTCCAACCCGATTCCGTCGACCGGCTGAATGCGGCATAGATTTCTTGCCCTTCGAGCGTGGAGGATTGCCCCCAGCCCTCGTCCCCGCGCGCCATCAGGTTCTGCATGCTAGGGGAAGGCGGACGGCCGAGCGCGCCTTCGTGGTTTCTGGATCGCGCGACGTGGTGACCACGCGCGTCGAAGATCGACACGACGCCGTCCGGGGGCACCCGCTGGCGACGAATCACGTCCTGAATCGACGCGGGCGATACCAAGATCGTGAGCACGTAAGCCAGGCGCCCCTCTTGCACCACCGGCACGCACACCGCGAACGCGATGCGGCCGGCCTCCTTGCCCAGGTTGCCAATGGCGGGTTTGCCGGTCGTTTGCGCGCGCCGGAAGCTCGGATTCTGCGCCAAACTCGCCAGTGACGCGTCCAGCGGTTCGAGCACATTGAGCACCTGCTGCCCCCTGGGATCGGACAACGTGATGGTGACCCAGTTGGGATACGCGCTCGCGGCGCGCTTGGCTTCCTCGTAGAACTTCGGAATGTCTCCCTGGTCGAGGGAGTCCGAAGCCACGAGCGTCTCGCCGGCCACGATCGTCTTTTGCAACTCGCCATCGACGGCGCTGACCATCGCGCGCATCGTCTCGATCGTGGCCCGCGCAATCTCTGCCTTCTGATTGCGCTCCTGCAGCACTACCGCGACTCCGAAGAGCGCTGCGGTCGGCAACAGAGCCGCCGCTACGACCACCCACAAACGTCGGTGCAAAGGCGAAGGGGCGCGGGCCATCGTCCCGGCGATCTCAGCGCGTCCCAGCGTGGCACGCAAGCGGAGACGCGCCCCCGACCGAGGTAATCTGCCACAGCTGTTGCCAAGCGCCTGCCCCCTGGCCATGCTGAGGCCAATGCCGGCGAGATTTTGGGAGTTCGCGGAGGGGCTCTTGGCCAACGTGCGCCTCGCGGACGTGCTCGACGTTTTGATCGTGTCGAGCATCGCCTACGGTACCGTCCGCTGGTTCCGCCAGTCGCGCTCGCGTCTCGTCATGAGCGGCTTGGCGACCCTCGTGCTCTTGTATTTCGCCGCACGCCTGCTCGAAATGCACCTGACGCTCGCTCTGTTCCAAGCGGGCATCACCGTCGCCGCGGTCACCCTCGTCGTGATCTTTCAGGACGAAATCAAGCGGGGCTTCGAACGGGTCGCGCTCGCGAGCCGCTTCCGAACCACCGGCGCCACGCGGAACTCGGACACCTTGGCGGACACGATAGCCGCTGCCACCGCGCATTTCGCGAAGAACCGGACCGGCGCGCTGGTCGTGTTCCGAGGTCGAGAGCCGCTGGAGCGCCATTTGACCGGCGGGGTGCGCTTGGACGGCCGGGTCAGCGAATCGCTGCTCTACAGCATCTTCGACACCAATTCGCCAGGACACGACGGCGCACTCATCATCGAGGACGGCGTTGCCAGTCTATTCGCGGTGCACCTCCCGCTTTCGGTGGAGATCAAAGGCGGTGAACGCTTCGGGACGCGTCATACGGCGGCGCTGGGGCTATCCGAACGCTGCGACGCGCTGGTGATAGTCGTATCGGAAGAGCGGGGCGTGATGAGCGTCGCGCAGAACGGGAAGCTCACCGAAGTGAGCTCGAGCCTCGAGCTCGCGCAAATCATTCGAGCATTCTCGCAGAAAGTTTCGCCTGACTTCGACGCCGCTGGTGTGCGCCGCTGGTTCAGCCACAACCTTGGACTCAAGCTCGTCAGCGTCGCCGTCGCGCTCGCGGCGTGGCTGGTCACCCTCGGGTATCGCAGTGAAACCGCCGTGCGCACCGTCAGCGTGCCGATCGTCTTCAGCGATGTCCCGAATGGGTGGGTGATCAAGAACGTGAACCCGCTCGAGGTGCGCCTCTCACTCTCGGGTCCGCAGCGCAAGCTGGAGGGCCTGGGCGACAGCCTGGCCGTATCGGTGAAGCCCGGAAAGCTGGCGCCCGGCACCTTGCGCACGACGTTGACCGGTCAGGACGTCAGCTTGCCTCCGGGCGTTCAGGTGCGCGACATTCAACCCAGCAGCGTTCAGTTCACCGCCGAACGCAGCGTGACCACGGACGTGTCCGTGGAAGCGGACACACGTGGACCGCCCGCGCCGGGCTACGCGCTGCGAAGCGTCACCATGCAGCCGCAAGGTGTGCGCTTGGTTCTCCCCGAGTCGCAGCGGGCCAAGGTCCGTCGTGTCGCAACCGAGCCCATCGACCTGACGAGCTTCAGGACCAGTGCGACCGTGCGGGTCCCGGTCCTTTTACCCACGGGCGCCGCGTTGGCGCCGGGCGAACCGGAAGTAGTCAGCGTACGCATCGAGGTGGCCGCACGTCGCTGAGCCGCCCGCCCTCAGCCCCGAACGCGAATCGGCCAGCCTTGCCGTCGACGCCGAGTCAGGAAACCGTCGATTCCGCCGTTCGCTTCGGGAAATGCCTTGATCTGTGCCCCTAGACCCCGCTATGCGGGCGAGCTGGCAAGAGGTGGTACCGCTTCGTTTAGCTAGATGGTTCCTGATCACGACTGCGCTCGCGATCGTGACGAGCGTTGCGGGGCCTGCCGAAGCGCGTTCGACGAACGCTTCGGCAGGAGACCTCGATCGCTATGCCAACGAGCTCGTCGAAAAGGCCGAGCACCTGGGGCTGGCGAACGACCTGATGTGGCATCGCCTGCTGCACTACCGAAAGACCCTCTGGGGAGGCTGGGAGAGCGAGGCCGACGGCAAGCCATTCTTTCTCGCCGAAGACGGCAAGACCAATCCAGACGCGGAGCTCAGGGCCACGCTGCTCGGCTTCTTCAGCCCTCCGACCCAACTGCGCGAGCCACGGCACCCATTGTGTCGCTTTCCAGCACGCTTCATGTGGCTCGACTCGAAGCTGCGCATCGACAAGAGCAAGCTGCCGCGCCAAGACTGTGCCGACTTCAAAGAGTTCGTGGAGCTGCTCGCGCCGCGCTCGTTGGTGCTGGTGTTCTCGTCCTACTTCCTGAACAACCCGGCGTCCGCGTTCGGCCACACGTTCCTGCGCGTGAGCAAGTCTCCCCCCGGCGGCGACCGTCAGGGGCTCAGCCTGCTCGACTACGGCATCGACTATTCCGCGACAGCGGACACTGGCAACGCCGTGCTGTACGCCTTCAAAGGCCTGACCGGCCTGTTTCGGGGCGACTTCCACAAGGTGCCCTTTTACTACAAGGTCCGCGAGTACAACGACTACGAGTCGCGAGATCTGTGGGAGTACGAGCTCGATCTCGACAGCGAGCAGGTGGCGCGAGTCGTTGCCCACGTATGGGAACTCGGACACACCTACTTCGCGTACTATTACCTGACCGAAAACTGCTCGTACCACATCCTGGCGTTGCTCGAAGTCGCTGACCCCAAGCTGCATTTGGTCGACGAGCTGGGCTGGCCGGTGATTCCCGCGGACACCGTCAAAGCACTACAGCAAAATCCGGGCTTGATCCGCCAGGTCAGCTATCGCGCTTCGAACCGCACGCGGTTCGCACAGCTCGTGGACGCATTGACACCGGAAGAGCAGGCCGCCGTGCAGCAGCTGATGCACGACGCCAAGGCGCCGCTGCCTGCGGCATTCAGCGTGGAGCAGAAGGTCCGCGTGCTGGACGTCGCTGTCGAGTTGATGGACGTGAAGACGGCGTCGGATCTGCCGAAAGAGCGGTCGGAGATGGACGCTGACAACGCGAGCGCCCAGCAGACGCTGCTCGAACGCCGCACGGAATTTTTGGTCCCCAGCCCCGAGTACGAGTTTGCCCCTCCATTTCGGCAAATGCCGCACATCGGGCACGATTCGACCCGCGTCGGGCTCGGCTCTGGCTACGACCAACGAGACGGCTACTACCATACGTTCAACTTCCGCCTGGCGTTGCACGACATGGCCGACCCGGCTACGGGGTACCCGGATGCTGCCGAGATCCAGTTCTTGCCCGGCACTCTGCGCTACTTCATCGAAGACCCGAAACTGCGACTCGAATCGCTGAGCGTGGTGCGCGTGCGCTCGTTCACACCGCTCTCACGCTTCGAAAACGCGCTCTCGTGGATGGTCGACACCGGCGCCGATCGCAGCTTCGATTCAGGCTGCAACGGCTGCTTGAGCCTGTTCGGCCAGCTCGGCGGTGGCTTCACGCTGCAACCGTTCGGCAGCTTTCTGACGTTCTTCGCGCTCGCAAACGTCAAGGTGCAGGCCCCGGTCGATTCGGGCTTGCTCGACGTGGTGCGCCTCGGCGTGGGTCCCTGGGGCGGACTGCGCCTGCGTTTCGCGGAGCAGGTGACGTTCCTCAGCACCGGGGGCTGGTCCTACTTGCCCGGTCAAGATCCCTTCCAGACCTGGAACGTCGATGGCACGCTGCGGGTCGGTTACAGCAAAAACTTCGCCCTGGGCGTCGAAGGGCAGCTGTACCCATCGACCATGGCCGTGCAAGGCGTATCGTATATCTACTTTTGATGAAGCGAGCCTGCCGAGCGATCGTCACCCTGGCCCTGCTCGGGGCCGTTTCGGCGTGCAACGGGTTCTTCTATCAGCCGACGCAGAGCTTGGGCAGCTGGCCCCAACGCAAGTTCGAGAACGTGTGGCTGCGCACACCCGACGGCGCAACGCTGCATGGTTGGTTCTTTCCCACAACAGCTGCACCCAAAGGGACTTTCGTCCAATTTCACGGAAACGCCGGGAACGTGTCGTGGCACTACGAGGCGCTCGATTGGGTGGTGGACCACGGCTACCAGCTCATCACCTTCGACTATCGAGGCTACGGCCGCTCGTCGGGCTACCCCTATCCCGAGGCGCTGCGACAGGACGCGCTGGCAGCGATCCGTTATGCCCAGGCATTGCCCCGCGGCTCCCGGCACCCTGACCTCGTGCTGTACGGCCAGAGCCTCGGGGGCGCGGTGCTTCTGGACGCGCTCGGACAGCTCGCTGATCGACGCCGCGTGCGCCTGGTCGTCGTCGAAGGCACCTTCCACTCGTACCAAGAGGTCGCCGCGAGCGCGCTCTGGCGCCGTCCCGTGCTGTTCCCGTTCACCGGCTTCGCGTATGCCACGATTTCGGACGACCACGCACCCGCGCGGGCCGTACCCTCGGTGTCACCCACGCCGCTGCTCGTGATCCACGGCGACAACGACAGCATCGTGCCTCCGAGCTTCGGCCGCACCATCTATGCTCTGGCGCGTCCGCCCCGTGCGCTGTGGATCGTGCCTGGCGGACGCCATATCGACAGCATGCGCCGCCCCGAATATCAGGCGCGCCTGCTGTCGCTGGTCGAAGATCCTCTCGGGTCCATGGCCGCGCGCGCGCCGTAGCGGTTAGCCTCCGCCCCTCACGAGCCCCCCACGCCCCCACGCCCCCAAACTCCCCTCGCGGGCACGACTGCTGCCGTGCCCGCGCGAGTCGTTCGTTTCAGCTCAAGCCACCGCAGCTGAGCGACTGCTCGCTCTTCAGCACGACGACGACGCTTTCGCTGACTGCAACGTCACTCACCGAGGCGTTCGGGAAGATCGTGCGGAAGTTCTTCTGCAGCGTTGCGCCCACGGCTGCCGGATTCTGGCACCCGGCGAGCTGGGTCAGACTGACGATGGTCTCGCCGTTGCCACGAGCAATATCCTTGGCGAGCGTCGCGCGATTGGTTTGCACGAAGGCCTTGGCACTAGCTGCCTTCGTCTCGCCGCCGGCACAATTGCTCGTGCCCGACGTGATGCCGAAGGTCTGGTTGCCGGAGGTGCCGTTCGTGGTAGCCGCGAACACCTGAGTGAACCCCGAGTCTGGCTCGAAGATCATGGAACCCAAACCGCAACCGGCGGGGCCGTAGCCGTCAGCCATGGCGCTGGCGCTCGTGAGGAACAGTCCCAGTCCGAGTAAGCAGACGAATTTCGAAGTAGTCTTTCGCATCTTCCATCCTCCTGAGCCTAGGGCTCGAGTCGTGGTGTGACCCCAAAGTGGCCAACGTATGCTGGTTACTAAGCAGCCTTCTCGGGGTCAATCGGGATGTTTTCACGGGCGCACACACGGACGAGGGGCCGCGCGCTTCATGAAACGATCTGCACACGGTTTCGCACCAGTGAGCGGTTTCGTACTGGCACGGTTTGCACGAAAACGGCTGCAAGCCGCTAAGTGGAACCCGAGTCAGAGTCGGCTGGGTGTCCGAGCTTTGCCCGCCCGCTGCCGGAGCAAACCGCTCAGGCTACCTTGCTCCACCCGACCCCACATGACCCCATTCACGTTAACGTTGGTGCTTTTTGTGAAGCAAGCACGAGGACCCGGGCCGGACTCGGTGGCAGTGTTCGGGCGATGGCTCCTTTCGCGACGCTCGCCAAGCACCGTGACCTAGGCCTCTTGATTCTGCGCGTCGGCGTGGGCGTCATGTTCATCACTCATGGCGTTCCGAAGTTGGCACGTGGCGTAGATGGGTGGGAGCGCCTGGGCCGGACGATGGAGCTCGTGGGCATCGGGTTTGCTCCCACGCTCTGGGGACTTTTGGCGGCGTTGGCCGAGACGCTCGGAGGCCTGTGTTTGGCGCTGGGCCTGTGGACGCGCGCGGCGTGTTTGCCGCTCGTTTTCACCATGGTCATGGCTGCCGTGAATCACCTCGCGAAGGGCGACGGCTTCGGCAAAGCGTCCCACGCGATCGAAGCGTGTTTCGTGTTCGCCGGCATCTTCTTCGCTGGCCCGGGCCGCTACAGCTTCGATAGGCGCTGAAGCGCAGCCCTACTTACGGTCTTTGGGGCCTTCGTTGTAGCCGCGGGGACGGTACTTCGGATCGACGCCGCGGTTCTCGTCACCGTGCTCGAGCGTGTCGCGAGCCAGATAGTCCAGCCAGCTCGTGGGGTGCGCATCGCTCAATGCCAACAGTTCGCTCCTGAGCGGCTCGAGCCCCTTCTGGTCGTACAAGCATTGCAGCGCGAGCGCGACCAGGTTCACGTCGTTCGGGTTCAGTACGAACCCAGCTTTGTAGTGGGGCCAGGCGTGCCTGGCCATCGTCGCACCGTCCCAACCGCGTTCGCCTCTGAGCCGGCAGAGGGTGTCGCCCTGGTACACGTGAGCCATGGCCCACTCCGGCGCGATGTCGATGGCGCGCTGGCCCGCCTCGAGACGCTCGTCGAGGCGGCCGCGAGCGCCCACCATCACGGCGTAGTTCAGGTGCGCTTTCGCACTGCCTGGGACTTGCGTGCGCGCGGCACGCCAGAAAGCCAGGTCGTCGCTGTAGTGCAGCGCATGGGTGCGCGCCTGCAACGCCTGAAAGCCGAAGTAGAAAATCGCGGCCACGATTGTCGGCAACCGGCGCCATGCGAGCGCCCGCGCAAGCACCAGGCTCGTCACGAGCGACGCACCGATGACGGGGAGGTACCAGAAACGTTCCGCGCGAACCGTGGGCAAGAGCGTGGGGATGTTCGAGTGTGGAAAGTAAGCGACGGGCACCCACACCAGACCTAGCGCCAACAACGCCCACCCGACTCCGTCAGCACCGGGCAACGGATCGCGGACCGAGCCCGGAGCATCGGCGGCCGGGGGCGCCGCCTGGCGCTGCCGCTGGAGCACGCCCCACACCCAACATGCAACGCCGGCGAGCGGCGGGCCCACCAGCAGCAAGCCACCGAACACGCTCGAGGCGCTCACGACCCGCGCCGGAACGGGTTCAGCAGCGTAGGAGTAGTCGCCGCTCAGCGTGAAAGGCAACAGCACCTGGCCGAGGCCGTGCCAGTACACCCGGAGCGCACCCGCGACGCGATGGGGCACGTCGGCGGCGACGAGCGGGTTGTTGATCGGATCGCGAGGCAGGCGCGGTTGCTGAAACCAGCGCATGAAGTCGTGCATGGCTCGCTGGTGTAAAGGCGTTCCGTCGGGCAGGGGCTCGGCGAGCGCGTCGGGCAGCTCGATCGGGAAAAAGTGCCGCCGAAAGTAGGTGTATCCCACCAATGCCAACCCCGCGAACAACCAGGCCGCCGTGGCGCGCCCCGCACACCACGGGCGCGCCGGGTGGAGATGCGGCGCTGTCACGAGCGCGGCCCAGCCCACGAGCGGCACGGCAACGAGCACGCTCTCCTTCGAGAAAAGTCCGAGCAGAACCGCGCCCAGCACCCCGAAGGGCATCACGGCCATGGGCAGCCTGAGCGCGTGCAGCGCGAGCAACACGCCCAGCCCTCCGAGCACGTCCGCAAGCCCCACGACGCCGGTCACCGCCTCGGTAATGACGGCCGAAAGCAGGAAGGCCGCTCCGGCAAACCAAGACAGCGCGCGCTCTCGACTGAGCGCCAGCACGAACGAGGCGACGAGCGCCGCGTTCGCCGCGTGGACGACGATGTTGACCCAATGGGGCAACCAGGGTAGCTCCGAGATACGCCAGAAGACCCACCACACCAGGTTCGGCAACGGGCGATATGAACCGATGGTGCGCTCAGGCGGCAACCCCCAGAAGTCCCGGCGGAACGCGTCGAGGAACCCGAGTTCGTGACCGTTCACGTAGGGGTTCGCGAGCAGCGCCTCTTGTTCGTCGAAGATGAAGTTCGAGGCCGGGCTGCGCGTGTAGACCAGGGCGGCGACGACCAGCGCTGGGGCGATCGCCACCCAAAAGCTGGGCCTCTGCTCGCTGAAGTAGCTGGCGACGCTGCGCCAGGCCCGCCCGAGCAGAGGCTCGCGCCGCGCTGGCGTGCTGCCCGAACCGGAGCTGTCGGCCGAAAACATGCCAGGAGCTTATGCGAAGCAGCGCCAGCGCCAGCTGCGATTTTTCGGATCGCCGCGAGAAGCCGGCGCCGGTTCGGGCGGTCCTCACGAGCCCCCCGAGAACGGGGTTTCCTTGTGGCGCTCCGGTGATACGTTCCGGCACCCCCATGACGGCGATCCCCGAATTCGACGGCTGCCACGTAGTCAAACGACTACGGCAAGGACCGATCGCCGACGTTTATCACGCGATCCAGCAGCCCCTCGGACGGCCGGTACTGATCAAGGCCCTGAGTTCCAGCATTCTGCCGTCGTCGCCGTTCGCAGCGACGCTCGAGCGCGAGGCGCGGCTGCTGGCAGAGTTGCACCACCCGAATATCCTGCACGTCCACGACTTCGTCCGACGTGACGATCGCTTGTGGTTGGTGCTCGAGTATGTCGACGGTTGGACGATCGACGAGCTGATCGAGAAGCAGGTCGAGCTGTCTCCGTACGCTGTCGCTGCCATCGCCCTCGAGGTCGCCCGCGCGCTCGAACATGCCCACTTGCACGCCGTGATTCACCGCGACGTGCGACCCAACAACATCGTCGTGTCCAAGCGCGGCACCGTCAAGCTTTTGAACTTCGCGGTGGCCGTCGACGAACGCCTGCCCATGGTTCCCGAGCTGCTCGACGGCACGACCGGAGCGGGTGGCCCAGCATACATGTCCCCCGAGCAGATTCTCGGCGAGCCTCCTGATCCGCGCAGCGACCTGTTTTCGTTGGGTATCGTCACCTACGAGCTCCTGACGCACCGCCGTCCGTTCCCCGACGATGCGGCCCGCAGCGCCACCCAGCGCATACGGCACGACCCACCAGTACCTTTGGCGCGTCTCGCTCCGAACATCCCCCCGGCGCTCGATCGCATCGTTCAGCGCTGCCTCGAGAAGCTACCGAGCGACCGCTTTGGGTCGAGCGCAGAGCTGGTCGCCGCGTTGCTCGAATTCTTACGCCAAGCAGGACCCAAGAGCTCGCAGCAAGTCCTGGGCCAGGCGCTCGTGAACGCGGGACTTTCTGCGCAGGCCCCCTCACTCGATGCCGACGCACCCCTGGGCCTCCAATCTTCCGCCCGTCCGTCGCATTTCGGTAGGGCCGTCCGAGGACTGTTGCTCGCCTTCGGTCTGGTCGTGCTCGGCGGCGGCGCCATTCAGTACATGGCAGGCCAGCAGGGAGCGCGGCGCCACACGCGCCACACACACACACGGCTCGAGCTCGTGCCGAAAAGCGTGGCCCAGCTTCGGGTCGTCGCGACGCCTTGGGCTCACGTCGTGGTGGACGGCCAACGCGTGGCCACCACACCGTTCGCTCACGCCATCCCGCTCGAGGCCGGGATTCACTACGTGCGCCTGGAACACCCCAACGCGCCGGTCGAACGCCGAACCGTCGAGCTGGTCGCCGGTGAGACGGTGCTTCTCGACGTGAAAATGGAGATTGCCCCCGAAGCGGCGGCCTCCGCGGCCGCCCTCTTCCCACCTCCTGGTGCCGCCTCGGCGGCTCCGGCTGCCAGCGTCGACGATTCGCCCTGACGCAATGCACTGAAAGCGGATAATGGTGGCTAGACTGCACGAACTCGCTCGCCGGTTGTCCTGTACGTTCGAGCATTGCGTTCCACGCTGTCGCGATTGGACCTCTGACCTCGCGAAACACTGGTGATCGTGCAATAAATGGGGGGCCTTCGAGGGCAAATCGTCGTGTGTCTTCTGGATCACGGAGCCGTTCATTGTCGTTCGCGTTAGCCACCGGCGCGACGTTGGGTCGCTACCAACTGCTCGTACCGCTCGGACAGGGCGGCATGGGAAGCGTCTGGGTGGCTCGTGAGGAGTCCCCGGCGAGCGGCAAAGAGCGGCTCGTGGCCATCAAGGTGATGCGGCCCGAGTTCGCTCAGCACTCGAACTTCCGGGCCATGTTCCTGAAAGAGGGGCAGTTGGTCCGCAGCATCGAGCACGACAACGTCGTTGGCGTGTACGAGGTCGCCGAACACGAAGGAGTGTTGTGGCTGACCATGGAGTGGGTCGAGGGCGAGTCGCTCGAAATCTTGTTCAGCGAAGCCTCCAAGCGGCGTCCCATCCCCGCCGAGATGGCAGTGCGCATCGTCGCCGATACGGCGAAGGGCTTGCACGCCGCGCACGAGCTGCGCGGCTGGGACGGGGAGCTCGAGGGCATCGTGCATCGCGACGTCTCGCCCCACAACATCCTGATCGGCCTCGACGGGCGCATCAAGGTCGCAGACTTCGGCCTGGCCAAGGCCACCGAGAGCAGCGGCATGTCCCTGACCGAGGCGCCTCACGGCAAGTACAGTTACATGTCGCCCGAGCAGGCACGCGGGCAAAGCGTCGACCGGCGCAGCGACGTGTTCTCGTTGGGTGTCGTGCTGTACGAGCTCACGACGGGCGAGCGTTTGTTCAAAGGCGTCGACCGGCATCACACGCTGGGCTTGGTGATGCAGTGCAAGGTGCCGCCTCCGCGCAGTAAACGACCCAACTATCCTGCGGGGCTCGAGGCCATCGTCATGCGGGCGCTCGCCAACAAGCCGGACGATCGCTATCAATCCGCAGATGCCATGCGGGTCGCGCTCGAGCGGCACCTCGTGCAAGAACGCACCCTCGTTTCCGCCGGCAGCGTAGCAGCGCTGTTGCGCCGGGTGGTGGGCAAGCGGCTCGAGGCGCAGCGGCAAGCAATCCACGACGCGCTCCTGGCCACGGTGGGACACGTCAACGCCGAGCTGCTGCCGGACACCACGCTCTTGACGGGCTCCGCGCGCGCGAGCGATCCGTCGGAGCCTAGTCGCAGCTCGATTTCGCTGCCGATCCCCTCGGAGACTCCCCACGCCATCAGTCACAGCCAGCCATTCATGCGGGCGCCCGCCGTGCGTAAGCGCAACGGAACTCTGCGCGTCGCGTTGATCGGAGGTGGCGGGGCGGCCGCTGCATTCAGCCTGATGCTGTTGGCGGGCAAGCTACTCGGCAATGACCCGGTCAGCGATCCGGCTGCGCCGGGGGCAGCCAGCGTGCCCGCTGCGCTGCGCGCCACGCACCCAGAGGGTAAGGCTCCCTCCGTCGAGGGGCTGAGTGTCAGCGACCTCCCGCTCGAAGAACGCGAAGAACGCGAAGAACGTGAACGGGCGCGCACACCCGGGGCCGCGGCGCGTCCGCCCGTGCGTCCTGCCACCGCGCCGACCCCAGTAGCGCCGAAGCCGGTGTGGCTGGAAGAGGCGGCGCCAGGCGAAGGGCCCACCCCGCCAAGCGGCCCGGGCCCCACCGCACCTACCCCGGCTGACACGCCGCCCGAGGGCGCCGAGGAGAAAACCTTGCCGGTCTCACCGTATGCGGCGCCGGAGCCGCCCACAGACGCCACCAAGCCCAAGATTGTCCTGGAAGAAGAACCTGAGACGCCACCACCACCCGCAGAAAAGCCCGGGCCCTACCGGCTGCGAGTTCCGGGACAGCGAGAATCCGACTGACCCACGCGGCCGACCGGCAAATGGTGAGTGGTTGATGAGTAGCTTCCACCCTGGCGGGGTGGTCACCGACAGCGTACTTGCTTTCGCAGCAGGCGCGCCCACACACACTCCAGCGAACGCAACGGGCAATTTCGTTGGACAGCGTGCTTTTCGTCCGGGTGGTGGCCCGGAACCGCGGGCTCAGCCCCCGTCGCGCTTGCTCGCACTTTCGGCACCGATCCAGGCCCACGGTGCGACAAAGGAATGGGTGCTCTCGGACGGGAAAGTGTTGAAACGACAGCCGGTCGGCGTGCGCGCCGTAGCGTTCTCACGCTAAGATTGTCACGCGAGTGAAGCACGACGTGACCGTGGATGACGACAGCGCGAGCTCTTCGGGTTCTGACTCGACACAGCGCAGGTACAGCCCTGACGACGTCGTCGCCGGCAAGTACCAGCTCATCCGAATTCTGGGCGAGGGGGGCATGGGCGCTGTCTGGGAGGCGCGCAACATCGGGCTCGACTCGGCGGTCGCCATCAAGCTGATCCGCGCGGATATCGACGAGGACAGCGCAGCAGAGCGTCTCGTGCAGGAGGCTCGCGCGGCGGCGCGCCTCGGGCATCCAGCGATCGTCCGCGTGTTCGACGTGGGTGAAACGCACTTCGGCGACCCCTTCATCGTGATGGAGCGCCTGCGCGGCGACAACATGGGCGATCTGCTCGGCACCGAGGGGCGCCTGACGGCCGTGGCCGCCGTCCAGATCCTGCTCCCTATCGCCGACGCGCTCGCGACGGCCCACATCAAGGGCATCGTTCATCGCGACATCAAGCCGGAGAACATCTACCTCGCCGAAGACGAAAACGGCGAGCTGCAGCCCAAGCTCGTCGACTTCGGAGTCGCGAAGCTCGAGAACACGGAAGTCGACAGTAAGCTCACGCTGCGGGGCACGATCGTCGGCAGCCCCGGTTACCTGGCCCCGGAGCAAGCGCGCGGCAGCGACGCCGCGGACTATCGGGTCGACATCTGGGCCTTCAGCGTCGTGCTGTACGAGCTGATCACGGGGGTGCCGCCGTTCAACGGCAGCAACTACAACGCGCTTCTGCGCAGCATCGTCGAAGACGACCCGAAGCCTACGGTCGAGCACCGCGCGGGCGACGCCGAGCTATGGAACATCCTCGAGCGCGGGCTGCGTAAGGATGCCCAAGAGCGTTGGCCCTCGATGCAAGAGTACGGGCGTGCCCTCGCGCACTGGGCGTTTTCACAAGGCGTGGACGAAGACATCTGCGGCACCGGGCTCGAAGCCAAGTGGTTGATCGGAAAAGCGACCGGCCGCGCGAGCTTGGTCTCGGTGAACTTCGAAGACTTCGAGTCGCCTTCGGCCATCCGTCAGCGACGACGCCTGCGCTCCGACTCGCCTGTCCGCTCAGCCTCCACCGTGGCGACCCAGGCGCCGCCTCCACCGAACCCACCGCCGACCGCCGAGCTGCCCTCCCCCGCTGCGGCGGTCGCGGCCCAACGCATGTTCGCGGACACGGAGTTCGATGGGACGCCGGCCGTGCCCAACCGGAAGAAAGTGGTGCTCGTGACCGGAGCTGCGCTCGGCGTGCTCCTGATCCTGGGGGTGGTCTTCGCGCTGAGCGGCTCCTCAGACCCGGGCGCGGTGTCTCCACCCTCGTCGCCGAGCGTCGCGGCGGATCTGGCGGCGGCAGCGAATGCAGCCCCGGCGGACGCGCCCTCGCCCGCGGCACCCCCGACGGAAGCCGCTCCGCGCAAAACTACTGCGAGCGACGTGTCGGCGCCTATCGCACCCCAAGCGGGCGCTCACGCCCCCGAGAATGTAGCCGACACGGAGAGCGCCAGCGTCGAGACGGTGGCGGGAATGCGAGCTAAAGCCCCTGCTAGTCCGACCGTTCAGCGCAGGGCCCCGCGCAAAGAGGCGGAAAAGGCTTTGACGAAACAGCAGGATGCTCCGAAGCTAGACCTGAAGAAACCCTACTGACTCGGGCGTTTACAATGCAATTTGGGCTTAAAGCACTGCTGCTTGCAGCGTTCTTGTGGGTGTCGCCCGCGCACGCCGCGGGGCCGAGCGAAGCAGAACTCGAACAACGGCGACAAGACGCGGCGCAGCGCTACGAACAGGGGGTGCAGGCGTACCAAGAAGGTCGCCACAAGGACGCGATCGACCTGTTCCTCGAAGCTGACGCGCTCGCGCCCAGCTCCGCGCTTTCGTTCAACATTGCCCGAGCCTACGAAAAGATCAAAGACTCCAGCAACGCGCTGCGCTGGTATCGGGACTACCTGCGCCGCGAGCCTGCGGCGGAAGACAAGGCAGCCGTCACCGCGCTGATCGAGGACTACGAGGGGGTGCTCGAAGCCAAGGGCCTCCAGCAACTCACCGTGCTTTCGGAGCCCGAAACCGCGACGGTGCGCGTCGACGGGCGCCCTGTCGGTGTCACGCCCTGGACGGGAGAAGTGCCGCCGGGAGCTCACACCATCTCGGTGTCCCTGCGAGGCTACGCCGACGCCGAACGTCAGATCGCGCTCGCCTCGGACGCTGCGCAAGACGTCCCCTTCCGCCTGCAACCCGCCACCGAGGCCACGCCGCTACCAGCGCCACAATCCGCGGCTCCAGCGGCTGCCAGCGGGCCGCCAGCCGCACCCAGCGACACGACAAGCACGACCGAACGCCAGGGCGTCGGCGTGGTCACCTACGTGGTGCTGGGTGCCGGCGTCGCGACTTTGGGCGCCGCTGGCGCCTTCGAGCTGATGCGCCGTTCGGCAGAAGACGACGCCAAGAACGCCGACACCCAGATCGAAAAGTCCGACGCGCTCGACAGCATGGACTCGCGTCAGACCACGGCGCGGGTGCTCGCCGGTATCGGTGGCGCGCTGACCGTAGCGGGCGGGGTGCTCTTGGCGCTGGATCTGACAAGCGCTCCCAGCAGCAGCACGGCCACTCGCCCGCGCGCCCCCGAACCTGAACTCAGCGCGAACGGCGGCTGCAGCACCTCGGATTGCTTCGTCGCACTTCAGGGGACCTTTTGATGCTGCCTCGACCGTTCCGCCTGCTGGTGGCGCTGGCGCTGGCGACACTGATCGTATTCGGCCTCGGCTCGGCGTGCACCTCGAACGTGTCGACGAGCCTCGAGAACCTCCGCTGCGACGCTGGCCAGCGTTGCCTCGCCGGCTACGAGTGCGACCTCGACAGCAACACCTGCGTCAAGATTGGTCTTGGGAGCGGCGGTGGTGCCGGCGAAAGCTCGAGCGGTACCTGCCAGGAGGGTGAGACCGTCTGCGGGGGCAAGTGCGTGGTTCTCGATGACGACGAAACCAACTGCGGGCGCTGCGGAGCTACCTGCACCGCGCCGCCGCTGGCCGAGCCGATCTGCGCTGGGGGGCGTTGCGAGTTCGTTTGCGAATCGGAGGAGCTGACTCGCTGCGGCGATCATTGCCTGGACACCCGGAATGACGTCGAGAATTGCGGTGATTGCGGTGTGCGTTGCCCGATGGATTCGTTCAGCCGACCCGAATGCGTGAACGGCGAGTGCGGAGTCGTCTGCGAAGCAGGCTACGAGCAATGCGGGACCTTGTGCGTCGACACCGAGAGCAATCCCAATCACTGCGGCGGCTGCAACGAGGTCTGTCCGGCGGGCCAGGTCTGCTCGGAGGGGATGTGCTCCGACGAGTGCGCGTCCTACCTCTCGAACTGCGGGGGCTACTGCGTCGATCGAGAAACCTCGACGTCACACTGCGGCAGCTGCGGCAACGCCTGCGCCGACCCCGCCAACGGCAAGCCGGAATGCGTCCTCGGGAAGTGTGGACGTAGCTGCGACGAGGGGTTCGACGACTGCGGCACGTCGTGTGTCGACGTGGCAGGGGGCGACGATGCGAGTCACTGCGGCGCATGCGGCAAGGCCTGTGACGCACCCGCAGGGGGCGAAGCGTACTGCCAAGCTGGCGAGTGCGGCGTCACCTGCAGCGGTGACTTCGTGGCTTGCGATGGGTCCTGTGTCGACACGGAAACGAACCCTTCGTACTGCGGAAGCTGCGAGATAGCTTGCGAGCTCGACGAAGTCTGCAGCGACGGCAAGTGCACCGACGACTGCGGATCGGGTCAGGTGAACTGCGGGGGCGTGTGCGTCGACACCAACAGCAACACCGCCAACTGCGGCGACTGTGAGCACGTCTGCACGCCACCGGCGAACGGCAGCCCCACGTGCAGCGGCGGCAGCTGCGGCATCACCTGCAACGACGACTACACGAACTGCAACGGCAGCTGCTTGCGCACGGTGGACGACACCCAGCATTGCGGCGACTGCGACACCGTCTGCCCACCCCCAGCCAGCGGCGGCAGCGCCACCTGCTCGAACGGAACTTGCGGCATCGCGTGCAACACCGGCCTGACCGAGTGCGACGACGGCTGTGTCAATCTCGCGTCGAGCGCGCAGCACTGCGGCGAATGCGGCAACGCCTGCTCCGACGGTGAAGTTTGCAATGGTGGCAGCTGCAGCGCGACCTGTGGCGGTGACCTCACCAACTGCGGCGGCTCGTGCACGAACACCGCGGTCGACACCGCCAACTGCGGCGCCTGCGGCAACGGCTGCACGCCGCCTCCCAATGGCGCGCCGCTGTGCGCGCAAGGCGACTGCGATTTCACCTGCCCGAGCCCCTACACCCGCTGCGGCGACCAATGCATCAACCCACAGACCGATCTCGAGCACTGTGGCGGCTGCGACATCGGCTGCGACCCGCCCCCGAACGGCAGCGCCACTTGTAGCGGCGGAGTCTGCAGCGTCAGCTGTGCGCCGGGCTTCTCGATGTGCGACGGCCAGTGCGTCGATACCCAGACGGACCGCGCAAATTGCGGGAAGTGCGGCAGGCAATGCAATGCCCTCCAATTGGTGTGCGCCGCCGGCAAATGCCGCGTGCTGTAGGCCGGCGTGCTAGGCTAGCGGGCGTGACCGGTCCATGTCACTGGGCTCTGGGCGTCTTGCTCGCGGGCTGCTTCGCCGCCTGTGACGGCGACGTGCTCGTGGGTGAGTTCGTGCCCGAGGGCGCGGCGGGTCAAGGCGGCACGGGCGCGGCGGGAGGCATGGGCATCACCACCGGGCTGACGACGGCCACCACGACGACTGCGAACAGCGGCGGGTCGGCCGGAGCGGCGGAGTGCATTCCTCGAAGCTGCGACGGCGGCCCCCCCTATGATTGCGGCAACTGCCTGGACGATGACGCTGATGGCAAGATCGACTCGGACGACCCGGATTGTCTCGGCCCTTGTCACAACACCGAGAGCTTGTACTACGGGAACATACCTGGACAGAGCGGCGGCAACTGTGAACGCGAGTGCTACTTCGACAGCGACTCGGGCGTTGGAAACGACGACTGCCGCTCGGACCAGCGTTGCGACCCTCTAGAGCCAGAACCCGACAGTTGCCCCTACGACCCGGACTCAGGCGTGAGCTGCGAAGAATCAGCCCTGCCAGCTTCCGACAAGTGTCTCGACACGTGTCTGCCGCTCGTTCCCAACGGCTGCGACTGCTTCGGGTGCTGCCAGATCCCAGGCGCCCTCACCCCGGTGTGGCTCGGGACGGAAGTCGACGGCAAACCCACCTGCGACCGGGATAGCATCGCCGATCCGGAAAGCTGTCGGCCTTGCACCTTGAACACCACCTGTTTCAACCGCTGCGAAAACTGTGAGATCTGCGTCGGCAAGCCCCAGCCCCCTCCCAACTGCGGCAGCAGTGAGATGCCTCAGGAGTGCCCCCCCTCGTCCGAGGGCTGCGGGCTGCCCGGCCAAAGCGACTGCTCGCAGGACCACTATTGCATCACCGGCTGCTGCACCCTCATCATCAAGTGATCCGCGGGAGCGGCAAGGGAGTTGGCAGCACGGGTACGGCGAGCGATAGTGGCGCGCATGCGCAGAGCTTCCTGGCTCACGGTGCTCGCCTGCGTGTCGGCGCTGGCGGGACCCGCGCACGCCCAGGACGAGCCCGTGCTCGCCGAGCTCGAGTGGCGTGGCGGGCCGAGCGGCGGCAACTGCATCGAAGCCAGCGCGATCCGCGCGGCCGTCGAGGCCAGACTCGGACGCACACTGTTCGCCCCGAAAGGCCAAGCAGACGTGCGCGTGACTGGATCCATCACCGGCGCCGACGGCAAGTGGCTAGTGCGCATCATCCTGACGTCGGCTCAGGGTGAACCCATGGGCGAGCGCGAGCTCGAGAGCGAGAACCAAGACTGCTCGGCGCTGGACGATTCGCTCGCGCTGGTCCTCGCGGTAATGCTCGACATTCCCAAGACCCGCGTCCCGGCACCGGCGCCTGCGCCCAGCGCGACGCAGCCGGCAGCGTCGCCCGCGGTTTCGACGACGCCCTCGCCGCCAACGCGGTCGTCGAAGCTGCATGTGCCCAAGGACACGCCGCCGCGCCGCCCGCGCTGGCGTTTCGAGGTGGGGCTCGGCGCGCTAGGTGTTCATGGTTTGCTCCCCGAAGTCACCTTTGGGGTTCGCGGGCACGTCGCCGTCAAGCCGCCGGAGTTCTGGAAGGTGGGCATCGACGTGGGTAGCTACGCGAGCGTGGATCAGACCATCGGTGGCGACGCAGCAGGCGCGAGCTTCTCACCGAAAGAGCTCGGAGTGTTCCTGTGCCCGCTCTACCTGCCAGTGTCGGCGATCGCCCTCGAGGGCTGCTTCGTGCAGCACGTGGGCACCCTGCACGTGGAAGGCTTCGGTTTCGACTCGAACGAGCAGCAAGAGCGCCCCTACGTGAATCTCGGGGTGGCGCTCGCCGCCAGTTTGCGGATCGCCGGGCCGTTGTCCGTTCGAATGGGTATCGACGCTCAGGTGCCCCTGCTGCGTGAAACCTTCCGCTACGGCAGCCAAGATGGTGAAGAACCGAGTCTTTTCCGAATGACGCCCTTGCTGCTTGCGGGACAAATAGGCGTGGCCGCCCACTTCTAGTAATAAGTCCTTCTCCGTGACCCACTCATCGAATAAGGCCCCAGACCCGGGGCCGGAAGTTCCGTCTCTACGGGCGATTTTCGATGAATATTCGGCATTTGTTTGGAGAACCCTCCGACACCTCGGTGTCCCAGAGCGAGACATCGAGGATGTCTGCCAGGAGGTGTTCGTCGTCGTCCACCGGAAGCTGGAAAGTTTCGAAGGTCGCTCGACGCTCCGAACCTGGGTCTACGGCATCTGCCTACGGACGGCGTCCGACTATCGGCGTCGCGCCCACGTGCGCCGGGAACAGACCGTCGATGAAGTGCCCACGACCAGCTTCGAAGCCGATCAAGAGCAGGCCATCGAGCGTTCGCGTCATCGCCGGCGCTTGCTCGAGCTCCTCGATGCGCTCGACGAAGAGAAGCGGCAAGTCTTCGTGCTCTACGAAATCGAGGAGCTCGAGATGAAAGAGATCGCCGACGCGATGGGCACTCCGCTGCAGACCGCCTATTCACGGCTCAGAGCCGCGCGCCAGATCTTGGCACGCGCGCTCGGCGACGCCGCTGCTCAGGAGAGCGAATAATGGCCCGTGACCTCGATCGCTGGAGCGCGGACCCGGGCGCGCCCGGAGAGCTGCAGGAGCTCTTGCGTTCCGCCCGCACGGACGTGCCCAGCGCACGCGACTTGAGCGGGCTCGAAGCCAAGCTCGGCTCACTGCTCGATGCGCCACCAGCGCCCGCAGCGCACCCAGAAGCTGCGCCGCAGCCCACGACGGCTACTGGCTCGGGCGTGCCCGGCCTCACGAAGCTCGCGGTGCTGGTTGCCGTGGGCGGGCTCATCGGCGGCGGCGTGTACCTGAGCACGCGCAGTGCGAGCGAACCCCGGTCTGCGCCGGTGCCCAGTGAAACCATCCCCGCGCGCGACGTCGAGCCCGCACCCAAGCCCGAGTCGCCTCGGGCCGAGCCAGAAGCCACCGAAGCGGTGCCGTCCGCGAGCATCGATGCAGCCGCCGAAGTTGCGCACGAGGCGCCGAAGCAGCGCGCTCAAGCTGCCGCCAAACCGAGCGAGGCGGCGCTGTTGAACCAAGCGCAGCACGCGTTGAAGAGTGACCCGCGCCGCGCGCTAGAGCTCACCCGGCGTCACAAGCAGCTCTACCCGCAGGGGAGCTTGTCGCAGGAACGCGAGGTCATCGCGATCGAAGCGCTCGCGCGCCTGAACAAGACGAGCAGCGCGCACGAGCGCGCCGAAGCGTTCAGCGAAAAGTACCCGGAGTCGGCCCACCAGAAGAAGGTCGACACGACGCTCAAAGAGCCCGCCAAGCGCTGAGCCGCCGGGGCGAAGCCACGACGCGTTCCGGGCGAGCGGCCGAACGAACTCGGCCCCGCAAATCGCGCCGCGCGTCGCGCTCGATCTCGACCCCTGGCGCAATGCGCCGTGCTTCGACCCTCGAGTCGGTCGTGAGCGAGTTGTATGCTGCACATCCGCACTCAGGCACCCACACATTTTGCGAGCGACGATCCGCCGCACGCGCCGCGCAAACCCCCTGAAATGCAGCGTGTCCGGCGAAAAACGTTAAGCCCCGCGCGGGGCCGTCCGTAGGCCAGACGGGAGCGGGATCATAGCCAGCACTCGTGCAGCCCACTGATCAGCGACTTCGAGACAGGCAAGTCTCGACGCAGCCACGGGAACCCTCATGCGCATCACTACTACTTCTCTAGTCATCGGCACTCTTTTCACGGGCCTGGCACTCATGCAGGCCTGCGGGGGCTCGGGGGGAGGTGGTGACTCTGCCAACGACGGAAGCGGCGGGACGGCGAGCGGTGGTAACAGCGCGGGCGGCAGCAGCGCGGGTGGAAGCGCTGCCGGCAACACCGACAGCGGTGGTACGAGTGCGGGTGGCAGCTCCGGCGGCGCCACGTCCAACTCGACCGGCACGGGATCGGGTGCCAACGGAGCGGGCGCGTCGGGTGGCGTCGCGGGCAACGGGGGAGCGACCAGCGGCACCGGCGGTAACGGCGGCTCAGCGGGCGGCGCGGGGGACGGCCCCATCGGTCCCGTGTGCGGCAGCTACGGCGACGAATGTGAGGTGGCGGGCGATTGCTGCTCCGCCGTCTGCGACCCCAACAACACCTGCGGTCGCAACGTGATCGAGTGCAACGAAGAGGGCGCCGACTGCACTGCGAACACCGATTGCTGTTCGTTCAACTGCGACGACGGTACCTGTAGCGATGCAGCCTGCCTCGACGATGGCGAAGAATGCACCGAAGATGGCGCTACTTGCTGCAGCGGGATCTGTGACGGGGGCGTCTGCGGCGACATCAACGGTCCGTACACCACGTGCAAGTCATCAGGCAACTCGTGCGAGAACGACTCGGACTGCTGCTCGGCGCTGTGCGAGGACGGAGCGTGCTCGCAGAAGGTATCGTACTGCGTTCAGCTGAACGATATCTGCACCGCCAACGCGGATTGCTGCAGCGGTAACTGTGTGATGGGTGACGGCGCCAGCGCTGGCTACTGCGGTACTCTCGAGATTGGGCCCGAGCGCTGCAAAGACGGCCAGGCAGGCATGGTGTGCGGCACCGACTGCGCACAGTGCTGCAGCCGCGCTTGCGGCCCCGGCCCGGCGGGTGTGTTCATCTGCCAGCCGCCCAGCGGCTGCCGCCCGGCGGGTGAACTCTGCGTGCGCGACACCGACTGCTGCGGCGGCGACCCGGCCTCGGGTCTGCCGGGCGCGGCCGAGTCCGATGCCTTCTGTGAACGTGAGAGCGCCGAGGACGTCTTCGGCCGCTGCAAGTCGCAGCGCTGCACGCCTCAGGGCGACGTGTGTCAGCTGAGCGAAGGGCTCTGCAGTGAATCGAGCCAGTTGCCGTCGAACTGCTGCCCGACGAACTCGAACCCGTCGAATCCGAACTGGAAGAAGGGCGAGTGCGAGTACGACCCGCTCGGCATCCCGCGTTGCAACGGCTTCGACGACGACTACTGCGTGCCCGAAGGCGGCTCTTGTTCGCAGACCGGCGATTGTTGCGACGGCCGCCCCTGCGTCCCCGATCCCGAAGACAACAACCGGCTGAAGTGCGGCACCAAGAGCTGCAACGAAGACGGGGACACCTGCACCACCAACGCGGACTGCTGCATCGGGAACATCTGCTACATCGCGGCCGGCGAGATCCACGGTTCGTGCACGCCGCCCTCGACGGGCACGGGCGGAACCGGCGGCACCGACGGCACGGGCGGCTCCGGCGGCAGCGGCACGGGTGGCGCCAGCACGACCGACAGCGGCGGCGCCAGCTCGACCGACAGCGCTGCAGGCGGCACCGGCAGCGGTGGCACCGGCAGCACACCGTGCTCGGCGTACTCGCAGACTTGCAGTGAAACCGGCGACTGCTGTGACGCAGATCTGGGCGTCGAGTGCTTGGACGGTCGCTGCTTGATCCGACTCTAACTCTTCCGTAGCCAGCGAAACACCATGCGAAAGCTCACTCGGTTCACCATCAACGCCTCGCCAGCGCTCGTGCTTGCAGGTATCCTCGCCGGCTCGTTCCCGGCGTGCGACAGCGGGAAAGACAGCGATGGCTCCACGTTGCCCGACACCACGGGCAGCGGCGGCGCCAGCGCCGTCGTCACCGCCAACAACAACAACAACATGAACAACGCCAGCAACACTGGCCTGTTCACCACGGGCTCCGGTGGTGAGACCTCGAGCTCGAGTACGGGCGAAGGTGGCGCCGGGGCGGGCGAGTGCGGCGGCCAGCTCGTCGACGCGGAGCCGGTGCAGGTAAACCTGCTCTTGGTCATCGATCGCTCGGGCAGCATGAACGACACCGCTGAGGGCTTCGAAGACGACAAGTGGACGGCGCTGGTCGACTCGATGAACAGCGCTCTCGACGGCATCAGCGGTAAGATGTCCGTCGGTGTGCAGTTCTTCCCGGATGCCAGCGTCGACGCTGACGGTTGCGGCGTACCGACGGGCAGCGAGGTAGCCGTACCCATCGGGGCGGGCGCTGACGCCGTCGACGACGTCAAGCAGGCGCTCAGCGCCTCGGAAAACGCGCCCGCTGGGAATACGCCGGCAGCCGCGGCGCTCGCGCTCGCGCACGACTACTTCACGGCTGGGCCAGGCGCCGAGCTCGAAGGCGAGAACTACGTGCTGCTCGCCATCGACGGTGGGCCCAACTGCAACGACGCCATCACCTGCGAAGCCGCTGCCTGCACGGTGAACATCGATAGACCGGAGCTGCCTTGCGAAAACTGCTGCGCCGAAGCACCCGAACAGTGCCTCGATGACGACGGTACGGTCGCGCAAGTCGAAGCGCTGGCAGAGGCGGGCATCACGACGTTCGTCGTAGGCATCCCCGGCAGCGACCAGCCCGCCTATCAAGCCGTGCTCGATGTGCTGGCCGAACGCGGCGGCGCCCCCGCGGCGCAAGAGTCGCCGAAGTACTATCAGGTGACCGACGCCGATGAGCTCAGCGAAACGCTGGTCGCGCTCACGTCGGAGCTCGTAACCTCATGCGAACTCGCGCTGCACGAGGTGCCCCCGGACCTCGACGAAGTGAACGTGTTCGTGAACGACGAGGTGGTGCCCAAGCTCGGCGATGACGGCTGGGAGTACGACCACGCGACCTCACCCCCGACCATCGTGATCAAGGGCGAGACCTGCGCGACCATCGAAACCGAAGGCGTACAGAGCGTCCTCGTCGAGTTCGGCTGCCCCACCATCGAAATCCCGAAATAGGGCTCTCAGACGCCGGGGCTCTCGCAAAGCGAGGTAGCGCTTGCAAGAACGTCGATGCAGCCCGGAAGTCACCCAGGATTTCGAGCAAATAGGCTGGCTCGAGGGGGTGGACCTCGGCGCGACGCGGGGACGTGCTAAACCGCCGCGAACCCCACGCCGCCATGGTCCGCACCGCCACCCCTTCGTCCCGCGTCGCTCGCCCAGAGATCCTCGCCCCCGCCGGGACGGACGAGGCCTTCGCGGCGGCGCTCGCGAGCGGGGCGGATGCCGTCTACCTCGGACTTTCCGAAGGATTCAACGCCCGAGCCCGATCCACGGCTTTCACACTGGAAGGCTTACCCGAGCTCGTACGCCGGTGTCACGCGGCAGGCGCCAGGCTCTATCTGACGCTGAACACGCTCGTGTTCGAGAACGAGCTGGCGAGTCTCGAGGAGCTGCTGCGGGGTGTGCTCGCCAGTGGGGTCGACGCACTGATCATGCAGGACCCGGCCACCGCATTTCTGGCGCGTCGGCTCTCGCCGGAGATCCGGCTGCACGCCAGTACGCAGATGACCATCTCGAGCGCCGAGGGCGCGCACTTCGCCGCCACGCTCGGGCTCCAGCGTGTCGTGCTGCCGCGCGAGCTCAGCACGCGCGAGATCGCCGAGTTCGTGCGCGAGAGCCCGCTCGAGAGCGAGGTCTTCGTGCACGGGGCCCTCTGCATGTCTTGGAGCGGACAGTGTCTGACGAGCGAAGCGTTTTCGGACCGCTCTGCCAATCGGGGGCAGTGCTCTCAGGCCTGCCGCATGCCCTACGATGCCATCGTCGACGGTAAACGACGCGAGCTGGGCGATCGGCGTTACCTGCTCAGTCCGCAGGACCTGGCCGCCCACGACGCCCTGCCCGAACTGCTCGAAGCGGGCGTGCTCAGCCTGAAGATCGAGGGTCGCTACAAAGGTCCGGCCTACGTCAGCGCTGCCGTCGACTCCTGGCGCAACTGGCGCGACGCCCTGCTGCGCGGCCCGACCGAACAGGATCGCGAACGCTTGCGTAGCGACGTCGAGCGCACCGAACTCGCGTTCTCACGCGGTCATTCACTCGGCTTTTTGCGCGGCGACAACCACCAGACCCTGGTCGTCGCCACCACCCCCAAACACCGCGGCATCGCCTTGGGTGAAGTCTGCGCCGTGCGGCCGAGAAGCGCCGTGGTCAAACTGGCGAACCGCGAGCAGCCCTGCGCCCGCTTGCGCCCGGGCGTAGGCGTGAAGTTCGAGCTCGTCGGGCGCGGCGCCCAGGAGCATGACCCGGAGAATGCTCCTGGAGGTCCTGTATTCGGGGTGCGCTCGCTTCAAGGCGGCCGCGTCGAGTTGACCTTCGGGCAGCCCGGCCCGGATCTCTCGCGCGTGCGCGCGGGCGACGCCGTGCGCCTGACGGGAGATCCGGAACTCACGCGCGAAGCCGAGCGGCGCGTGGCTCAGCCGCTGCACGGCCGCGTCCTGCTCTCGCTCCACGTTTCGGGCCGCGCGGGCGAGAAGCTCCGGGTCGAGGCGCATGGCAGGGCCGCCGGCAGAACGCTCCAGGGGTTCGCGGAGGCGCGCGCCGCGCTCGAACCCGCGCACGCAGGAGGTGGCCTCTCGCGGCTGCTCGTCGAAGAGAAGCTCGGCGCCCTGGGCGGCACGCCCTTTCAACTGGCAGAGCTCGACCTCACTGGCCTCGATGCCGGTCTGCATCTGCCCGTCTCGGAGCTGAAGCAACTGCGTCGGACGCTGGTAGCGAGCCTCGAGGCCCAGCTTTCGGTGTCCCGAAGCTCGCTGCCGCCCCCGACCCCAGTCTTGCCCGAGCTGCGGCGAGAGCTCGCCGGCAACTGCACGCCGGCGCTTGGTCCCCCCGCGCTCATTCCGCTGTGCCGCACCGAAGAGCAACTCGAAGCCGTCATCGCCAGCGGGTTCGGTCCGGGCTCGGAGGTCGAGCTCGACTGGATGGAGCTCGTCGGCCTCGGCCGGGCCGTGGCGCGTGCGCGGAGCGCCGGCCTGCGGGTGACGCTCGCCACCGTGCGCGTGCAGAAGCCGGGCGAGGCTGCCTACGACCGGCGCATCGCGGCGCTCGCTCCCGACGGCGTGCTCGTGCGCCATTGGGGTGCGTTGATGCACTTCGCGCGCGAGCGCACGGGCGCCTGCGGCCTCAGCCTGCACGGAGACTTCTCGCTCAATGTCACCAACTCGCTCACTGCCCAGCACCTGCTCGGCTTGGGCCTCGAGAGCGTGACTGCCTCGCACGACCTGAACCAGGTGCAGCTCTTGGAGCTGCTCGCGGCCGTACCGCGCGGACGTGTCGCGCTCACCCTGCACCATCACGTGCCCACGTTCCACAACTCCCACTGTGTTTATGCCCATCTACTGAGCAGCGGCACGGACTACCGAAACTGCGGGCGCCCCTGCGAAGCGCATCGCATCGCGCTCCGCGACTACGCCGGCCACGACCACCCCGTGATCGTCGACGTCGGCTGCCGCAACACCGTCTTCAACGCGTTCGCGCAGAGCGCGGCGCCGCTCGTGCCGCGTTTGCTCGAGCTCGGAGTCCGGCGGTTTCGTGTCGAGCTCGTCTGGGAACGCGCCAGCGAAGTACAGCGCACTCTGACCGCCTACCGGCAGCTCTTGGCGGGTGAGATCAGCCCCGCCGCCGCCCTCGAAGCAGCATCCGTGCACGAGCGCTACGGCGTCACCACGCTCCGCATCAATAAGCGCTGACCTTGCTGGACGAGCTGGCCGGCCAGTTCCGCGTCGAACTCGGCCAGTTTTTTTCCCCGTTGGCAGGTGGCTTGCAACGATTGCTCATCGGGCACGGCCTTCCCACGTGCCCGGGCACGCCCTATGCCTAGACTGGAACTACGATCCGCCGCTTTCTTCTTGTTAGCTGTCGCTTACCTATTGGCACGGCAAGAGCGCCCTGAAACCACGCCGCTCCCCGCCCCGCCACCCGCGGCGGCCCGCCTCGAGGCCAGTTCAGAGGCGCCAGGGTCCACCCTGGCCGCACTTGGCCCCGCCAGCGATCGAAGTCATTGAGGCCCTGACACTGGCACCCGAGCGGGCCCCGGGAGCACGCGGCCGGCGGTGGTTGCCCGCCATCCGGTTGGCGCGCAATCACCGCCCCTCGATCGCCGGCTCTAACGAACCAAAGCCGGCGTGAACAGCGAGCGAAAGGCTCGATCGACGTCTTCGGCCGAGAGCTCTTCGCGACCGTTCATCCACCAAGTAGCGACGGCCAGAAATGCTCCCACGATCGCTTCGGCCGCCAACACCGGCCGACACGCGGTCGCTGTGGCGTCTGCCTCGAGCGTTTCGCGGACCAAGTCGGTGAGCATGCCATGCAACTGGGCCTGCACCGGAGCCCCCTGCTCTTTTCCGGCGAGCGCACAGAACAGCGCGCGCGCCTCGTGCAGATGAAGCAGCATGGGCAGACTGAATGCGAGCGCGGGAGGGATAGGGCCGTCCGGCTGCCGGGGAGGTGCGGCCGTGGTCAAGTGGTGCCGCAACCCCTGAAGACTTTCCTGCAGCAGGTCGTCCTTGTCGGCGTAATGCGCGTAAAACGTCGACCGCCCCACGTTGGCGCGTTCGGCGACGTCGGCGACGGAGATGGCCTCATAACCCTTTTCGATCATCAGCTCGACCAACGCGTCGAACAGGGCATGCTTGGTTTTCTCCACGCGGCGATCGGGCTTCCGCGCGCTCGAGGGCTTGCTCGGTACAGGACACATACGTCGGACTGTCTCGAAGTGACCAAAGGCTCCGCGTCTGTCGCTTGAGCCCACCAGGGGCGAACACTACGCTCGTTCCGGGCAGTCTGTCTTGAATAAGACGCAATGTCCAGGAGCGTGGAATGCCAAAACATATCAATCGTTCTAGTAGTTTACGCGCTGAATCGGCGGCGATTCGCTTGCGCGGTGTGAGCCGCTCGTTCTCCTCCCCAGCCGGGGTGTTCCACGCGCTCGCCGACGTCGATGTCGAAATCGCGCCCCGCGAGGTGGTGGCTATCGCAGGACCTTCCGGTAGCGGCAAGTCGACCTTGTTGCACGTGATCGCCGGTATCGATCGACCCAGCTCGGGGCAGCTGTGGACCGCCGGGCAAGCTCTTCACGCCTTGAACGAGGACGCGCTGACTGCTTTCCGCGGCCGCCACGTCGGCATCGTGTTCCAGTTCTTTCAACTGCTCCCCACCCTCACCGCTCTCGAGAATCTCGTGGTCGCCATGGACTTCGTGGAGGTCATTCCGGCGCGTCAGCGGCGAGCGCGCGCCCTCGAACTCTTGGAGCGCGTCGGCGTGCGAGACCAGGCAAACAAGTTGCCCACCGCGCTCTCGGGCGGGCAGCAGCAACGCGTGGCCATCGCTCGAGCGCTCGCCAACGACCCGGCGCTGGTCGTCGCCGACGAACCCACGGGGAACCTCGACAGCCGCAGCGCAGGACAGATCATGACGCTGCTCGCCGACCTCGGCAGCCTGGGGAAAACCGTGCTGGTCGTCACACACGCGCTCGAACTCCAGCGACATTTTCAGCGGGTGCTCGAGCTGGCGGATGGACGCATCGTCACCGATCGCGTGCCGCCGTTCACGCTCGGCGGCCGCAGGGACGAGCCATGCACGGCTTGAAAAAGCTCGCGCGCGATCTGTGGCTGAGCCGCGGACGCACGGCGACGATGCTGTTGGCGATCGCCGTGGGCCTGATCGGATTCAACGTGACGCTGGGGGCTTTCGGAGTACTGACTCGAGAAATCGAGCGGAACTATCTGGCAAGCGCGCCCGCGTCTGCCACGCTGGAGCTCGCCAGTGTGTCGGACGCGCTGCTGTCGGCGGCGCGGCACCGCCCGGACGTCATAGCGGCCACGCGTCGCAAAACCGTGCACGCCCGGTTTCGGACTGACGACCGCGAGCCGTGGCGGCGGGCGCTGCTGTTCGTCGTCGATGACTTCGACACGATGCCGGTTGCCAAGCTCTTCCACGAGCAGGGTGCGTGGCCGCCACCGCCGGGCACGCTGCTGCTCGAGCGCAGCGGACACGCCGTAGCCGGCGTGGATATCGGGGGGAGCCTCGAGCTGAGGCTTCCAGGTCAGCTCGCGCGCCGTGTGCGGGTGAGTGGCGTAGCCCACGAACCGGCGCTGGCTCCCGCGCAGACGGAAGAGGCCATTTACGCCTATGTCACCGCGGATACAGCACGAGCCTTCGGAATAGCGCCGGCGTTCGACGAGCTCCGGGTGCTGCTCGATCGAGACGACCGGCACGCCATCGAAGCCTCGGTGCGCCAGCTGGCGACTTGGATCGAGCGCGAGCGGCTTGGTGAGCTTCGCGAGCTCCGGGTACCGCCGCCGCGTCATCATCCACATCAGACTCAGATGACCGCGGTACTCGCCGTAGTCCTGGTATTCGCCGCGCTGGTGCTGATCATGAGCGCCTTTCTGGCCGCGTCGTCGCTGTCCACGTTCATGGCACGCCAGAGCCGCGAGATCGGCATCATGAAGGCCCTGGGAGCGAGGACGCGCCGACTCGGAGCGATGTACACGCTGCTGGTTCTGGTCCTGGCGCTGTCGGCCAGCGCCCTCGCCTGGCTTCCCGGCCAGCTCGGCGCACGCCACTTCATCGATGCCATCGCTCGGCTGCTCAACTTCGACATCGCGAGTTACGACGACCCAGGCTGGGTCGTGCTCACGAAATTCGGGGTCGGCATCCTGGTACCTGCGATGGCGCTCTTGCCGGCGGTGTGGCGCGCCTCGACCATGAGCGTTCGGCGAGCGCTCGGCGACCATGGCGTGGTGCAGAGCGGCTTCGGCCTGCGCGCCCTCGAGTCCTGGGCAGCCCACTCGAAACGGCTCACCGCACTCAGCGCCTACGCACTGCGAAACATCGTGCGACAGCGACGCCAACTCGCGCTTTCGCTGGCGCTCCTCGGCGCCTCGGGGGCCGCCTGCGTCACGGCGATCAGCGTGGCGAAGGCCTGGGACGTGCTCAGCGCGCGGCTCATCGAGACCAGGCACTACGACGTCGAGGCGCGATTCAGCGGCCCTGTCTCGCTCGAAGCGCTGACAGCGCGTGCTCGAAGGCTGCCCGGCGTCAGAGACGTGGAGGCCTGGAGATCGATCGCCACCGTCGCAGCCGCACCTGGCGAACGCCCGATAGCCAGCACGTATCCCGACGACGCGCACGGCGCCTTTCACCTGGTCGCGCCCCCCGACGCTGCCCGCATGCTCGACGTCGAAATGTCTGCAGGGCGTTGGCTTCGTCCCACCGACACCGGCACCGTGGTGATCAACCAGATGGTACCTGGCTACGATCGCTCGAGCGTCGGCGACACGCTGACCCTATCGGTGGCGGGTACCTCCCGAAGTTTTTCGCTCGTGGGCAAGACGGTGCAAGTGGGCGCCGGCGCAGTCGCGTACGTGAACTCTGCCAGCTACGAAGCGATCGTTCCCGACGCTGAGCGCAGCGGAATGCTCTGGGTGAGCGGCGACGGATCGACGACCGCGCTCCAGCGCGAGCTCGAGCGGAGCCTGGACGACGCTGGCGCTCCCGTGCAATCGGTGCTGCCGCTGTCGGTGTTCAAGAACGCGCTGGTCGCGCATTTCGAGCTTCTGGTCAAGACGCTGCTGGCGCTCGCCGTACTGACCGCGGTGGTCGGCGCCCTAAGCTTGGGGTCCGCGATGAGCAACGCCGTCGTCGCACGTACCCGAGAGCTCGGTGTGCTGCGCGCGCTCGGAGCTTCGCGCCGTCAACTGCAGAGGATGATCCTCAGCGAAGGGCTGCTCGTCGGCGGACTGAGCCTGCTCGTGGCATCGATCCTGGCAGGCGGGCTCTCGTTCGCTTTGGGCGCGCTGCTCGGAGAGCTCACGTTCAAGGTTGCCTTGCCCTGGACGTTCAGCGTTCCGGCACTCGCCGCTTGGACGCTCGGGCTCTTCGCAGTGACCTTGCTCGCCACCTGGTGGCCAGCCACGCGGGCGGCCCGCCTCACGGTGCGTGAGGCGTTGCATGTCCTCTAGCGCGAGCTCGCGGCGAACACCGGAGTCAACGATTTACCACGAGGTTCACGGCGTCTTTCGGCTTCAGCTTCGTGCCAGGGGCGGGCTTTTGGTTGATGACGCGGTAGCTCGGCGTCTCGGCCAGCGACACCCAGGTAAACTTCGGCTCGAGCCCGAGGGACTCGGCCTTCGTCTTGGCTTGCTCGTGGCTCATGCCGACGAGGTTCGGCGCCTCGACCTCGGCCACGCCGCTCGAGGCCTTCACCGTGACGGTCTTGCCGCGCCCGAGCACGCTGCCGGCAGCAGGATCTTGCTCGACGATCTTGCCGGCTTCCACCTCGGCGCTGGGCACCGCGTCGCCAGCCTTCGGCTCGTAGCCCTTCTCCTTCAGTTTCGCGGTGGCTTCAGCCACGGTGAGGCCCTTCACCTCGGGCACGCTCAGCTGTTCTTGCGACAGCACGATGCTGATCGGATGGTTGGGAGGCACCTGCTGTCCCGGCGGGATCGATTGGCGCAGGACCGTACCCTCCGGCTCTTTCTCGCTCGGCTCGCGGCCAGCGACGAGGATGGCGACACGCGCGACCTCCGCGTTCTTGCGGGCATCGGCCTCGCTGAGACCTTGGAACTGCGGCACCGGCACCGTACCCTCTTTGCTCTCGCCGCGCATGACCTCGTAGTGCTGGAGTACGTAGACGGTCCCCGCTGAGGTGAGGGCGGAGGTCAACATGGCGATCAGGATTACCGAAGAACCGTGCATGACGTTGTGAGTGACGAAGGACGAGCTAGTGTAACCGCCGTTCGCTCCCGCGGGAACCCCTACTCGATCGAGTGGAGCGCCACGCGCTGGCCTTTGCGGTCCTCGAAGTGGGCCACGAAGCCGTATTCGCCGATGCCTCCTGCTTCAGGCCGGCTTCGATGTCGGGGCCGAGAAGCGTCCTCTGTCCAATGAACCAGGGAACAGGAACGCTCGCCGGCTTCAGCGGCCCATGTCATGAAGGGTGAGCTGGGTGCCGCGGGCGGCGTGTCCATGGAACGCGGCGCGGCCGTTGCCCTTCGTGGGCGGACAACCACCCCAGCGCACCTTTCCGTCCGCGCGCTCTGGGTTCGTGCCGCTGAAATTTCACGCTCACGAACGAACCTCACGAAGTCGGATCTCGTTCGTGCGGGCATACGGGGGCGCGAAGCAGTGGGCGGTGGGTGACTGAACGCCCAACCAGCCGCGGGTGCAAGGCAACAAAACATGCAAATATGCGGGGTTTTTGGGGGTCGACCCTAAACCTGCGTCGCGGTTGTGCGCACTAGAAAGACGTGGCGACCTTGGAAAGCGCACCCGTAGCCGGCTCGCGTGCCGGCCGCTATTTGTTCATGCGGCAGCAGACGAGCAGCTACGTAGGCTCGCTCTGGGAGGTGCGCTGCGAAGGCGAACAGCAGCTGCTCGCACTCGCCCGCGTGGTCAAGGTGCCGAGCAGCATCGACACCGAAACCGAACAGAACCTCTCGCAGGCCGCCTGGGACAGCATGGAGCTCGACGACGAGAACCTCGTTCGAGTCGCGGACGTCGTGTTCGGCACCGGCTGGTTCGCCATGGTGCACGACCACTACGACGGCGACACGGTCCGGACCATGCAGCGGCGCGTCGCGGAGCGTAAAACCGGAGTTCCAGTCCCGGTCGCCATCCGCATCGTCCTCGATACGATCGAAGCCCTGCGCAAGGTGAACGCTTCGGTGGAAGAGCTGGGCGTAGCCTGGGAGTCCCCTGCGATCGATCCGGGGTCGCTCTTGGTGTGCGAAGACGGCCGCACGCGCTTGCTCGACGGCTTCGTCGGCGGCTATGTGCCGAGCGTTCCGAAGATGGCCCGCGACGACGAGACGTTCGCCTACGCGGCACCTGAAATGTTCGACGGCAGCGCTGCGAACGACGAGTGCTGTCAGGTGTTCCGGGCCTCTGTCATTGCCTACGAGCTCTTGTGCTCGAAGCGCCTGTTCGTGGGCTCGAAGGCGGTGATCCAGCGCCGGCTCTCGACCCCGATCGTGCGCGCCGATCGCGTGACCCGCGTCGGGGTCAGCGCGTCGGAACGGTTGGCGTTGGTGATAGAGAAGGGGCTCAAGCTCGATCGCGGTCAGCGCTATCAGACCCTGGCCGAGTTCGAGAAGGCGCTGCGGGACGCCTCGGGCACGATCGGCACGCAAGAAGAGGTGATTCAGTTCTGCGATGCGCTCGTGGGCCGCGAGTCGACCTTGGCGCGACTGGTGATGGACAAGCCGCAGCGCCTCAGCGACGCGATGAAGAGTATTCGCCCGACCGCCGATGTCGCCAAGAGCTTTGCGACCCGAGTGATGGGCGGCGCAGTAGCGGGAGCTTCGCCGAAGCAGGCGGCGGGTACGACGGCCGGCGTCAAGTCGCCGTTCAAAGCGCCGAACGCTGCCAGCGCAACGGCGGCAGACACGAGCTCCCGCGGCTTTGGCAAGACCATGCCCCTCGGCGCGGCGCCCGATGCCTTCTTCAGCGCGCCGGCGCGAGCCGCCCGTGTCGATCGCCCGGAGCGCGCCGCCACAGCCGTTCCCATGCCTGCGCCTGCCCCGGCGCCAGCGCGCGCCGCGGTGCGACCCGCGGCTGCGACGGCCTTGCCGGCTGTCACGGCGGCGCGAGCCGCCCGCGCCGAACCGCCCGTCCCTGCGCGCGCGGCTACGGCGCGTGTCGAGCCAGCGCCCGCTCAGGCCCGGGGTCGCGTCGAACCCGCGTCGCCCGCGCGCCGCGAAGCGCCACAGCCCGCGGCGTTCGCCCCCATGACCACCGCGGCGATGCCGGTAGCTCGCGCCGTGGCACCGCTCGCCACCGCCGCCGCGCGAAACGCTACCGGCGCCACCGACGGTGCCGAGCCACCGCCGCCTCCACGGCAGCGATTCAAGACGCTGGTCGGGCTCTTTCCGGAAGACCTGGGGTCCGGTGCAGCCGCAGCGCACGCCAGTGCCGCGGAGCTCGACGAGAACGCAACGGTCGCAGCTTCTGCCGTCGTGAAGACGGCCAGCCCGGCGTCGCACGTCGCGCCGATCGAGCGCCTCGTTCGCGACTCGGACTGGGTCGCCGATGATGGCGACGACGACACCGAAAAGATCGACCTGCCGGATCCGGGCGACGACGACACTGACAAGATCCACGTCGAAGACCAGTTCAGCAGTGACACTGACGTGGTCGACGTTCGCCGGAACGAGCAAAGCGACGAGGACGCTGGCGGCGACGACGACGAGATGGAGGTTGGGGACGCCGAGCTCGATGCGCTCGGTGCGCGCGACGAGCTCGACGACGCGCCTACCCAGGCCTACAACGTCGCGCAGTTCGCTGCGGTCGCCCGCGAAGCCCGCAGCAAACTCGAGAGCGGCCCCCGCCTCACCAGCAAGCCGCCACCGGCGGGCGAGGATCCGTTCGAGCCCGCCCCGGCGGCCCGCAGCCCATGGCAAGCATCGGGGCAAGAAGCGCTGGTGGCCAGCGCCAACGCGACGCACGCCGCCCGGCAGGTGCCCGAAGAACCGTACGAACACGAATCAACGATGCCTGCGGCTCGAGCGCTCCCGATCGCTGCCCATATTCAGTCCGTGCTCGCCGCAGCGCCAGTCGCCGCAGCTCCCACCGAGCCCGTCGCGACGGCAGCAGCAGCAGCCCCCGCGCCCGCGCAGCCCGCTGTCGCGCCCGCTCCGAAGCCCGAACGGCGTCTCCTGATGCTCACGATGTTCTTCGCGGGCACCACCTTCGCGCTCGCCATCGTCGCCCTCGGTCTGTTGGTCCGCTCCGAATCCGCCGAACAGACCGCCAGCGCCCTCGCGGGGGCACCGGTCACGGAACCGGCGCAGAACGCTCCCGCCGCTGCACCTGCGGCCCCGCCCACACCCGGTCCGGCTGCTGCAGCCGCCACGGCCCCGGCGGTACCGGCAGCCGCCGCAGCTCCGTCTGCGGAGCCAGAGCCGGCGGAGGCAGCACCAGCCCAACCGGCTGGTGAGGCAGAAGAGGCCGCCGCGGCAGCACCGGCCGAAGCCGCCGAAGACGCCGCAGAACCCGCTGCGGAACCCGCCGCTCCTGCTGCAGCGCCTGCGCCACCGGCTCCTGCGCCCCGCGCAGTTCGCCGAGCAGCCCCGCGCAAATCGAAGGTAAGCTCTCCGAGCTATGTACCTTCCGACATCTAGGGGCAGCGCGCGCTGCCTGCTTCGAACCGCCCGGACCTACCGTCTCGTCACCCTCTTCGCCGCCGGTGTGACGCTCGCGTGGACGACGACGGCCCGAGCCGAAGGGGCTTCCGTGGTGCACGCGACCAAAGCGCAGAAGAACAAGGCGAGCGAGAGCTATCGCGACGCGCTCGCTGCCATCGAAGCCAAGAAGTACGAAGAGGCGCTCAAGCTTCTCGAAGAGTCGTACAACACGGTGGCTAGCCCCAACTCGTTGCTGCTCAAGGCACGGGCGCTGACGCAGCTCGGCCGCAAAGTGGAAGCCTACCGCGAGCTCGAGGCGGCGGTGGCCCTCGCCCAAGAGCTCAGCAAATCCGACGAGAAATACGCTCAAACCGCCGAGAGCGCCCAGAAGGAATTGACCGAGCTCTCGAAGAGCATCGCCCTGGTGACGGTGAAGCCTTCGGCGAACGTCACCGTGGGCGACCGCACCCTGGGCGCCAGCGACTGGAACCACGCACAACCGTTCGAGCCCGGCAAAACCAAGGTCACCGTCACGCACAGCGGCGGTGCCAGCTCGACGCAGGAACTCGACCTCCTCGCTGGGCAAGCGGTCGAAGTCTCCACCGCGCCGCCCGCACCGGCGTCACCCGTCAAAACCGAGACCGCCCCCGTCGCGCCGCCGCCACCACCCGCTGCAGCGAGCGATACGGATACGGTGCACAAACGCACCCTGGCCTATGTCAGCGGGGGGATCGGCATCGCCGGCGTCGCGACGTTCGCAGCGTTCACCTACCTCAACGCCAGCGCTGACGACGAAAACGACGGCTGCTCGCTCAATCTCTGCCCGGAAGACAATCTCGACACCGCCGGGCAGAACGGCAGCTACCAGACCCTCGCCTTCGTGGGCCTGGGGGTCGGCATCGTCGGCTTGGCCACCGGCGCTTATCTGTACTTCACGAGCAACCCGGAACCTCCGAATGAGCAACCGGTCGCCGACGTCAGGATCGGGCCGGGGCGCGTGATGCTGCAGGGTCGGTTTTGAACTTGGCAGACACAATCATTCGATCCTGCTCAGAATGCAACACAGGTCCGCGCATGTGAGAGAGCAGTAAGTAGCGCGTCACCGTCTCAAACCCTTTGCTACTCTGAGCCTTCCCGCGGACTCCGCGGCCCTTCGCAATGAATTGGTGAAAGGCTCAGTGCGAACGGTGTCGCCGTCCAACGACCCTTTGCAGTTGCATTTACCAGATCGACTGCTTCTCGAAAGAGCTGTTCGCCATCATTGACATGCCATACGCTGTCCGCAATACCCTCCGAGTACCGTGCAAGTTCGTGCGAATTCGACCTGGGAACCTTGTCGGGATTGGCCAGCAAGCGCACGGCCATCAGAATCTGAAACTCCATTAGAAACATCGCGGCGTACGCTTGAATCAGGTTGTTCGGTGTAAGCACGCGCAGCTGTTCGATTCCCCAAACAGATCCGTTTGGCGATTGGTTGCTTTGACGATCGCAGCGACCAACTTGGTCGTCAACCGCTGACGCTGCGGCTGAGCGCAGCGCTCGGGCAGCCGGGCGCGCTCTACTGACTCGACATCCCGAGCTCGAGATCGCCCGTAGGCGGCACGGATCCGCCGCGCAAGCTCTTGTTGCAGATTTGCAGGCGTTGGGTGGTTTCGACGAGTTCTTGGGACTTGACGGCAGTCTCTTGGCGGCAAGCGAGGAGCCTTTCGCTATCGCCCTCGCAGCGTTCGAGCGCGAGCCGCTGCTCGGCCAGCTTTTGGTCGCGTTCGCGCACGTCGGATTCGAGGGCGCCAGCGCGTGCTTCAGCGCGGGCGAGCTTGGCGCGGACGCCGTCGAGCTCGACGCGACCTTCCTGTACCAGGGCTTCGGCTTTCTGAGCGCGGTCGCGCTCCTGGAACAGCTCGCGTTTGGCGTCGCGCGTGCGCGCGTCAGCGGCAGAGTTGCTGAGCACCGCGCTCGCCCGCTCGCTTCCAACCGCCGGGGCCGCCGCTTCGAAGAGGGGGCGGGATGCGGCGAGCGTCAGTCGGGGCGAGCTGGTACCGAGCCAGCCGCCGGCCACGAGCGCGGCCCCGCCCAGCGCACAAGCCCCCGCGAGCGCCGCGACGGTGGTGGCGAATGCGAGCCGGCTCCGCATGCTAGCGAGCCGTTGGAGCGGCGCGCTTTTGGCGAAGTCTCGTTCGTCTTCGGTCAGGTACGTGGCTTCGTCCAGCGTCGTCATGATGCGGCCGAGCTGGCGCGCGCTCGGCACCCGGCGCTGGCGCACCCAGGCTTCCACAGCGGCCCCGAAAGCTTCATCGGCGCGGGCGAGGCGCTGCAGGCAGAGCGCCACCTCGGACATGTCGGGGCGCAGAGCGGGGTCGAGCTCGAGCATCGCGCGCAGCAAGCGCTCCCAGCCTTCCGGCAGCGGGCCGCGCAGCGCGAGGGAGGTTTCCAGATCTCGAGGCAGGTCGAGCTGACTCGAACTCTGCTCCAAGCTCTGGATGTCCACGCCGAGCAGCGCTCCGAACAGCATCACCCCGAGCGCGAAGACATCGGCCTTGCCGCTGACCGCTTGCGCGGCGCCGCACTGCTCCGGTGCCATGCACGGTGGCGATCCCATCACGGTGCCAAGCTCGGTCCAGTAGCGCGTCACCGAGGTCGCAGCCGCCACCGAGAACAGCTCCACGGGAGCCTTCGCGATGCCGAAGTCGAGGATGCGCACTTCCGCGAGGGCGTCGTGCGCGCACGAGACGAGGACGTTCTCGGGTTTCAGGTCGCGATGCACGATGTCGCGGGCGTGAGCCGCAGCCATCGCTGAGGCCACCTGGTGACCGAGACGAGCAACCTCACCGAAGTACTCGTTTTTGCCAGGTTTTTCCGGAGTCATGCGGCCGGCGCGGAAGCGCGAGAGGTGTTCGGTGAACGGACGGCCAGCGACGAAATCCATGGCCAGGAAGCAGGGCCGCACCTCGGCGGCGCTGGTTTCACGGATGTGGATCACGTAGGGGTGCTGGATCGCGCGCGTGATCTTCTCCTCGGCCAAGAAGCGCACCCTGACCTGCTCTCGAATGCTCGGATCGATGTCGTCCTTCAGCACCTTCACGGCGACGGGCGCCAAACTCTCCTCGTCGCGGGCAAAGTAGACCTCGGCGAACGCGCCTTCGCCGACGCGCTGGATCAAGCGGTAGCGACCGATCGTATCGTACGGCAGCGGCGCTTCGTTAAGCGGTGGCGCGGAATATGACATGCGATGGGTAGCCTATCGCCCTGCCGCACCGGAACCCAAAATAGCCGCACGCGAAAACCATTCCGCCCCGGCGCTCGGCAGCGACTTCGATAAGGCCCTAACCGTCGCTCAGCCAGCCGCCGTGCGAGCCGGCTTGCGCGTGGCGGTGCTGACCGTTCATCGGCGCAGCGCCGGACGAGACCGCTTCGATCACCTGGTACAAGCCAAACTGCGGCAAGCGCGTGAAGCCCGCCCAGGCGGCCGCGGCGAGGGTGCCGTCTTTCAGCCAATCTTTGAGCCATTCGGCGGCGTACCGCGGGTCGCGCTGCTTCAAACCCGCGCCGGCCTCCATGGCCCAACCCCGGTTGTGGCGTTCGTGGATGCCGACCGGCCACGAGAAGATGAGCGGCAAGCCGAGACCTGCGAAAAACGTCATTTCGCTGGGCTTGGTCCAGAGCACGTCCGTGTCGGCGAGCAGCGCGTTGAAGTCGCGCAGGTAGTCAGTGAAGGAATCGCGCACCAAGATCTCGATGCCCTTGCCGGCCCCCAACTGTCGCCCCAACCCCACGTCCATCACGCACTTGTCGAGCGCCTCGGCGACCTCGGGGCGGATCCCAGCCACGAGCGAGACACGTAACCGGCCGTCGGCGATGAGCGCACGCAGACTCGGTAGGAACTCCGCCACCAGGCCCACTTGGGCACCGGCCCCGCCCACCGCGTACGTGAGGTGCACCGCCCGCCCCACTTCGCTCGGATCGGGGAGGTCGCCGAGGAACAGGTGGATGCCATGACGTTGGTCGTCGCGGAAGGTGCCAGTCGGGTCCAGACGCACCAGGCGGCGCGCGAGATTGCGCTTCAGCGCGCTGAGCTCCGTGCCCCCCACCAGTTCGTGCGGCAGCGGGAATCCGGTGACCTGAATGCGCTCGGAAGGCACGCCGTAGGCCCTGAGCCGCCGCCGCGTGCGCTGCGTCGGCACCAGGTAGGTGATGCGAGTATTCACCGGATCGATGGGCGCCCACACGCGATGGATGTCGCTGTCCGTCACGATGCAGTAGATGTGGGGGTACCCGAGCCGATCGGCGGCGACGGCGGGCATGAAGAACGTGGTCACGAGCACCGAGTTCTCGCGCTCCAGGTGCTCGACGAGGCTCTTCCCGAGCCCGCGCCGAATCAACTTTTCCAGCACGAAAGTACCTAGGTCTGCGCGCGATTGGTCACGCACCGAGTACAGGCTCCCGATATCGGTGAGCGTGTTGAGCAGGGAGCGCATGGGAGGTCCGACGAGCGGATACTGCGACGCGCGTGAGAGCCCCTCGTAGTAGCGCCGTACCCAGGTCCACAGCGCTGCATCTTGCGAGGTGGCGAGGGGCGGACGGTCCACGTCGAAGACCGGCACGCCGAGCTGCTCCGCGATGGCATGGGCCGGGCGTAAATGTCCGTACCCCATGTCGATCGCGACCACGATGGGCTTCAACGGGGCTGGCACGCTTTGGTTTCCTTCTCGCAAAGACTCGCTTCCGAACGACAGACGATAGCCGTCCGGATCATTCGCCGATACGTATTACTTGTCACCGCAGAGCTGAACGGCAACTGGCGATGATACGCGCTGTAGCGAGAGGCGGACGAATGCGCTGTCGCGCTCAAAGCGCTGTCACGCCCGAGAGCGAAGGCGCAACTCAGCGTGGGGGAGAGGAATTACTCGATGTCTTCGGGGGTGATGGTCTGGCACCCGAGCGTGAAATGCAGCTTGGCCCCGGCCGATGAGACGATGTCACAGGTGGCATCGCAGAGCTGGATGTCTCGCGTGCTTCCACCGTCAGTGTAATACCATCCGCCGGGTTCGTTGGTGCAAGCGTCGGCGTTGTCGACGTAGAACGTGGTCAAGCTGTTCTCGGCGGAGTCGCAGATCCCGATGTTCACGGAGTTGTAGTCGATCTGGCCGCTGTCGGGATTCGGGATCGGCAGTGTACACGGGATGGTCGCGTCGGCGCGGATCGCATTCAATGCCTCGAGCACTGCCTGCGAGACGTCACCACCTTCGACCAAGTGCGCCTGGTCCGTACCACCGGCGTCAGCGATGCGATTCAGGTTGTCGAGCGCCTGACCGACGCCGAGCACGTAGGTGTCGATGCCCTCATCGCGGCATGAACCGGTGACGTCTTCGGCGGCTTCGATCGAAGGATTGCAGCCCTGCGAGCTGGGCGCTTCAGGTACGCCATCGGTCACGAGCAAGATGACCGTTTTGTAGCCAGGGTTGTCGTCGCGCCAGCTCTGCAGATAGGTGCATGCGCCTTGAATCGCAGAATCGGTCGGTGTCTCACCAGTCGGCTGCACGGCGTTGATCGATGCGATCAAGGTATCGGCGTTGTCGGGCAGCCTACCGATCTGCACCGCTGCTTGCGAATAGTCAGCCGCGTTGCACGAGGTCTCCCCAATCGGCATGTAGCCGAAGTACCCGACACCGACGCTGATGCCTGCGCTCGCGCGGTCGTTCAAGAAGGACTCGACGGCTTCGCGCACGGGCGTGATGCGGGCGTTGGGGTTCTCGACGCCGCAATCGCGCGGCCAGGGCGGGCCCGACGCTTCGATCGCACAGCCCATCGAGGCCGACTGATCGAACATGATGTAAATCGCGAGCGGCAGACCCTCGCCTTCGTAGTTCGAGCCCACGCAGCCCGCCAGATTGGGATCGGCGCAGCCGTCGACATTCGAGCCCCCCGTGGGCCCGCCCGAGCCGGAACTGCTACCGAGAGCCGATGAGGTGCTGCCTTGATCGATGCCGCCGTTCGTTTGAAAGGCATCGCTGTTGCCAAGCGGGTTTTCTTCCCCGTCGCCCGGGTCTTCCGTGGACGAGCTGCATGCGATAGCGATACCTGCTGCGATCGAGATACCGATGAACGTTCTAAGGAGAGCCATGGTCTGAGCCTCGTTGAGTGCTGACGAACCCTAAGCGCCGAGCTTATGCTGAATCCGAAGACACGCTTTCAGCGTGGTTGGTCGTCGCACCAGGCCCGCGATGATCATGCAAGCGTTGCATGCGACGACACCCAGCGAAGGTAGCACACTTTCTAGCGACCAAGCATCGCGCGCTGGCCGCACCGCGACGCGACGAGCCCACCGAGCCCACTCGGTTGGTGCGCGCGCGAGCAGCGCATGACGCCACGATCATGGGGGCGTTGGTCCGCTGGCGTTGGCAACCTCTCACGATCCGAAGTAGTCACAGCGCAAACGCCGTTTATTTGGCGGGTCGCCGCGGTGCGGTCAGTGTGGGTCTTTGCACGCAAGGTGCGCAGCTTGCTTAATTTCCGTGTGGGGTTTGAACGTTGTGATACACGGCCACCACCCAGGCGGATCGAGCGATCGCACCTACGCTGCCATCGATCCTCTGCCAGCGCCGCGCGGACGAAGCCACGAGCCGACTGCGTGTCGCTTGGTTCTCGCTCTGCGCCGATGCGCGCGCGACGCCAGCGGTCCCGCACGCGGTGAGCAGCGGTGAGCTCTCGCTAACAGCCCTCGTGCGCCCGGGGGCAATCCACGCGGTGTGCGAAACGCTCGTTTCTTTCCGAGGCAACTTTGTTGCCCCCGACCCCGGAATCGGAAGCGGGACGCGGCAATCGCTCAGAGTGAACTTTGCCGCTCACGCTTTCACGCCGCGGCGACTTTTCCACGGTTGGGGTCCCCCGCGTCATTGGCTTTCCTACTTCCTGCGCACACACTACTCGACACTGGCTGCGTTTCGACGAACGCCGGCCATTGCCAGGAGATCTTTTGATGCGTGTTCTCTTACCCTTCGCGGCCTCGCTTCTCGCTGTGGGTGCGGTCGCTGCGTGCAGCTCGTCCACCGACGCCGGTGTTCGCGAGTCCATCAATGGCTCGGGCGGCTCCGGCAGCAATGGCCCGGGCGGCAGCACGACGACGAACCCGTCCGGTTCGTCCGCGACCGGCCTCTTCGGCTCGAGCGGCCCGGGCACGACGGCTGGTTGCATGGGCGACGAATGCCAACAGGCGCCGCCGAATTGCGGCGACGCGATGTTGACCCCCGACGAAGCCTGTGACGATGGCGGCACCGTGTCCGGTGACGGTTGCTCCGCGAATTGCCTGGTGGTCGAGGAAGGCTACTCGTGCAACCCGCCGGGTGTGCCGTGTCGCTTGCTGGCGATCTGCGGTGACGGTTTCCGTTCTCCCTCGGAAGGTTGCGATGACGGCAACGTGGTGGTGGGTGACGGCTGCAACGATCTCTGCAAGCTCGAAGACAACTACAAGTGCGACGAAGCCATTCCGAACGTTTGCACGCCAACCACCTGCGGCGACGGCAACAAGGAAGGCTCGGAGAGCTGCGACGACGGCAATAGCCTGCCCTACGACGGCTGCTCCGCTAACTGTCGTGCCGAGCCTGACTGCTCCGGCACCTCGTGCGTCAGCGCGTGCGGCGACGGCCTGCTGCTCGGCGAAGAATGCGACGACGGCAACCTGATCGATGGCGACGGGTGTTCGTCGACCTGTACGCAAGAGATGGGCTTCATGTGCACGCAGCAGGTCACCGCGCAGACCGACACGGTGAACGGCATCAACGTGATGCGCGTCCCCGTGATCTTCCGCGACTTCACCACTGCGCACCCTGACTTCGGTACCACCAAGGAGGGCGATGGCTGCGACGGCTGGATCGAGAACATGGTGAGCCCCACCCTCACGGGCGGAAAGCCCACGTTGATGGGCGCCAGCAACGCGGGCGCGTGCGTGCAATCAGCAGCAAGCTTTACGCAATGGTACACGGACGTCGCCGGGACGAACGCGACCATTCCAGGCGAGTTGGTGCTGTTCGAGGCTTCCGCGGGTGTCTTCGTGAACCGCTACGGCGAGAACGGTGAGCAGTTCGAAGGCAATCCCGACCCCGTCACGATCGACTGCGAGGCAGGCGACCGCGACACCGTCAACGTCCCCTCGATGTGCGGCAGCCGCTGCACGCTCGACGAGCACGAAACCTGTGACGGTACTCAGAAGACCATCCCCGGTGGAGTGGAACTCGATGGCACCCCGCTCTTCTTTCCGATCGACGGCCACCCGAATGCGCTCCCCGAGACCAACGGCGAGGCGCGCATTCCCGAGCAGTACGCCTGGAACGGATGGCCGTGGGAAAGCGACAATCCTCCAGAGGGACCCAATCTGCCAGCGGGAGACCACAACTTCCTGTTCACGACCGAGGTGCACTACTGGTTCCAGTACGACGCAGCCACCGCACCGACCTTCGCGTTCACCGGTGACGACGACGTGTGGGTGTTCGTCAACAATAAGCTGATCCTGGATCTGGGCGGCATCCACGTGCCCATCAGCGGCGAGTTCACGCTGAACGCCGCCACCGCAACGTCACTGGGTCTCGTGGAAGGCAACGTGTACGAGATCTCGGTGTTCCAGGCGGAGCGCCGCGCCGAAGGCTCGTCGTTCCGACTCACCCTCGAAGGCTTCTCGACAGCGCGCACCAGCTGCGTGCCGGTTTGCGGCGACGGTATCGTGTCCGCTGGCGAGGCGTGCGACGACATGGTGAACGACGGCGGCTACGGCGAATGCGGACCGATGTGCAAGATCGGCTCGTACTGCGGCGACGGCGTCACCGACGCACCCTTCGAGGATTGCGACGACGGCAACCGCCGCGATGGCGATACCTGCGGCTCCGCCTGTCGCGACCTCGAAATTCCGAAGTGAGCCGCCGCTCGGGACGGTTGACGGAGCGACATACAAGCCAGGTGCGGGCCGCACGACCACCCTCGTTCGGCCCGCACGAAGCGCTTACGACCAGGCGAGGTACGACACTCACATACCACAACCCAGCCTTTTTCTCGCAGGCGGCGGGTCGGTGATACCGCCCGTTCGGTACCCGCAGCTCGACCCGAGCGTCAGCGCCGCCGTCATAGTTTGGTGGGATCGAAGTTTCTTGTTAAGGTCGGGGTACCGTGAGCGCACCACCCTCCCAACCATTCCCACCCGGAGCGCCAACGGAGCCGCCTGGCGCCCCAGCCTCGCTGCCTGAGCCTCCGCCTGCCTCCTCGCAAGCGACCCCGGCTGACGATCTGGACAGCGCCCTGGGCAAACCGAAGGGGGTGCCGGTCGCTGTGATGATCGCAGCTACGCTCGGCAGCTTGGCCGTCGGCACCGCCCTCGGGGCGCTGGTCCTCGGCGGCGAAAGCGAACCAAGCCCCGCCGCTGCGAGCGCGTCCGTGAGCGCGCCCGCTGCGCCGGTGGTGAGCGCACCTCCGCCCCCACCGCCACCGCCTCCCCAGTCGCTCGCCGAAAAAGCCGGCGATGGTGACAAGGCCGCCCTCAAAGAGCTGGAAGGCAAAGCCAAGCGCGAGCGCACCGGCGAAGAGACGCTGGCCGTGTTCCACGGCGAGCTGATGCAGAAGCGGCAGGCGCTGGAAGAGTTGGCTCGCAAGACCGATCTGGTCGCCGCGTTTGGCAAGAGCGACGACACACAGAAGGCCTTCATGGACGCCGTGAAAGATCCACGCCAGACGGCAGCCACGCTCGAGGTGCTCGCGAAGATGGCGGGGCCGATGGGGCCCGACTACCTGTACAAGGTGTACCGCGCATCGCCCAAGTCGTCGCTCGCCGAACAGCTCGCGATCGACCTGCTCATGAGCAAGGACATCTACGCGAAAGCGTCGGACGCTTTGAAGGTCGTGGTCGAGATGGATCAGGCGCTGCAGGCCGAGAAGAAGGACTGCCCCGGAATGATCAAGCTCTTGGTGCGCGCCCAGGCCGACGCCGACACCCGTGCGTTTCGTCCGATCGCCTCATTGAACGGCAAGCGCGGCTGCGGCGAGACCAAGCTCGAAGACTGCTGGCAGTGCCTGCGCGACGGTGAAGGCAAAGAGGCTTTGGCCGACGCCATCAAGCTCGCCCGCAAGAACAAGGCCCCGTTCTAGCGGCAACCGCGCTCCCCTTCGTGGTTATCGAGAATTCGGGCTGAGTCCGACACCAGCGCCGCATTGGCCAACGCGTGAGCACCCGGCCCGGGCACGCATTCGAGCAGGCCCATCGAGCTCAGCGGCCCGAGCAAATCGGCAGGCAGATGCGCGTGGACCACGACGCGCGCGGAGCTCACCGGGTGCGTGAACTCGTAAGCGAGCGCGTGCAGCGCGAGGCGAGCGAGCCCGAAGCGGCCCCGCAGCTTCCGGTTGTGCTCGCTCTTGCCGTAGCGCACGTCGCCGATCAGCGGATGACTCAGGTGCTTCAGGTGGCGGCGGATCTGGTGCAAGCGGCCCGTGAGCGGCCGGGCCAACACGAGTGAGTAGCGCTCGAAGCTGCCGAGTCTCCAGAAGTGGGTCACCGCGTCGCGCTTCTCAGCGCCTTTCTTGGGCGCGATCGGGTGATCGACGACGCCCGCGTCGGGGGTGACCCCGCGCACGAGCGCGACGTAGCGCTTCGAGGTGTCCGTGCTGCGCAGGACCGCCTGCATCTCGCGCGCGATCTCGCTCGACAGCGCGAAGAACAGCACCCCACTCGTGCCGCGGTCGAGGCGGTGCACCGGATAAACGTATTGCCCCACCAAAGACCGAGCCCGGCGCAGGGCTACATCGGGCTCGCGTGCCCAGCCGTTGTGCACCAAGAGGCCCGAGGGCTTCGCGACCCCCAGCAAGTGCTGATCACGATACAACACCGTCAAGCCGGCCGTCATCACGCTGCCGGGATGCCACAAGGCGGCCGCCTCGGCCAGGACCAGGCTCAACCGAAACCGTCGAAAATCGAGCCAAGCACCTCGAGCGCGCCCCCGAGCACGCTCCCACCCACTTCGACCATTGACCCGGCCAGCTCCGCGGCACCGCCGACGAAGTCCGCTCCGCCCGCGACGTGCGCCACCGTTTCCGCGCTGACTTCGATGCCGTGGATCACGGTCTCACCGCCGATGTCCAGCGCGAGGTCAGCAGCGTCCCCGAGAAACTCGGCCCGATCGTCCGGCGGGCGTTCGGCCGCCCATTGCTGCGCAGCCACACCCGCCCCCACTCCCGCCACCCCCACGGCAGCCGCCGCCGCGAGATGGCCAGCGCCAGGCCCGCGACCAGCAGCAGGCCCCGGCGCGTAAGCGCGCTCGACGGCGAGCTCCCGCGCGACCTTTCCGAGCTCACCGCGATCGAACCAGGTGCCATGCGCACCGCACGCGTCGAGCTCGATACGGGCGCGTGTCACGTTGAAGCGATGCAACAGCGCGTGACACTGAGGACAGTGCGCCTGCGCAGCGGTGTCGACGGTGGCGCGGGCGTGCTGCGCTGCAACCTCCGCCATGCTGCGGAGCTCTGGCTCCAGCGCGTGGGCCACCTGCTGCGCCAAATCCGGATCTAACCAAACTCCCCCGCAATGAACGCAGCCGTGCACGTACTTCGTACCAGCCCGTGCCGCGGACAGGGGCAATCTGCACCGCGGGCAGGCTCCAATTCCGGTCATTGGTCGATTGTCCGGCCCCTGCGAACGCGCGTCAAGCTGGCTGGCGCACGGTGAGAGGAGCTCCTACCCGTCTAACGCTACGGGCTCGGTGCACTATTTTGTGGCTATGATGCGAGAATTCGGACGGCACGGACACTTACCCACGAAACCCCCAACCCTCCTCTGACCGCTAGGATCGACGATGCCTCAGTCATACCGTTCAATCGCTACCTTCGTTCTCACGACCGCCGCGCTCACTTGCGCTGCTGCACAAGCGCAGGCGCAGAGCATCATCAAGCGACCTGGCGCGCATCCGAACTACAGCTTCGAGGCCGAGCCGCACTTGGTCTTCAGGGACCACAGCCATGACGACGGCACCGGCATCGGTCCGGGCTTTCGCGGCACGGTCGTGATCGTGGACAACGGCTTCATCTCGAAGATCAACAATTCGATCGGGATCGGATTCGGTCTCGACTGGCTCGCCTTTGGCGACGAGCACTGCCACGGCAACAGACACAACAACGACCCCAACGATGACCACTGCCACGACCCGAGCCAGATCGTGTTACCCGTCGTGATGCAGTGGAACTTCTGGCTGCATCGCCAGTGGTCCGTCTTCGGCGAACCTGGGCTGGCGTTCGTGTACACCAGCGACGAACACCACGACTGGGAAGACGACGACGACGATCTCGACATCGATCCCTTCGTCTTCTACGCCGGCGGTCGCTTCCACTTCTCCGACACGGTCACGCTGACCATGCGCCTCGGCTTCCCGCTGACGTTGTCGGTGGGTGTGTCGTTCCTGCTGTAGCTCTGCGGTGCTGTAAGGTTCGCTCCGCCAGGTCTAAGACGACCCGAGCGATCGCTGGACCCAGCCCAGAATGGCTGGTCGTCAACGACCCACCGGGTATGGTGCGACCCGTGTCCGAGACTCGAGGAGAGCGCGGTGTGCGCACCACTCGCGCGACCGAGAGCGGTCGCGATCTCTCGGATTTCCGCGAAAATGCGCGTTGAGCAGGCATGGACCGACGCTTGCTTTCAGCTTTGCACGACCCCGTTTCAGGGTTGGAACCACAGAATGGACGACCCCATGAGCCCCAGGCCCAAGCTTCGATCGACGCGCGGCATGCTCCGACTCGTTTCCGATCCACCTCCTGCGCGCAAGCTCGCCGCGCTCGAAGATCCAGTCCACTGCTTGCTGATTCCGAAGAACAGTGACGGCGCCGGTGGGCTGTTGCGGTTCACGGCCGCCGAGCAGCGACACTGGTTGGACGAAGCCGCGCGGCAGGATCTGTGTTTGATCGTGGTCTCGGCGGCTGATGCTCTGGAACTGTACTCGACCGCCGCGCATCGCGTGCAAGCGTTCCGTCCCGCGCTGGCCGCGCTGCAGGTCCGGCTCGCGTTGCAACCCGCCGCTGGCAAGCTGCGCACGAGCCAGTTGAGCGGCAGCGCAGCCGCGCAGCGCCTGCTGGATCGAGCCGCCGGCGTGCTGGGCGCCGAGACGGACGTGAGGACCTCGGCGCTATTGATCCACAACGCTGCGGCGCTAGCGTCCGCGCTCGACACGCTGGGGTCCACGCTCGGTTCACTCTGTTGGGCGGCCGCCAGCGTCGCGCAGCGCGTGCGCGCGGAGGGTGCGATCCCACCCGAGCCCGACGCCGAGTTCGAAGCGCGCCGCATCGTCGACGAAGAGCTGGCGCGCTGGCGCGCCGAGCTCGCCGAACTGCGGCGCACGCTGCGCCCGTCGCAGCCGCCCACGGAGCGCGCGCTGGCCTCGTACATCCCCGAAGAGCCGGGGAGCGTCGTGCGCATCAAGATTCCCAAGAATTTGCCGGGGTCCGAGGACCTGGAGCTGCAATCGCCGGCAAATAGCCGCTGATTCGCGCGCTCGAATTCGAGCGCAAGAAGCGGAGTGCGGGGCCTGGCGCGACCTGTCAGGCTCCTCGTCGTGCCCACCACGAATTCGAGTTATCAGCGAGACCTGGATCGCTACAGCGCCGTGCGCCGGCGTGACCCGAACGCGGACGCCTGGTTCGTGTATGCGGTCACCACGACCGGCGTCTACTGCCGCCCGAGCTGCGGTGCCCGGCTACCGCGCCCGGAAAATACGCGCTACTTCGCGGACGCCGCGGCCGCGACTCGAGCGGGGTTCCGCGCGTGCAAGCGCTGCCACCCCGAACGAGCGACCACCATCCGAGCCGAACGCGTCGCAGCTACGCGGAGGTTGCTCGAAGCGGACGCGACGGCCATCAAACTGGACGAGCTTTCGAATCGGCTGGGCACGAGCAAGTATCATTTGCACCGGCAGTTCAAGCAGGCCACTGGCATGACACCACGGCAGTACGCAGCAGCGCTTCGCCTGGGGCGCGCACGGCAAGGTTTGCTCGAGGGGGCGCCAGTCACCGAAGCGCTGTACGCGGCGGGCTACGGCTCGAGCGGTCGTTTCTACGCCGAGAGCGGCGCACTCGGGATGCGCGCCGGCTCAATCGCTCGAGCAGGGCGAGGTGAAACCTTGCGGACGCTGGTGCAAACCAGCTCGCTAGGGCACGTGTTGGTCGCCGCCAGTCCGCGAGGGATCTGTTGGGTCGCGCTGGGCGAGGATGCTGCAGAGCTCGAGGCTGAGCTCCGCCGGCACTTCAAAGAGGCACGGTTCGAGCCGCCGAACCGCGAGCTCCGCGGATATTGCCGGCGCATCCTCGGCTGGATCGAACGCGGGGAGGTGGCCGCCGATCTACCGCTCGACCTCGTGGGCACGCGCTTCCAACTCAGGGTATGGGAGGAACTACGACGCCTCCCCGCCGGCGAAACCATGAGCTACGGCGCCCTCGCCGATCAACTGGAAGTACCGGGTGCGGCGCGCGCGGTCGGCACGGCAGCGGGCAAGAACCCGGTGGCGCTGCTGGTGCCTTGTCACCGCCTGCTCCGGAACGACGGAGCCATGGGGGGCTACCGCTGGGGCCTCGAGCGCAAGCGCGCGCTGCTCGAACGCGAAGCAGCAGCCAGCAGTCGCGCGCGCTCACGCCGGTAGCGCGACTCAGTGCCGTCGCAAAAACGGGTCCCGTTCAGGATCTGGCGCAATGCTCGCCTTCGGGGACCTGTCGCTCTTCGTCGCGCCTTGGGCCGCGCGCTTGGGCGAGGCCTTGGACACGCTCGGCGGCCCACCGACGACCGCCGCCGGCGCGGCGGAGGCAGCGCTGGCGGCCGACTCCTGAGGGCCCGCCTCCGCCGCGTCGGCCACGGCTTCGGGGTCACGGACGACGGCCGGGGCGACCTCGGCGCTCGTCGACGGAGCGCTGACGAACGCCGCCGACGTGCTGGCCGCGCCCTCGGTGGGGCGCGGGGCTTCGGCCTGCGGGGGAGTACCCAATGCCGCCTCCGTGCCGGGCTCGCGCTGCGCGAGCTGACCCAGTACGACCCCGACGCCCGCGGCCGCGACGATCACGACGGACGCCAGCAGCACGCGGCGACCACGCACCTGCTGCGTCGTGGCTTCGCGATTGGTTTGCGCCCAGCTGGAGGAGCGTTCCGCCGCCGGATCGCTCTCGCGCCTCGGAATATCCGGCACCGTGCGCGCGTTCTGCAGCACCTTGGTTACGCGTTCCGCTGCCCCGGATTTCACCTCGGGTCCGCGCAGAGCCTCGAGCACGTTGGCGAGCTCGCCGACGTTCTGGAAACGCTGCTCGCGCTTCTTCTGCAGACAGCGCGCCACCATGGCGGCAAATTCAGGAGTGATGCTGGGCTTGACCACGTCGAGCGGCTTCGGGCTGGCGTTGAGCACGGTGACGCACAAGGCCGCCAACGAGTTGCCCTCGAACGGGCGCTGCCCGGTGCTGAGCTCGTACATGATCACGCCCGCGGCCCAGATGTCGGCTCGGGCGTCCACGTCTTGCGCCGACTCAAGCTGCTCCGGAGACATGTAATACGGCGAACCGACGAGGGTTTGGCTTTTGGTCAAGACCGAGCTGGTGCTGATTTTCGAGATGCCAAAGTCCAAGATCTTGAGCACCTCGGTGCCGTCCGGGCGCCGCGCCAAGAACAGATTCGCCGGCTTCAGATCGCGGTGCACGATGCCGGCTGCGTGCGCCTCCGCGAGCGCCTCGCACGCCTGGAGCACGACGTCGGCGATCTGCGCTTCGCTCATCGCCCCCTTGAGCTCGAGGCGATCCGCCAGATCTTGCCCCAGAAGGTACTCCATCACGATGAACGGTACTCCGCTCGGCAGCCGGCCCGTCTCGTAGACGCGTGCGACGTGCTCGCTCTGGATCTTCACCGATGCCTTCGCTTCACGAAGGAAACGCGTCACGGCACCCTGGTCAGTCACGTGCTCTTCGAGCAGCACCTTGATCGCTACGGGCCGCTCGAGATCGGTATCCTCGGCGAGGAACACGATACCCATGCCGCCGCGCCCGAGCTCCTTCTCGAGCACGTACTTCTCGGCAACACGGTCGCCGGGTTTCAGTGGAGCTTCGGGCACCGCCGAACCGTATCATCAGGCCACGCCAATTGCTCCCTCCGCGCGCCGCACGCCGGGTTTCTCGTAGGTTGCAGCCAGCCTGGGCCGCCCGCACGGCTGGCAGGAGGGCCGAAGGACGGGTGCCCCGGGGGAATCGAAACTACACAAGGGCCCCTCGTCCGATCTGCGAAATGCGAACGGCGCGGGGGTCACGGCCGCGCCGCTTCCACGCGCTCTTTGTAGCGCGCCAAGGCGGGCGCCAGGCGCACGATCAGCTCCGGATCGCCGCTCTCGAGCATCGCCAGTAGCCCGTACAGGGCCGCGTCGGCGAGCGTCGGGCGCGTCCCGAAAAGAAACGGCACTCGTTCCAACGTCGCGAGCGAGGGCGCGAGCAGGCGCTGGCCTCGCTCAATCAAGGCATCGCGACCCTGCAACCATTGATCGACGCAGCCGGCACCGAACTTCCGCTCCTTGATCAGGTTGAACAGGGCTTGCTCGCCGGGATCGCGGAAGCGGTGGTGCAGCGCCGGCGACGCAATTCGAAACAGCACGTCTTCCAGGGGCCCGTCGGCGAAGTCGGCGTAGGCCCAGATCGGTCCTTCGAACGGCGACGGCACGAGCGCCTGCTTTGCGGCACCCACCAACAGCTTTTCGCAGATCGGGCGGGACTCGACGGTCACGACGCCCTCATCGTCGACGAGCACGGGAACGTAAATGTAGCCGCCGGTCAGCGTCGCGAGCTCGGTGCGATCACTGTAGCTGACGTCGACCACCTCATGCTGCTTGCCGAGGAGTTCGAGCAGAATCTGCACTTTGCGGGCGTAGGGGCTGTAGTCGAATCGATAGAGTTTCATGGCCCCATCACTACAGGAGCGCGCTCTTTCGAGCGAACGATCCTTTCCCATCTATGATGAGAAAATGTCATGATAAGCCTGCCATGCCCGACTCCGGCCCACGGCCACCGCCGCTACCTTCGTTGAACGCCTTGCTCGTGTTCGAAACCGCCGCGCGCCTGCTGAGCTTCACGCGCGCCGCAGCCGAGCTGGGTGTGACGCAAACTGCCGTCAGCCACCAGATCCGCACGCTGGAGAACGACCTAGCTGTTACCTTGTTCCGGCGTTCGCCCCAACGCGTCGCCTTGACCGAAGACGGGCAACGCTGGTCGGCCGAGCTCTCACCGATCTTCAAGCGCCTGCGCAACGTCAACGCCGAGCTGCGGCGGCCCGCTTTGGCGGAACGTCCGCACGTCTCGGTGAGCTTGGTTCCGTCGCTCGGTTCCCGCTGGTTGGTTCCCAAACTGGGTCGCTTCATCGCGCGGCACCCCGAGGTCGACGTACGCATCTCGGCCAACGAACGGCTCGTCGACTTCAGCGTCGAACCGATCGACATCGGGATTCGCTATGGGTCCGGACGCTACCCCGGCCTGGTCGTGAAGAAGTTGGCCGACGCCGCGTTCGTGGTCGTCGCTGCGCCGGCTTTGCTTGCGGCGCGGCCGATCGCCGACGTGAGAGATCTGAAGCACGCGGTCCTGCTGCACGACGACCACCCCGATGCTTGGGCAGCCTGGTTTCGCGCACGTCGCGCGCGCCTGCCGAATGCTGTTCGCATGCACCAATATACGGATTCGGCGATGCTGGTCGAAGCGGTGCTGCGCGAGCAAGGCATCGGCCTGGCGCGCTGGTCGCTGGTGGTCGACGAGCTGGCACAAGGGCGCCTCGAGCTGGTGTTCCCCAAGATCGCCCCACTGCCGACGGGGCTCGGCTACTACCTGGTGAGCCCGCGCGAAAACCTACGACGCCCGGCCGTCGCCGCGTTCAGCAATTGGCTGCTCTCGGAGGCCAGCGTGCTCGTGCCGCGCCCCTTGTAGTGCCGCACTCTTACCTCGGGTCGCCGGGGCCGACAGTCAGCACTTTCGTCTCGCCCTCGCTCACGCTCACCGTGTAAGAACGAGCCTCACGTTCGGGCGCGCCCACGAGCAGCGTGTGCTCGCCGGGGTCGAAGGGCAAAGGCACGTCGAAACTCGCTTGCCCAAGCACCACCGCCCCGTACTTCACCGTGGTCTGTTTGGGGGCGTCGCTCGCGAGCTTCAACGTCACGTGCGGCACGCGCGGCCTGAGCGCACTCGCGCGGCGCTGCGCGATGGGGTAGCGGTCGTCACCCGGGGGCAGATCGCTCATCACGCGCTTGAACAATTGCCACGAAGTCGCCAAGCGTCCGCGCTTTTCTTCGCAGGCGGCGAGATTGAGCAGCGACCCTACCGCGGGATCCAGGCGATTGCTCTCGGCGAAACGGGCGCACGCGGTGTCGTAGTCGCCCTTGGACATGGCTTCGTGACCGCTCTCGAACAGGGCTTCGGCAGCCGCGCCGCGTGCCGCATCCGTCGACGGGGCAGGCTCGGCGAACGTTTCGTCCGGCAACGCACCCGAGGCCGACCCAGACGGCGCCGCAGCCCCGGAAGCGACCGGCGCTCCGCTAGCGTCGCCTTTGGGCGTCCCCTGGGTCGAGCGCTCGACAGCTTCTTCTTCGTCGGGATGTAAGTGCTCTCGCGTCCAGGCCTGCATCGCCGCGTCCGCCTCGTGCAACGTCTTGCAACTCGTGACGAACACGAGCACCCCCACGAGCAAACCCAAGCGCGGCATGACCAAGCCAGCGGAGTACCCGGAAAGCCCGACAAAATCAAAGCTTGACGCACTAGAGGCGGTTTCCGGCTCGGGCTAGGGTGCGAGGATGCGCCCGTTCGTCCGGCTCTCGACCGTCGTTCGGCTCGGCACACTCGCGGCCGTGTCGATGAGCTGTCAGCAACCGCCAACCACTGCAGCGACGTCCCCGATACCGGCGGCCGCCGAGCTGCTATCGCCAGCGCACGACGCTTCCAGGGGTGATGCAGCGAAGGCCTCCGCGCCGCCCCTGGAACCCAGCGAAGGGGTGCGGCCGCCGGTCGCCGCGCAAGAGCCGACTGAACCCGATGGCGACGGCGCGCGCGACGATCCCGGACCACGCGTCGCACCCAGCTTCGGTCATTTCGAGCGGGTGGGACGCCACTGGGGCTCGCTCACGCGCATTTGTGATCTGCAGCCGCACGGCGCGGGACTGTATGCGGCACACGCTACCAAGCCGCTCGGCTGGGACGGCGCATCCATCACACGCTACGCACCTGACGACAAAGTTGCTTTCAGTCTGGCCTTCGACTGGAACCGCCCCGGCGAACCCAGCAAGGGCGGCGGTGCAGGGCAAGGCTTCCTCCGCCTCAGGAGTTTGCACGACCGACTCTTCGCGCCCGATGCCGATCCCCCGTACCTAGGCCTCGGCGTGCGCAGCGGCATCGAGGGCTATGTGTTCGTATCGGACCAGAGCGGCCGTTTCGCGCAGTCGCGGCGACCCGGTCATCGCCCGCCCCGTGCTGCAACCGCCGATCGAGCGGGCGTCGCGCTCGTGCCGGACGCCTACCATCTGTTCGACGTGATCGAGTATCAGGGGCGAGTCTATGCTTCCACGGGAGCGCGCGGGCCCGGTGACAGCGCGCCCGGGGCGCTGATGGTGAGCACCGATGACCTCGCCTTCGAGGTCGCTGCCCGGTACCCGGAAGCTCCCGGCGCGGCTGCGTGGCGGCTCACCTATATGGTGCGCTTCCAAGGCGCGCTGCTCACCGGAGTGGAAGTGTTGGGCGGGCGCGGACCCGACTACGTGCGCTGGGAAGCGCCGACGACGGACGTTGCGCTCATGGCGGACCACGCCACGCCCATGTACCTCACGCCCTCTGGAGGCAGGGCGACGCTGCGCTGGTATGCCCACGGCCGCCGACTCTATTGGATCATGGCAGGAGCTCTCGGCGTGCAGTTGGGCGTCTCCGACGACGGGCGCGGGTGGTCTCTGGTCAGTCTGCCCGAGGGCGCAGGGGCACCCCTCGACCTGGCGCAGTTCGGCAACACGCTGGTGCTGTTGACCGAGTACCGGCTGCTGGCGCTGCGCGACCCAGGGCATCTCATCGAACTCGCGCGGCTCGAAGCCCCGTCGCCGTTCGCGTTGTCGGACCACTATTGCGCGGCTCCACTCGCGGTGTTTCAGGGGCAACTTTACGCCGGGGGTCAGCGGAAAGGCGAACTGTACCGTTTCGTTCCCGAGGTGTCAGGACGCGGCCCCGGAGAGCCTTAGGTCAGGTTCGAGCGCAGCTTCGGGCGCCAGCGCCTCGCCGTCGCGGAAGTAGACGAACTTACCCCTCACGGCGGGGACCCGGCTGCCCGGAACGACGATACCCACCAGGTTCAAGGGATCGCACGCCGAAAGTCGCACGCACTCACCGCTCGGCTTCTGCGAGCGTACCCGCCGGAGCAGCTCCACCGCTTCCGGCAGCGCGTACTGCTCGCCCACGAAGCCGGAGACGAAGCGGCCCCCGCGGATCTGCCCGCGAGCTTCGAGGCGCCGGAACGCCCAGAGCACCTCGCGCCAGGGCACCCCGAGCGCTTCACGCACGATGAGGTCTCGAAACACGACCCCGTAGCGAGCGAGCAGCTGCTCGGCCATGGCCTCGGCGAGCTCGTCGCGATCGGCGCCTGCCTCGGGTGGAGCCAGGATCGCCCAGCGCCCCGCGCTCGCGTGCGGCCCTGCGCCAAGCCCGGCGTTTGGCCGCGTTCCGACCGAGAGACCGCGCCGCAATCGGCGACGCCCTGCGCGCGCGGCAGCGGGAGCCAGGCGTGTCGAGAACAGCGCCCGCAGTGCTGCGAACCCATCCGCCGTCAACAGCCCGCGGGCGACGCCGTCCCACAACGCCGCCTCGAGCTGGGCATCGGAGAGGTCGGCCTCGCGCGAGAGCTCCGCGAAGAACGAGGCCCCCCGACGCCTCAGCACGGCCAGCGCCGCTTCCGCGCGTCCCTCGGACGGAGCAGCCGCGCCAGGCTCACGCTCGGAGCCACGCGCGGCCGAGCGGAGCCACGCGAAGTCTTCGCGCAGGGCCAGCGTGATCGGTGTGGCGAGCGACACATTCGCAGGGTCACCGGATTCGGCGGCAGCGCGCGCCAGCAAGCGTCCCCAGACGACCTCTCCCGACCAGCAGTGCGCGTCGAGCCACGCAGGCTCGTAATGCTCGATCCGGGCCGGCAAAAGCTCCGCTTCCCACGCGGGAGCGGCTGCTTCGAACCCTTGCAGCTGTTCCAGCGCCAAGAGCACGCCGTGCTGTCCGCGGCGGCGGGTGGCGGCGGTCACGTGCTGGTGTTCGAGCAAGAAGCGCATGAAGTCGCGCGGAGACACCGGCTCGATCTCGCGCCGTAAGCGTTTTTGCGTGTAACCATGGATGCGGGCCAAGAGCCGGCGCGAGCAGAACTGCTGCGCCCCGATCCGGCTGTCGAAATGGCCTCTGAAGACGCTGCCCTCACGTTCGAGCGCGGCCAGCGCCACGGCGAGCACGCTTTCCGAGAGCCCCGTCCTGACGCAGAGATCAGCGACCACGACGGGCCCACTCACCTCGAGGTGGGCGCGCACGACGTTCTGCGCCAGCAGCTCTGGGTCGAGGTCGCTCGCGCCGCATTCGACCGCCGCGGTCTCGGGGAGCAGCGCCCCGACGGCGGCGAGTCGCTCGGTGGCACACCAGAAAGAAGTACCCCCTAGCTCCAACGTGCGCGCGCGCCCGGTCTCGCACAGAGCCGCGAACTGCGACGTGTGCGCGACCATGGGAGGCGCCAGATGCAACTCACACAAAAGGTCGTGCAGCTCTTCGGCGTCCCGCGGTTCTGGGCGAGCTTCGCGCAGAACCCGGTCGATGGCATCCACGTCGAGCGCGCTCAGATCGCGCGCGTCGAGGGGCACGCCGCGCCGTAGTTGCACGGCTCGCGTGCGGCGCTCTTCGAGAGGCGCGTCGTCCAGGAAGGTATACGGCCGCCCGTTGATGATCTCGTGCGACAACAGCGACGGCTCCGTCGTGTCGCGCAGCGCCAGGGTCACGGAGCCCTCCGCGATGGCGGCGAGCAGCCGCGTGAGCGCAGCCAAATCCATGGCCTCGGTCATGCAATCGTGCAGGGTCTGGTTCACGATCGGATGGTCCGGGATCTCGCGGGGGCCGCTGGCGTTGTCCTGGCACGCCGCGAGGGATGGGAACACCGAGGCCATGATGTCATCCGATTCCATGCGCTGAATCGGCGGAGGGTTCTTGCGCCCACCCTTGTAGCGCAGCACCAAGAGCGAGCGGTTCAGGTTCCAGCGCCAGCGCGCTTGAAACATGGGCGTCGGCAGGACCGCGTGGACCAGCGCCTGTTCGATGCCTTTGGGGCTCAAGAATTCGGCCAGGTCGTCGAGCGCAAAGCCATGTTGGGGTCCGAGCGAGAGCACGATCGCGTCATCGTTGGCAGCAGCCTGCAGCTCGAAATCGAACGAACGGCAGAACCGCTTTCTGAGCAAGAGGCCGAGACCTCGGTTGACCCGTGCCCCATACGGCGAGTGGACCACGAGCTGCATGCCGCCGGTCTCGTCGAAGAACCGCTCGACCACGAGTCGTTCCTGCGTGGGGAGCAGCCCCAGCGACTGCTGCGCCGACGCCAAATACTCGACCAGCGCTCGCGCGGCTTCAGACCCGAGGCTGCACGACTCCTCCACCCACGAGCAAGCCGCCTCGACGCCACGCTGCCCGAGCGCTTCGGAGACCTCACTGCGCAGGCGCGAGACTTCACGAGAAAGTTCGGCCGTGCGTGCGGGTGCTTCCCCCAGCCAGAAGGGGATGGTGGGCATGGCACCTTGCGCATCGACCACGCGCACGACCCCGCGCTCGACGCGCCGGATGCGCCACGAAGTGCTCCCGAGCAAGAACACGTCGCCCGCAATGCTCTCGATCGCAAAGTCCTCGTTGATGGTCCCGACGAAGATCTCGCCGGGGTCCGCGACGACGCGGTAGTCGGCCATCTCGGGTATCGCTCCGCCAGAGGTCAACGCCACCAGGCGCGCCTGCCTGCGCCCGCGTAGGCGTTCGTGCACGCGATCGCGATGCACGTAGGCCGCGCGCCGCCCGCGGCCCGTGACGACGCCGTCCGACACCAGATCGACGACCCTCTCGAAGCTCTCGCGCGTGAGGTTGGCATAGGGTGCCGCGCGGCGGCAGAGCTCGTAGAGCTCCGTCACGCCGGTCGGCTCCGCGGCGCACTCCGCCACGATCTGCTGGGCCAGAATATCGAGCGGAGCTTCCGGAAAAGCGCTGGCATCGAGCTGGCCGGCGTGGACGGCGCGGAGCAGGGCGGCGCACTCGACGAGCTCGTCACGCGTGGAGGGAAACAGGCGCCCCTTGGGTGTGCCGAAACGCGTGTGACCCGAGCGCCCGACGCGCTGCAAGAAGGTGGCTATCGAACGCGGCGAGCCCACCTGGCAGACGAGCTCGACGGGGCCGATGTCGATCCCGAGCTCGAGCGATGCGGTGGCCACCAAAACCGAGAGCTGCCCCTGCCTGAGCCGCGTTTCGACCATGTGGCGCCGGTCTTTGGACAGGCTGCCATGGTGCGCGGCGACGCGCTCGTCCCCCAGGCGCTCCGCGAGCATGTGCGCCAAACGTTCGGACAGACGTCGCGTGTTCACGAACACCAACGTGGTCTTGTGCTGTTCGACGAGCGCCGCGATGCGATCGGTGGTTTCTCCCAGCTGCTCGGTCGAAGCCACGGCCTCCAGCTCGCGGTCGGGCAGCTCGAGCGCAAGGTCGAGCGCGCGGCGATGGCCTTCGTCGACCAGGGCGCACAAGGGGCGACCGGCCGCATCGGAGCGATCGCTGCCCACCAACAGGCGGGCGATGGTTTCGATGGGCCGCTGGGTTGCGGACAAGCCGATACGCTGGGGACGCCGCTCGGTCAGCGCGCTCAGTCGCTCGAGCGTGAGCGCCAGGTGCACCCCGCGCTTGTCGCGCGCCGTGGCGTGGATCTCATCGATGATCACCGCGCGCACATTGCGCAAGCTGTCGCGACTCTTGCGAGCGGTGGTGAGCAGGTACAGCGACTCGGGTGTGGTCACCAGGATGTGCGGCGGAGCCTTCAGCAGCTTGGCTCGTTCCGAAGCCGGTGTATCCCCGGTGCGCATGCCTACGCGAATCTCGGGGACTGCGAGGCCCAGACGCTCTGCCACCGAGCGGATCTCGTCGAGCGGACGCGCCAGGTTCTCGCCGATGTCCGTCACCAGAGCCTTCAGCGGTGAAACGTAGACGATTTCGATGCGAGCCTGGTCGGGCGGGCGGCGCTGCGCCTGGCGGTAGAGCTCGTCGATACACATCAGGAAGGCAGCCAACGTCTTGCCCGAGCCGGTCGGCGCCGCGATCAGCGTGTCGTGGCCTTGTCGGATCAATGGCCAACCGCGCGCCTGCGCCGACGTCGGCCCGTGTGGAAAACGCTCTTCGAACCAGGCGCGCACCGCTGGATGCAAGCTTTCGAGCCCGCCCCGCCATTCGTCCGTCGAGGTCCCGTGTGACAAAGCGGGACAAGTATAGGACCACGCCAGCTCGCGGCTACCGTGTGAATGGATCCGCGGTCAGCCGAGCGCAAACGTCGAACATTCCCGCGGTCTTGTGCACTTCGCGGCCGCGTGCCAAGCGCCAAGCGCGAACGGGCCCTTCGCCACGTCTGACAGGGCCCATCTGCAGAGCGAGGTACGCGAGAGCGACCCGACAATTATGTTCGTCGAGGTCACCTGCCGCTCGCCCGCGCGCGCCGCGTTTCATGATCGAAATAGCCCGAGACAATCCGTAGAAGATGGAGGTATGGCGAAACCCCGCCCAGCCCCGTTCAGCCCAGAGCACGGGAGCGCAGGAGCACAGGAGCACAGGAGTCCACATGGCCAAGGTCGTCTATTTTCGTTTGGGTCGCAGCGTTCGCCCCGGGGGTGAGCCCGGCGCCGAAATCGTCGAGTGGGCCAGCGGCGGCTGGAAGCAGAAGCGCGACGAATCAGCCGGGCCCATGACGCTCTCGCTCGAGCAGCTCGCCCAAGAGACAGGCTTCGTCTCGGTCGTCCCCTACATCGATCCCGTAGCCATGGGCAGCTCGTACTCCCCCCACTACATCGCCTTCTTCAAGTAACGTGCCCGACACGCGCCGACCGCAGCGGCGCCTTCACTCGCTGAGAACGCCGATTCAACCGGCGCCGGAACAGAACATCCCGGTGGGGCAGATCGTGTCGGCGTCGCACGGCAATGTGCAAGCAGCCGTATGCCCGTCGATCGTGAAGTCCCCGAACGGCACGCACTCGGGAACCGCGTCTCCTGTACTTGGCACGGGACAGTCCTCGGTGACCTCGCAATAGTGCGTGCAGAGGCAACCGTCGCCGCTATTAGTCCAATGGCGCGCTTCGACAGGCCGCCTGACCGGTCACTGGGTCATAGCCGCAGACAAGGCCGGCTTCTCCGCAAGGCTCGGAGCTTGGGCCTTCCGGGGTGCAACGGCTGGCCGTGCCGGCGGCGCAGGATCCGAACGAGTCGCCGGCACAGAGCGGAGCGGCGGAACAGCGATAGGCGCCGGCGCCGGAATCGAAGCCGCACGTCGTTTCGCCTTCGCACGACTCGGACACGATGCCGCCGTTTTCGCACCACACGGCTCGCCCCTCGACGCAACGCCCGCGCTCGTCGATCTCCCCGCATCCGTTCGCGACGAGAGGCAGCTCGACGTGAGCTCCGATCCATTCGAGTAGTGAGTCGACGCGTACGTAGATGTCTTCGCCGTCACAGGTCGAGTCGCCGCGCGAGAGCACGCCGAGTACCGCGACGCGCCCGTGTCGATCACGGATCAAAAGCGGCCCCCCCGAATCGCCCGAGCACGCGCCGCTCCTGCCGAAGCCGCCGACCGTGACGCTCGTGTCGTCGCGCGCGACGACAGCCTCGACGAGAAACTCGAGGTCGCCCATCGAGCGCTCTTCGGTGAGTCCGTAGCCGGCGAGCGTGGCGCGGCTCGGCGCGGGGCTCGGCTCCGGCTCCGGCTCGACGATGGGGAGCACCGTTGCGGGCGCCGCGCCCTCCATTGCGCAGGGGTCGGGCGACACGCGGGCGAGCGCTACGTCGAGCTCGGGATGGCGTACCCACTCGAGCACGTCCCCCGGCGCGCCGTCGCTCTGGAACCGCAACTTCCCCGAGATTTCGCAGTGGCGCGCCGCCAGCAGCCAGTACGGCGCGATGCGCGTCGCCGTGCACACGACTGCGTTCCCCGGAGCTTCCAGGCGTCCGATGGCGGCTCGCTCCGCTTCCGACGGCGCGAGGTAGGGCGCGCTGTCGCTCGCGTGGAACAAAGGTTCTCGGAGCGTCGAGCGCGCGCCGTCGCCCGCGCAGGCCGAGAGCGAAGCCGCGTCGTTCTCGGCGCCACAAGCGGCGAGCGTCGACGCGACGAAGCAGACTGCGGCGCGCCGGCTCTTCGCTGCCATACGGCGACTCTCGCACGTGTCTTTCGATCCCGTCTTGTACGTTCGTGCAAAGTGCGTCGCTTCGTGATCAGCGATGTCGTCGATCGATCATCAACTGCACAGTCGCGCGTCCGGTGCGCGCGTTAGCTTGTCGATCTGGACGAAGCCGAGGGCTTGCCAGCATCGGAACGAAAGGAAAATAATGACGCACTCATCGAACTCAACACTCGCGAAGACGGTTTGTACTTTCGGAGCCTGCTGCCTCGGTATCCTCGGGGCGGGGCTCATCGCCGGCTGTTCGGCGGCGACCGACACCGGCTCGGAGCCCGCGCAGGAAGCCTCGATCGAGGCGCAGCAGCAGCTCCTCAATTCCCTCGAGGTCGGCGGCGAACGGATCGATTTCGTCGCCTACGAAGCGGGGGACGGCTCTCCGCGCGCTATTTTCATAGAGGGCACCCTTTCGAACCGGCAGGAGTCGGTCTTCACCGCGCTCGAGCGCCAGGAGGGTAAGCTCACCGCCCTCGAAAAGTTCTACGCCCTGGCCCCGACCGGCGCCGCTCCGCACGAGTTCCTCGTCGAGTCGCACGCCGCGCAGGCCGTCCGCATCGAGCGGGCCGACGCCAGCGTGAAGCGGGTCACCTTCGACCCCTCGAGCGTCGAGAAGTTCTCCACGCCGACCGCGTGCCGGAACGCCGTGCTTGCGGGCGCGACCGCGACCGACAGCTTCACGAGCGCGTGGTTCGAGACCGCCGGGACCGTGTGCACCGACAACTGCGACTGGACCTCGTACGACATGAAGACGTGGGCGTGCGTCGCCGACGGCTCGGTCGGCTTGGCATACAACGAGTGGCGCGACTACGAGCACACGAACTGGAAATCCAGCGGGCAGACGTACATCCCGGAGAGCAGCGTCCGGTACTGGAGCTGGGACGGCTCCATCGTCCCCCTCAAGATGATGAGAGTGAAGGTGCTGGGCATGAACAACAACCCGCACTCGATCGGCTGGGCCATCGGCTTCTTCTGAGAGCCCGCGCGCGAATCGAACGGCCCGGCCTCGTTTGCGAACGAGGCGCGGGTCGTTTTTCGTTTACCAGCTCCGTCGCGTGAGACCGGGCGCGCACGCGGACGGCGTGACGCCGAAATGCCGCTTGAAATCCCTGGAAAACTGCGAGAGCTGCGGAAACCCGAGCGTGTACGCCACCTCCTTCACGCTGGCCGCGCCGCACAGCATCTGACGCGCCGTCTCGAGACGCTCCGCCTGCAACCACGCTTGCGGCGTACAGCCGAACTGCCGCTTGAATAGCCGTTGCAATTGCCGTTGCGAGATCCCGAGCGCGCTCGCGAGCGTTCGCGAATCGTATGCGCACGTCGACGCCAACGCGCGCAACGCCTGTTCCGAACGCTCGCGCGTCCCCTCCACGTAAGAGCTCGGCCCGAGCGCCTGCTTCAACGCGACCCATTCCCGGCTCATCTCCGCGGCCGGGTCCGCTTCCGTGAATCTCGTCATCAGAACCCCGCGCCCGCACGAAACGGTCGCTCGCCGTGACCATAAGAGGTTGCGCGCGGGACGTCTTGGACGTTCTTGCGCCGCTCGCGCGAACGAAACGAACGACGCCGGACGCATGCGACGTCGCGCGCGTCACGAATAGCGACGGCGACAGTACGCAGTTGTGATCTCGCGCGTGGAATGTGGCGGTTCGCACCGCTCTTTCGTGCGATCGACGAGCGTGGTGCGACCCGCCAATCTACTGGAAGCCAGCTTGCTCGATGCGCTGAGCCGCTTGTCTTGCGCATGCTCCCTCGTCCTGTTCGGATGAAGGCTGCAGACCCACCAGTTTCTCAGTCGCTCTCGAGATCGGCCGTCAGCGCCCGGCGCTGCTCATCCGTCAGCTCCGCCTCGACCGTCAGCGCCGGGTGATCCGCGCCCACTGCCACGGGGTCGCCCGCGGGCACGGGAAAGATCAGGTACTGCACCGACGACAGCCGGTCGTCGCCCACCTGCGCGCGATCGTAGCGAGGCCGATGCTTGGTGCCGTCGGCAGTCTTGACGTACAGGTGTTCGGGTAGCGTCAGCCACTCTCTCAGGCGCTGCGACCGAAGCGCCTGTTCGTCGATCTCGATGAGCAGCGTGCAGCCGAGCTCGCGCTGGGCGCCGAGCAGCTCGTTGTACGTCGTGATCTCGTGCTGAATGTCGTTCTCGCGCACGATCTTCTCGGCGCGCATCATCTCTTGCACCTGGTACCGAATGGTATCGGTGGTCTCGAACAGGAAATTGAGACAGTCCCCCACCAGCACGCGCCGTTGACGCTTGATCTCCAGCACCTCTCGCCGGATCGCCTCGCGCTGATCGTTATACGTCTGATAGTCGACGATTTCGGCCCGAGTGACTTTGCGCATGGCTACCTACTCCGCGACCTTGCGGTCCACTTCGGTCTCGCCCTGCACGCCGTCTTTGTCACGCTCTGCGCGACTGCGGTACGCCTTGGCGAGCAATGACATGGGGTGAATTGGCCGCCGGCCAGCGTGCTGTTCGAACTGGATGGCGGCCAGAGGACAATCGGTGACCCAGGTTTCGGCTTCCGCTGCCTGCATCCCGTCGAACGCCTTCTTGCCCACGCGCTGCGAGACCTCGAAGCCTTCCACGCGCATGGCGTAGGTCCCGTCGTGGCCGCAACACTCCATCACGGTGTCAACCTCGGCACCTGCCTTGCGGATCAGGTCGCGTCCCTTGAAGCCGATCGCCTGCGCCCTGAGATGACAGGGCGCGTGGTACGACACCTTCTCGGGCACCTCCCCGAAGTCGGTATCGAAACGTGCCTCGTTGCGGATGGACCAGAGGTACTCGCTCGGATCGCGCACGTTCTTGGCCACCTTCTCGGCGCGCTCGCGATCTTCGGGTCGAGCCAGTGTGGGGTACTCGTTGCGCAACATCATGGAACAGGTCGGGTTGATGGCGACCACCTTGGCACCGGCGTCGACGTAGGGTTCCAGATGATCGAGGTTGTTCCGAATTCGTTCTTCCAGCTCGCCGATGTTGCCTCGTTCCCAGGCGGGCATCCCACAGCAACTGAAACCGGCTTCGCAGCGGATGTCGACGCCGTTCGTGCGGTAGACCTCGACGGTGTCTTGCCCGAGCTGAGGTTCGTTGTGTTGCACGTAGCAGGTCTGAAACAGGACCACTTCACCGCCGGGCTGTTCACCGATGAGCCCCTCGTCTTTCGCCCAGCTCTCGAAGGTTCGGGAGGCGAAATCAGGCAGCTGTTTGTCGCGATGAACACCGAGCACTTTCTCCAGAAACCAGCGGTGGAGCTCGACTCGGTTCATGACGTTGGCCATGCCGAGGCTCGCGCGCGCGAAAGCTCCAGTGGTGTCGGGGTCGCCCAACACCTGGTCGCGAAAAGACACGCCTTGCTCGCGAGCCTTCACCGCGTGATAGCGATGCACCAGCTTGGGAAAATCCAGCTGGAACTCGTGACGATCGCGCGGCGTGTAGGGGCACTGGACCTCGCAGAGCTTGCATTGGAAACATTCGCCCATCACCTGCGCGGTCTCGTCGGCCGTGAGCTTCCGCACCTGGCCGTCGTGACGTTCGTCGATGAAACGGAAGAGCGAGGGGAAGGCGTCGCAGTACTTGAAGCACATGCGACAGCCGTGACACACCTCGAAGACGCGCGTGATCTCTTGCGCGAGCCCTTGTTTGTCCCAGTAGCGTGGTTCACTCGGATCGTAGCTGAGACCAGGCGTGGGTTGATACGAAACAGCGCCCTTTTGAGTCATGGCTCTACCTCTAGCGACGTCAACGGCAACAAGGGGATCGCGAGACAACGGCGTGCCGGCGGCGACCAGCTATCCTGTTCCTCGCCGCCAGCGACCGTGCTCGCGGAACTACGAGATGCTGTCGAGCAGCGCCTGGAAACGACCGGCGTGCGACTTTTCGGCCTTGGCCAGGGTCTCGAACCAATCGGCGATTTCGTTGAAGCCTTCCGCGCGAGCGGTCTTGGCCATCCCCGGGTACATGTCCGTGTACTCGTGGGTTTCGCCAGCAACGGCGGCCTTCAGGTTCTTGGCTGTGTCACCGATCGGCAGATCGGTAGCGGGGTCGCCCACCGACTTCAAATAGTCGAGGTGGCCGTGCGCGTGGCCCGTCTCACCTTCCGCAGTCTCGCGAAAGTTTCCCGCGATCTCGGGGTAGCCCTCCACGTCGGCGATTTTCGCGAAGTAGAGATAGCGCCGGTTCGCCTGCGACTCGCCTGCAAACGCGGCCTTGAGGTTGTCTTGCGTCTTCGATCCTTTGAGCTGAGCCATAAGTGGTGCTCCGACGTTTGATGTGAATGGTGATGGGTTGCTATGACTTCGTGCCTGCCCCTCGCGTCGGCGGGAGCGGGCCTCGTTCCAGAAGCCAGTCGAGAGTATTGGCAGACGTGGCAAGGGGGTCCAATCGTCTATCGTTATGCTGCTGATAAGAAAAACCTGTCAGCCCGGAGCCGGCCATTCGGCCACGGCGAGTCTTCGGCAGGGTCTGGCGCGCAGATGGGCTCAATTGCGCCGGTCGAACTCCGCCCCCGCTCGCTCCAAGCGGACCAGCGAACGGCAGCGCACTCGAGAGCACATGCAACCGTTGGCCGTGCACACCCTGCGCGCACGGCAGAGCAGACGCGAGCAAAATCTGGGTGAGCACAAGCAAATGGGGCTCCCGAGCCAAACACGCTGTAGACTCGATGCGTGGCCGCGAAGGGCATCGGAGGTGACAAGCTCAGCGGCCAGGTCATTGACGATCGTTACGAGCTCATCGAGCTGATCGATTCCGGTGGTCAAGGCCACGTCTACCGCGCGCGAGACAAGAAAGAAGGCGACATGGTCGCCGTGAAAGTGCTCAAGCAGGAGTACACGGACGACGTCGAGTGGCGTGAACGGATGTTTCGTGAGGCGCGAGCCCTCAGTCTGCTGACCGGCACCGCGGCGGTGAAGGTCTACGACCAGAAGTGGACGGCCGAAGGCGCGCTCTGCATCGTGATGGAATTGTTGACGGGGGTACACCTGGACGACTACCTGGCCGCGCTGCATCGCCTGGGTCGCCAGCTGTCGCCGCAAGATCTGGAAGCCCTGATTGCCCCTATCGTCCACACGCTCGAAGTGGCGCACCGAAACAACATTCTGCATCGAGACATCAAACCCGCGAACATCTACGTGCTCGAAGGCGGCGCCGTGCGACTCCTCGACTTCGGCTTCGCCAAGTTCACCCACCTGAGGCCGATGACCCGCTACGGTCAAATCGCCGGGTCGCCGAGTTACCTGGCCCCCGAATCCTGGGGCGGAGACTCCAAGGTGCTCGATCGCCGTGTCGACGTTTACGGTCTCGCCGCCGTCATCTTTCGCGCCCTCGGCAATCGACCTCCCTTCGTGGGCGACCCCATCACGCTGCTCAAACTGGCGACCCGCGGCGAGCGACCGAGTCTGCACGCCCTGCGCCCCGACTTGCCCGCCAAGCTCGACGATTGGGTCCAGGCGGCGCTTGCGGCCAACCCCGATGAACGTTTCGACGGCGTCGCCGGCATGTGGAACGCCTTCAAGATAGCGTCGGGTCTGAAACCCGCCTGGCAGCGCAGCTAGCGGCTCACCGTCGCCGCTGCGTGGCCTGCACCAGGTCGTCGAACAGCGGCATCAAGTCGCTTTGGCCCAGGGCTTCTTCGAGCATTATGATCGTGGCGCGGACTGCTTCGAGATCCAGCGTGCCTCGCCCGGCGCGCAGGACGGCGCAGATATCCTGCTTGTCCTTATCGCGCCCCGCCAGGATCTTCATCACGATCAGGTCCTCGGGCGCGACGACCGGGACTACCAGCTGACGCCCGTAGCTGCACGCGACAGGTCGAGTGCCACTAACACGTCAGCGACGGGCGAGCGCTTTCGAGGCACGATCCAGGCACTCCTTCAAAGAAACATGATGCTCGAGATCGGCCGCAAGGTACTCAGCAGAAGGAAAGAACGGATCGACCCGTCGGGCGTGCTCGAGCAGCGCGTGTCCCACGTCCAAAGCACTCCCCTTGCCGCTCGTAGCGCCGCGCGAGGCCCACCACTCGCCTTTCGACGCCTCGACCGCCTCGCGCGGTCGGGCCAGGAACTCTTTGATGTGCTCGGCCTTCACGTGTCGAAAGATACCATGGCCGTATCGCTCGCCCAGCCGGAATCTCTTGCACATCGCGGACCGAGTACTTCGTGCTGGCTTTGCGTCGCACCCGGACGTGGTGCTGACTACTTCAACGCCGCGCGACTGCATTGCGTTGGGTGATGACGAGCGCGACCCCGCGCCGATCGGTTCATTTGCGGAAGACGCGCATCGCTCCGGGGCCGATCGTCGGGTCTCTGCCTTCGACGATACCGCCATCGGCGGTCATGGCGACGACCATCCCAGGATCCGCCATCAGACTGATGAACGGGGTCTGCCAGCGAATGTCACGCCAGGCGGGGCGCCACGTCGGATCGAACTCCGGGTCGCGGGTCCACAAGGCGCCGGCGCTCGCTACCCACTCGCGATCCAAGATGTCGAGCGCGCTCGCAGTGAGCTCGGGCTCGCCTCCGACGATGACCGCCGCCGTTTCTTCCCGCTCGACACGCCACGTCACCCCGTGACCGCCCACGATCAGGGCCACTCCACGTTCGGGGGCGCTCGCGCCCGCAACGTAAGCGCGGGTCCGGGGCGCGGGCATCAGCTCGGCGCGCCCGTGGGCGGGCTGATAGATGGCGACGAAGCCGAAGCCCGACTCCAGCCGGCCCGTGAACAGCCAGCGCGCGGCATCCAGGCGCACGAGTGTGGTGACGTGCGACACCCCATCGAGCGCCAGCTCCCGCCAGCGGCCCTTCGCGAAGGTGAGCAAGAGCGGCGGACCGCCGTGCTGACGCCAGCCGAGCGCCACGAGCACGCCATCGACGTGACCGCTCGCCGCGACGAACTGAAGCGACGGGTCCGCCGCTTGCAATACGAAACTGAGACCGTCGGCATTGCACAAGGCGAGGCGGCCGCCCGCGCCACCCACGAGCCAGCCGCCTGCTTCGTAGCGCGACGCGAAGACCATGCCTGCCGGCAGCCCCAGCCGCGATGCGTCCAACCAAGCCTCGCCGTTCCAGAAGCGAGGTCCGCTCGTGGTCAAGGCAAAGCAGTGGCCGTCGGTATCCCAGGAGGCGCTCTGCACCACCAGATCTTCTCGCGGCAGCTGGCGGACGCTCCAACTCCAACCTTTAGGGTCCGAGAAGCGAAAGGTGCCCACCATCGCGGTGACCATGCGCCGGCTGGAACGCGGCCCCGAAGGAGTGTCGCCGAGCCAGCTCATCACATGCGCGGCGAAGCGTTCCGCGCTCGGGTGGCGCTGAGTCGGATCTTTGGAGGTAGCGCGTGCGAGGGCCGCATCGATCGCCTCGCAGGTCTCGGGTCGTTCGGCGATCTCTGGGCACAAGAGCTGGCTCTCGGTGATCGAACGCCTTTGGCCGCTGGCAATCCGCTCATGGATCACGATCGGTGAACCGCCCTCGAGATAGACTTCGCCAGTCAGCAAGTAGTAGACGATGCAAGCGAGCGAGAAGACGTCGGTGTACGGCGCCAGCTGCACGTCCCCCGGTAGCATCTGTTCGGGAGCGGCGTAGCCGAGCGTGCCCACCCCGACTGCTCCGAAGGTGCGATCCAACCCCTTCGAGCGCGCCACCCCGAAGTCCGAAATCTTGAAGATCTCGGTCTCGCCGAAGCCGCAGCAGAGCACGTTGCCGGGAGTGAGGTCGCGGTGAATGACGTCGACCGAGTGTATCGCGACCAGACCCTGCGACAGACACTTGACGGCGTGTGCAGCGCGCACCCCGTCGAAGGCATACCCGGTGTGCTGGACGGCGTACCTGACACGCTCCTCGAGCGTCGTACCTTCGACGCCGCCGTGCACGTACTCGATGGCCAACCAGGGCGACGGGTGCTCTTCGAAAATCGGCGCCCTGCCCGTGTCGACGAAACGCACGACGAACGGGCTGGGAGGAATGCGCTCGTTCAGGCGCCCCAGCGCAACGGCTTCTTTCTGTGCGATGAGCTCCGGTGCCACCTGGCGCACCGACAACACGGGACGCACGGCTTTCACGACCACCGGCGAAACGCCCGAGGCCGTCTCGCGTTGGGCAAGATACGCCACGCCCATGGCGCCTTCGCCGAGCTGCTCGATCAGCCGATATTGAGCGCCATCTTGGACCTCGGAAGGGATGATGCAGCCACGGAGCGGGCTACGGGCATCGGGTTGCAAGTCCGTCACGGCCATCGTCGCATCCCTTCAGCGTACACCCGACTTCGGGTCCGGTGCACCGACAACGTGAAGAAGCCGCGGAAATGGCGGGACTATCCGGGGACCACTAGGCAGCGGCGACTACCCAGACACAATGGGCGAATTCGTCGCAACGATGCGATACGACTGGACCGAGAAGTCCATCGCCGACAGCACGGCGCCCACGATGCCGGACCGCTCTTTCAGCACGGAGGGGACGATGGGAACGCGCTCGGCTCTCGAAGCATGCTGCTGCGCCGCGCGCCGAGCCGGCAACAGCAGCAGGTCTCCGGCCTCGACCACACGCCCCCCGAGCACCACGATTTCTGGGTTCAAGATGTTCTGCAGGTACGCCAGTGCCTTACCCAGGTAGGTGCCGGCACTCTCGAACAGCGCCACGCTGAGTTCGTCTCCGGCGAGAGCGGCGCGCACCAAGTCGGTCACTCCGATCGGGTGCCCGAGCTCGGAGAGCAGCGACTTTTCCCCACGGGCCAGCGCTTCGCGCGCACGGCTCTCGAGCGCGCGCCCCGACGCGAGCGTTTCGAGGCAACCCACGGCGCCACAACTGCACTGCGTACCTTCGTCAGCGACCTGACAATGCCCGATTTCACCGCTGAACCCGGAGCGCCCGTAGAAGGGTCGCCCGTCGAGGACGATGCCGGCGCCCAGGGCGGTGCCCACGTGCACCCAGACGTAGGATCGGTACCCTTGCGCGGCCCCGATCTGCCCCTCGGCGATCGCGCCCGCGTTCGTGACGTTCTGGACCACGACGGGCACACCGAGCGCTTCTCGGAGGATGTCCCGGACAGGGACCTGCTGCCAGCCGATGTTTGGGCCGAGCACGCACACGCCCGTTGCCGCGTCGACCACCCCCGGCAGCGTCACCCCCAGCGCCTGCAAACGGTCGCGAGGGATCTCGGCGGCATCGAACGTGTCGTCCACGACGGCGAGCGCGCGCGCCAACATGCCTGGGGCGTCGCCTGGCACCGTCGGAAGCTCACGCGTGGCGCGGATCTGACCGCGCGCGTCAGCGACTGCCACAGTGGTCAGCTGCACACCCACACGCACGCCCAGATATGCCGCCGAAGCATCATTGAATTGGAGCAGCCGAGCCCGGCGTCCCCCGCTCGCCACGGCCTTGCCATAGCCCACCTCGTGGACCACTCCGCCGGCGATGAGGTCCTCGACGATGGCCGACACCGTGGGCTTGGTGAGTTGCGAGCGACGGGCCAAATCGGTCCGCGAAATGCGGCCGCCCCGCCGAATCATGTCGAGAACGATCGACCGATTGACCTCCCGCATCGCTCGGCTGTCGACTTTTCCTCGCATTTAATTTTTTTACCTTACTTACAATTAAGCCACACTGTACCACACGGGAACTACCGTTCTGGCCAGGAAACAGCGCAACTACGCAAGATCAGTGGTTCCGTGCAGTCATGTGGAAAGCTTTCCAGCTGACTCGCCAGTTCTCACCCTGGGCAACACGCAGACTGGAATTCCGCCGCACCAGCCTTTCGACCGGCCCGCACACGACCCCTAATTCGGGCTGCGGACCGACGCTCGTCTACGTTTCGCCGCTCCGGCGCGGGCAGCGAACGTGAAGCGTCCGGCGCTACCCCGCGGGCGCTTCGCCCTCGTCGTCGTCCTCGTCCCCTTGGTCGATGACACCCTCGTAGTAAAAGCGTTCTTCGATGATCTCACCGTTCGACCACTTTTGCACCGCGACCTCTTCCAAGCGAATGGGCCGCCCGGAGCTGGGCGATCGAAACTGAACCACCCACTCGATGAAAGAAACGCCGGTCTGCGGATCAGCAGCGCGCTTGGTGGCCTTGAGGTGCGGGCGCCCGCTCTTGGAGAGCTGCTCGCGCTCGAAAGCGATGCAGGCTTCGCGCCCGGCGCGCGAAAGCTCACGATTTTCGAACATCATCACGTCTTCCGCATAGAAGCGCTGCATGGCTTCGATACTTCGGCCCGACTCTACCAGTCCGATGAACTCGTCCAAACGGCGTCGCAGGTCTTCCATGGAGTGATCCGTCGTCGACAAGTATGACGGCACATCGGCGGCCGCGCACTAAGTGTCCTATCTCCGCGATCGCCTCCCCCGCACATCGGACATTGTTTGTCCGTCAAAGCTTTGCGCGCCCGCGCGCTCCGGTGCATCGTGGGGGCATGCAACCCCTGCCTCCTGCCGCCCCGGCCGATCTGGCTGAAAAGCACCGGTTCTTTCGTGCCCTGCACGGGGCAAACCCCGCCGTTCGCCGGGCCCTGCTCCTGCTCTCCCAGGGCTGGAGCCTCGAGCAAGCCGCCGAGGCCGTCGGTTGTCATCCCCGGTTGTTGCGCCGTCGCCTCGAAGCGCTCGGCCGTGCAACATCCGAATGACGGCCTGGTCGAGCTACAAGCGTTTCGACAACAAGACGCGCGGCTTACCCGCGCGGGCGTAGGTACCGATGATCTCGAAGCCGCAGCTCAGGTTGAGCATCATCATCGGGACGTTGTTGCGAATCGTCCCAGTTTCGACGTTGAGGTACCCGCGCTCCTTGGCCCAGGCATGCTGGAAATCCATCAGCGCCTTGCCCACGCCGCGCCGGCGATAGTCAGGCAGCACACCGCCGAGCCAACTGTACAAGCGCCGGCTACGGGTCGCGTACGCGATCTTGAAGCCGATCAAGCGATCGTCCTCTTCCGCGTAGTGGACGACAGCGTCGGGCATGTGCTCGAGCCGCCACAGCATCTCGCCGCGATCTGAGGAGGCGGAGGCGAACACCGTTTCGGCGCACGCCGCCACGCGATCGACGAATTCCGAGGAGAAAGAGCTCTGACGTAGCAGCAATTGCATGACCGACCACCGAAACGAGCGCTTCGTGTAGCACGCGCGTTGGCCGCGGACTACTCGTTCTCCAGCGGCTCGTCCACGGCTTGCGTGCCGCCGCTAGGCGGCGTCGTGGTCGCGTTTCGCCGCCAGTATCCGCCGGCACACGGAGAGCACGTCGCTGGCGGCGGCAGCCACCGTTTGACGTGGAGCTCGCTCTTTCGCGGCGCGTGACAATTGCCGAGCTTGCGCCGTGAGCTCGTCGTAGCCGAATGTGCCGCCGAGCCCGATCAGATCGTGGGCGACAGCGCCCAACTCCACCAGGTCATGCCGCTCCAGCGCCTGCTGGAGTCGTGCTTGGCGGGCCCCGAAACCGGCCAGCACCTGCTGGAGCAGCGGCTGGATGATCGGGTCGTCGGCCAGCGTACTCTGGAGCGGTTCGTCGTCCGAGCATTCGCCGCCCACTTGCGGAGCGTCGTCGCCCGGACCCGCCGCGACGGGTAGCGCAGCGGCGCTCGATCGCGAAATTCGCGAGAGCATCTGGAGCAAGTGCAAACGCCGGATCGGTTTTGCGGCGTGCTCGTCGCAGCCAGCCTCGAGGCATTTCTGGCGCTCCGTTTCGCCGACGCTGCCGGTGAGCGCGATGATGGTCCCCCGGTAGCCGGCCTGGCGCAGTAAGGTGGCCGTTGCGTATCCGTCGAGCAACGGCATCTGCATATCGAGCAAGACCACATCCGGCGGAAGACCGCCTTCGAGACCGGCCACTACTCGAGCGACCACCTGTTCGCCGTCGGTGGCTTGTTCGACGTTGGCCCCAGCGGCGGTCAAGAACTCTACCGCGAGCGCGCGAATGTCGGCGTCGTCGTCCGCGACGAGTGCGCTCAGGTTCAATCGCAGTTGATGGGCCGCGAACGTGCCCGAAGAGTGCGAAATGTTCGCCGACAGGTGCGAGACCAGAAGCACGCCCTCGAGGTCCCCTACCGGCAGCTGGAGCGTAAACGTACTGCCACGCCCGACGCTACTGGTGACGGTGATGTCGCCCCCGAGTTCGCGAGCGATGGAGCGCGACAAGGCCAGCCCGACCCCCGACCCCTGGGAGCGGAGTCGATCTGCCGCGTGCACTTGCACGAAGCGTTCGAACAGCCGGGCTATCTGCTCCTGGCTCAGGCCGACCCCCGTGTCGATGACGTGGAAGTACATCAGCGCCTGCTCCACGTCGAAGCGCGCTCGCACGGAGACTTGGCCGCCCTCGGTGAATTTCAAGGCGTTCCCCACCAGGTTCAGCAAGATCTGGCGCAACCTGAGCGGATCCGTCTGGATCCGTTCCGGAACGGGTGTGTCGAGGGCAATCGAGAACTCGAGACCGCGCTGCTGGGCTCGGATGCACATCGCGGCGTCCACGTCCGAGAGGATCTCGCTTACCTGCACGGGTTCCGCCACGAAATGCATCTTGCCGGCTTCCAGCTGTGCCGAGTCCAACAGGTCGTTGATGATCGCCATCAAGTGCTGCCCACTGCGATGGATCGCGCCCGCATGGCGCGCCCGGGTCTCGTCGCTGACGCCTTCAGCGCCCAAGAGTTCCGAGTAGCCGAGGATAGAGACCATAGGCCCGCGGATTTCGTGACTGACGTCGGTGAGCAGGCTGCTCTTGGCTCGGTTCGCGAGAATCGCGTCGCGCTGTGCGGCCTCCGCAGCTCCGCGTGCTTCTTCGAGAGCGGTGGCGCGCTGTCGGAGCCTCTGCAAGTTGGCTTCCGCAGCCAAGAATTCCGCATGACTCTGCGCGGACTGCAGCAACGAAAAGCCCAGAAACACCGTGCCCCCGAGAGACACGCCGATAGCGGCGGCTTCGCCGTGCATGAAGCCAGCAACTATCAGCGGTACGAGTACCGCAACAGAGTACGCTTGAGCCAGTGTGAGCTGCGGGGCCAGGCTGGTGACGGCTCCTGCGCTGATACCGGCAGTCATGACCAGCAACACCATGGTGTCTGACGTGAATTCCAGGGTCGCGACCCCCGCAGCGCACAGACCCCACGTCGCGGCGGTGGCGAGCGTCGTCGTGTACAGCAATCTACGAGCCGGTCGTTCGCCCACCCCCGCGCGCAAGATTCGCCGCGCCGCGAGCACTCTGAGGCTGCTCACGATCACCAAGAGCGCCACGGCACAGCTGACACCGACCGGGTACTGCTCAGGGTACTCCGTCGTACAAAGGACGATCGTGCACAACAGCACGTGGGTGACGACGGCGCGAGCCACGCGTCCCGCAAGCAGTAGCGGGACTGCGCGTGTTTCCATGGCCTCCGGCGGCACGGGACCCAACGAGCTGTTGGCCTCGATTGCTGACATTGCGAGCGCGCGGGGACTCGGCCTCCCCGCGAGGACTTCGTCACGAGGAACGGCAGGATTTTGCCGTCAGTTTAGCTGGATCTGGTCGGCCGAGCGGGACGGTGTCAGGTTGGGCTCCGAGGTAGGGATACGTCCCCCTTCGATTCGCGAAGAAACCATGCCGGGGCGCCTTCCGCGCGCGCTCGAGCGTACATTCTCTCGTGATTCCTGAAGATTGGGGGCCGGCGGCGCTTAACTTTGCTGGCGCCGGGTCCGTCCCTATCGGGCGCAACCACGCCAAAAGACACGAAAACGAGCCGGCCTGGGAGGGAAACATGCGAGTCGAAGCAAACGAACAGCGAGGCGTCACGGTGGTTTCGGTCCTGGACGCGCGAATCGACGCAACGTCGAGCGACGAGTTCAAGCTGGCCGTGGCAAGCTCCATCGACCGCGGCCCGATGCATATCGTGCTCGACCTCACCAGCGTCTCGTTCATCGATAGTACGGGGCTCGGGGCGCTCGTCGGCGGTTTCAAACACATATCGTCCAAGGGCGGTCGCTTGATCGTCGTCGGCCTGCAGCCGGGCGTATCGTCACTCTTCAAGCTGACCCGCATGGACAAGCTCTTCGAAGTCCGCGCCACGCCGACGGAAGCCATCGACCAGCTCTCACGGCGTGCGTAGCAGCTCGGGGTGTTGCGAAAGCGAAGGTCATTTGCACGAGAAGGCGAAACCCAAAGCCCAGACGGCGCCGGCAGCCACCCCAGGCATACGCGGGCGAGTGCTGTTGATCGATGACGCACCGGAGATACTCACGCTCTACGGGAACGTACTGAAGCACGAGGGTTTCGAAGTTCGCCTCGCGCACGGCCCGCTCGAGGCCTTCGCGATCCTGGAAAGCTTCGAGCCCGATCTGGTGATCTTGGACTTCATGATGCCGCAAATGAACGGCGAACAAGTGTTGCGCGAGCTCCGCAAGCGTCCGAGCTTCGCCGATACCGCCGTGATTTTCCTGACCGCGATGGGCCAAGACGAGGGCGCCATCGGGGTGGCGCTGGACCTGGGAGCGAACGATTTTCTCAGCAAGCCCGTGGATCGCCGGCTGTTGGTCGCCAAGGTCGCAGCGCTCGTGGATGCGCGACGGCGCGACAACTTGCGGCGTGCGTATGACGAGCTCGCGGAGGCGCAGCGAGTGCTGCTGGCCGACCTCGAAAGGGCGCGCAAGGTTCAGACTGGCTACCTACCGCCGAGCCAGGCCCATTTCGGAGAGTTCAGCTTCAGGGCCGTCCTCGAACCGTGCGAGCACGTCGGCGGCGACCTGTACGACGTCATCGAGACGAGATGGGGTACGATCACGGTGTTGCTGGATGTCTCCGGCCACGGTCTGGCTGCGGCGCTCGTTTCGGCGGGCATCCGCAGCACGCTCAGGCTGCTCTTGCACACGAAATCACTGCGCGACGCCCTCGCCGAGCTGAATCGCCAGATGTGCATGGATAACGACGACCACTACGTATGCGTCGCGATGGTCTTGTGCGACGGTACCAGTATGCGGGTCGTCAACGCCGGCTTGCCGCCCGTCGTACGCCTCGAGCGCGGAAGAGTGACCGCTTGCGTGCTCGCAACCGGGATGCCACCCGGGCTGGTCGCAGACGCGGAGTACGAAGAAACCGTGTGGCGAGTCGACCCAGGAACCGACGTGGTGATGGTCAGCGACGGGTTCGCCGAGCTCTTCGAGGACGTCGAAGCCGTCGAGCGTTGGACGACCGCCCTCGACCTCTCGCCGATCGCCCTGGGCCGACCGCAGCGATCGCTGGAGGAATGTGTCGGAGACGCGATCCGTGAGAGTGGCGGCAAACTGCGCGACGACGGCACCGTGGTGGTCCTCTCCGTCGGGGAAGTCGCGAAGGCTTCGACATCCTCTCTGAGCATGCCACCCGAGGATGCGGACCCCGCCGAGGTTCGATTCAGCATTCCACCGCATGTAGAGGTGATCCCCCGGGCGCTGTCGATTGCAGCCCGTGCTATGGACCGAGACCCGGAGGATCCCGAGGTGCGCGCCCCCCTCTGGGAAGCGCTTTTGAACGCGGTGATCCACGGTTCGCTCGGGGTGGACTCACCGCCGCGCGATCGCGAACTAACGGGTTTTCTCGCCGAGGTACGCCGAGCCGAGCGGAACGCCGCACCCGGCCGCACGGTAGCGGTGAGCGTGATCGCTGCGGACGACGGCTACGAGGTTGCCATCACGGACCCAGGGGACGGATTCCGCTGGCAAGACTTCGCCGAGCGCACCGGCCAGCTCGACTCGACCTCCGAGGGAGGCCGTGGGATCGCCATCATGCGTGCCGGCTCGAGCGTCTCTTGGAATGAAAAAGGTAATCAGGTCAGGCTGAAGTTTCCACACCGGAACAAGGAGTCCCAGTGAAATCATCGCATTCGAACAGCGCGCGAGGTACCCCACGCGAGACCGGTCCCATCTGGGAAGCCCTCGGCGTGCTGTTCCGAGCGCACCCCTGGCATGGTGTGAGCGCCGGAGCCTCGGCGCCGACGTTGGTTACGGCGTTCATCGAGATCGTTCCGTCGGACACGGTGAAGTACGAGCTGGACAAGGTCTCCGGGCTCATGCGCGTCGATCGCCCCGAAAAATATTCGAGCACTTCCCCTACCCTGTATGGCTTCATTCCGCAGACCCTGAGCGCGGAACAAGTCGCCGCGCGCTGTGAGGAGCAACTCGACCGCCGTGGCATCGTCGGAGACGATGACCCCATCGACATCTGCGTTCTGGCCGAGAACCCGATGTCCCACGGCAACGTCCTGGTCGAGGCGACACCTATCGGAGGACTCAGGATCCTGGAAGACGGACGCGTCGACGACAAGCTCATCGCTGTGCTGGCGGGTGACGCCAGCTATGGCGAGTTCCGCGATATTCAGGACTGCCCGGCGGGCCTCTTGGAACGGCTGAAACACTACTTTTTGACGCACGAGCAACCACCGAACGGCTCGTCTCCTCGCGTAGAGATCGCGCAGGTCTACGGGCGTGAAGAAGCACACGAGGTGATTCGGCGCAGCCAAGCCGACTACGCTTCACGCTTCTCGGGCCTCTCGGACCTGTTGAAAGCCGCTCTTACCTGAGCACCCGGACGCTCACCACCCGGGGCAGCCGACGGTGCCCTTGTCTTCATCGACGTGACACACGCGTACCACGGTGCCGAACGACGCGTGCTTGGGCACTGTGATCGTATCCGGGAAGCTGTCGTCGATGCGGTCCAGCGCTTGCGCTCCCGGCACCTCGACGACCCGTGTGCCTTCCGCAACGGCTGCCACGCGGTCCTCGAAGCTGCCGCCGTAGTACTTGGTGACCACCGCCAGACCCTTTCTGCCACCGATGTTGTACACCGCGCGGTACCCGATCGTGCTGTTGCCCTTGGGGACGGTCAGCGTACCACCGTCGAGCTTGGTCCCGTTGGCGGTGAACGACACCTCGTGGTTTCCCGAGTCGAGCTCGAGCCGCAGCGCTTGACGGGGAGCGATCGAACCGTACGACTTGCCCGCTAGGCTGAGCTCGCCTGGCACGTCGAGACTGTTCTCGAATAGGACGATGTTGCTCTGAGCTTGCCGCAACAAGAACAAGCTCCAGCCCGCCAAGCCCAGCACCAGCAGGCCCGTTCCCGCGAACTTGAGCTTCTGCAGCCAACTCAGGTTTGCGAAAGCCGCCCCGAGCCCGCGGCGCCGAGCTGTGGAGGCGGGGAAAGCGCCGCCCGGCGCAACGGCGGGGGCTGCAGCGTTGAAGCCGGCGCCGTAGGCGGCTGCAGCGGCGCCGGCTTCCTGCACCGGGGGAGCCCAAGCGAGTGGCGCTCCCGCTTGCTGTGGGGACGCCGGGTACGCGCCCGGCACGGGCCCTGGCTGCTGGGGCGCCGGCGCCCATGCGACCTGCGCCGCGACCGCCGGCTGTTGCGGCGGCGCCACCCACGCGGCCGGCGCGGCGACCGCTGGCTGCTGCGGCGGAGCACCATAGCCGCCCACCGCAGCGGCGGGTGACGGCGACCCGTAGCCACCTGCGCCAGCCACGGCCGGCTGCGGCGAAGCGCCGTATCCGCTTGCCGCGGCCACGGCCGGCTGCGGCGGCTCGTACCCACCGTGCGGCACGTTTCCACAGTGCTGCGGAGACCCGTAGCCGTGTTGCGTCGAAAACTCAGGCGGTTCCGGCAAAGGCCCGTAGGCGGGTTGCACCGCGACCATCGGCTGCGGCGTGATGGGCGCCGCCGCCTGCGCCGCTGGCGCAGCGTACCCCGGCTGCGCAGCGTACCCCGGCTGCGCAGCGTACCCCGGCTGCGCAGCGTAACCGGGCTGCGCAGCATACCCCGGCTGCGCCGCCGCGACCGGCTGCGCCGCCGCGACCGGCTGCTGCGCCTGCACCGTCGTGAGCAAGAAGCCGCCCTGCGGCTGTGGCTCTGCTGCCAGCGCGACACCGTGGGCATGATAGTACTGCTGATACCGCGCGATCTCGTGCTGGTCGCCTTCGCGGGTTCCGGTGTTCACCACAAAGCTCATCGGGTTGTTCATGTCTGCTCCTGCTCCGTGCTGCTCTTCGGAGGGCGACGAGCCGGCGGCACTCTGGAATCAAGCCGTTCGACCCTCAGCGACAGTATACAACCTACGAACGCACGCCTAGCGGCAAAACTCTGACTGCACGTCCGTGGGACGAATGTTAACGCGGACGAGTTAACACCACACCAGCACGTTAACGGAGTCCTACTGGATCATTGCGCGCGTTGGTACCGATCGTGCGCAAGATCAGGCACGATGGATCCTGGATCCCCGGGTGAAACCAGGGATTCTCACGGACGCAACAAGCGAGCCACCGGCGGCGCTTCGCGCGATTCGGGGTCCCCCGTTCGTGAACGCGAGCTCGACGACACGTCGCGTGGCCCGTGCTCGGTCGCGACGGGATCGCCAGATCTGGACGAAGCCAACGGTACGCAGCCACGGCCAGCTGCGCTGCCAGGCTGCAAAGGGGCTACACCGGCGATTCGCGCAGCTCTGCGACGAGCGTGCGCGCTTCGTCCAAATGTACGCGCTGGCGCTTGAGTGCGTCGAGCTGCTCGCGAGCCTCGCTCACGACCTCAGGCGGTGCTTTCTCGACGAACTTCGGGTTCTTCAAGCGTTGATCGAGACCCGCGATGTCTTTGTCGACCTTCTTGATCTCGCGTTCGATGCGTGTCGCTTCGTGGTCGGCGTCCACCAAGCCGAGCAAGCCTACCAGCACTCCGACGTCGCCAGCGACGCTCAACACGGAGCCGCGAGGCCGAGGACCTCCCGCAGCTTCCACGACGGGCGCGCCCTCCGTCTTGACCAGAAATTGGATTAGCCGTTGCTCGGACTCGAGCAGCGGCCGGAGCTCGGGTGCCGCGCGCAGCGCTAGCGGGATGGGCTTGCCCTGCGGCACCTCGTGCTCGCTGCGCGTCGCCCGCGCTGCGCCAATCGCGCGCATCACCACGTCGAACTCGGCCTCGGCCCGCGCGTCGAGTGGACCGTCGTGCACGGTCGGATAGGGCGCCAAGGCGATTGATGCTGGCCGCGAAGCGGGGCGCGGCACGCGTTGCCACAACTCCTCGGTTACGAAGGGAGCGTACGGATGCAACGCGCGCAGCACGCTCTCGATCGCGTGGGCCAACGTTTGGCGTGTCTCGCGCTGCTCTTCGGGGGTGCCGTGGTTGAAGATCGGCTTGCAGGCTTCGAGATACCAATCGCAGAGCTCGTCCCACACGAAGTGGTAGAGCGCACCCGAGCCTTCGTCGAGTCGAAAGCTGTCGAGCCCGAGTGTGCTCGCCTCGACGGCGCGCCCGAGGCGCGACAGCACCCAGCGGTTGACCCGGAGCGTCGTGCGCGGAGGCGCATCGGCGAGCTGTTCTGCGCCGATGTAGGTCAGCGCAAAGCGCACCGCGTTGTAGAGCTTGTTGCAGAAGTTTCGATAGCCCTCGATCCGCTTCGGGCTGAGCGCGATGCGCTTGGCTTGCGGCGAGTAACTGCACAAGGTGAGCCTGAGCGCGTCCGTACCGTAGGCGGGAAACCCCTGGCCCATCTGCGCGACAGAAGGGTAGGCCTTCTTGAATTTGTTCAGCGCCTCTTTCACGGGCGCGCCCGGGAGCGTCTTCTGCACCACGTCATCGAACTTGGCGCCATGGATCAGGTCGAGCGGGTCGATGGTGTTGCCCTTGACCTTGCTCATCTTGTCGCCCGTCTCGTCGACGACGAGGCCGTGCAACAGCACGCGGCGAAACGGCACGTCGCCCAGGAAATGCAGGCCCATCATCATCATCCGAGCCACCCAGAAGAACAGGATGTCGTAGCCGGTCTCCATGTCGCTCGACGGATAGAAGCGCTCGAGGTCGGGCGTGTCGTTCGGCCAACCCAAGGTCGAGAAGGGCCAGAGCGCGCTCGAGAACCAGGTATCCAGCACGTCCGGATCACGCGTGAGCGCACCACCGCATTTGAGGCAGGCGGTGGGTGGTTCGTCGGACCGCGTCACGACCACCTCGCCGCACTCGCAGTGAAACGCCGGGATCTGGTGGCCCCACCAGAGCTGCCGCGAGATGCACCAGTCTTGGATATTCTCCAGCCAGTGGAAGTAGGTCTTGGACCACTCCTCGGGGATGATCTGGGTGCGACCGTCGCGCACCGCCTGCATCGCGGGCTCGGCCAGCGGCTTCATTCGGGTGAACCACTGCGTGCTGATCATCGGTTCGACGACGGTGCGACAGCGTTGGCAGCGCGGCAGCATCAGCGTGTGCGGCTTCTCGCCCCTTTCGAAACCAGCTTCGGCGAGCGCCGCTTTGACGGCCTTGCGCGCCTCCGCCACCGTCAGGCCCGCGAACTTGCCACCGGCCTCGTTGATGGTCCCGTCGAGGTTCAGCACGTTGATCTCTTCGAGCCCGTGCCGCTTGCCGGTGGCGAAGTCGTTGAAGTCGTGCGCCGGCGTGACCTTCACCGCACCGGTGCCGAACTCGGGGTCGACCAAGATCGCGTCGGTGATCACCGGGATCATCCGGTCTAGAAACGGGTGTTTCAGCTGGCGGCCATGCAGGTGGCGATAACGCGGATCTTCCGGGTGGACAGCCACCGCGGTGTCGCCGAGCATGGTCTCGGGACGCGTCGTCGCAACTACCAACTCGGTCACGCCAGCGGATGGGTCTGCGTCCGCGACGGTATACGCGAACTCGTAAAGCTCGCCCTGCGCCTCCTCGCTATCGACCTCGAGATCGCTCAAAGCGGTGCGGCAGTCGCTGCACCAGTTGATGAGCCGAGTGGCACGATAGATTAGCCCCTCTTCGTAGAGCCGGACGAAACTTTCGCGCACTGCCGCGCTCAGGTCCGGATCCATCGTGAACTTGGTGCGGGCCCAATCCGCCGAGCACCCGAGCGCCCGCATCTGCTCCATGATGCGGCCGCCACTTTCTTCTTTCCACTTCCAGACGCGTTCGACGAACTTCTCGCGGCCGAGGTCATGACGCGTGAGACCCTCGCGACGGAGCTGGCGCTCGACCACGGTTTGCGTCGAGATGCCGGCGTGGTCGAGCCCGGGTTGCCACATGGCGTTCCTACCCTGCATGCGCTTGTGGCGGATCAGCGCGTCCTGCAGCGTTCCCATCAGCGCGTGCCCCATGTGCAGCGACCCCGTGACGTTCGGCAGCGGCAGGCAGATGACGTACGGGGGCCGTTGGTCGGCAGCCTCCGCCCGGAAAACGTTCTGGTCGATCCAGAACTTGTACCAATGGGGTTCGACGTGTTCGGGCTCGTAGGCCTTCGGCAACTCGCTCATGGGATGGCGGGTTTTACCGCAGGCCGGCGCAGTTTCAATGGTCAGTCGGATCAGACTAGAAATGATCGACGAGTCCGGGCGCTCCCGAGCCGAACGCCGCACCGAGCAGCGCGTGGTCTTCGGCGCTGGCCGTCAAGAGCCCGGAACGTCCGAGCAAAGCCGGGGTCGCAAAACCGGTATACAGCGCTGCCAGACCGCGGATGTCGATGCGGATGCGCCCCTGGCCGGTGCCACGCTGTACCGCGGCGTGACCGTCCGCGAGGCGAACGATGGTGCGGCCGCCGTTGTCGGGCAGCGTGGAATCCTCGATCTCGAAGTCAAGCTCCGCCGTCAGCGGTTTCGGATAACCGCGCTGCTCGAGCGCTGCTGCTGCGTGCACGATGCGCACCATCCAGTAGTCCGACAGCGTGACGTCGAAGGTGCGCTCCGGAAATTCGAAGAGCCATGGGAGCACGGGTCCCGCGCACCAATGCGCCCGGGTGGCGGTAGAACGGTGGTCGGCCAGAAACGTCAAGAGCCGCCGGGCAGCCTCGGCCGTATTCACCACCAAATCGCTAAGCACCAGGTCGTGCGCACCGTCGCTGACGTTGTGCTGCTTGACGTAGAGATAGCCCTCGGCGCCGTGCGCACCTTCGACGATGACGCCGCGCGCGGGTTCGCCTTCGGCGCCGCGCACGCGGTTCCAAATGTAGCCACCACGGTCCAGGTAGCCCGGCTGCTCGCGCGCGAGCTCTCCGTACAAAGCTTCCGCTTCTGCCTCTCGCAGCGGCCCGAGCGGCGCTAGCTCGAGTTCGCTCCGCCACCTCGGGAGTCGGGCGAGCTGCACCGAGTAGCGGTAACGTGTGCCGCTGAGCTCGTAGCCAACGCTGCGATACAGCGTGACCGTGGCTGGGTACAACGTGCTCAGAGCCACGCGCCGCGCGTACGCTTGCTCCAGCGTCTCGATCATCAGACGTTTCGCGAGGCCCTTGCCTCGTGCCTCGGGCGCCACGGACACACCGGCGACCCCCAACACTTCGACCCGGGCGCCGCCGAACCATTGCCCCATCGGGATCTCGCACAGACCCGCCCTGAGCACTGCGCCCTCGCGCAGCACTCGCGCCGATGCGGACACGGGCGCCATGCCCTGAAGCCATTTCAGAGACGACACCGCCGTGCCGCCGAAGGACCAAGCCACGAGCGGTGCGAGCTGTTCCAAGTCCGAGTCGTCGCGCGCGTATTCCGAGACTGGAGTCATGGCTACGACGGCTTGCCACGCCGGTGGCGCCGGCGCCAGGCGGGGATACGAGCTCGGTCGCAGGCGGAACGCTGAACTCGCTCGGCAGCCGACCGCACTTTGTAGTATCCATGGGCGGATGGGTAGAGGTGCCACGCAATCGCCCAACCGCCCGCTCGGCTCACGTGCAACCCTTGCTGCGTGCTTGGCGCTCGCTGCGGCGTGCGCTCGACCAGCACCCAGGACTGCACCGCCCGAAACCGCGGTCGTGCAGATCGGAGACTCGACGACGCCATGTTCGCCCGGGTCTCACCCCGACGGTGACCAGTGCGTGGCAGCTTGTCCCGAGGGCTCCCGGTGGGATGGCGCCGCCTGCGTCGCGTCGCTCACCAACACCGAATGTCCATCGGGCTACCTCGAAGCAGAAGCCGGGTGCCGGCCGAAGCTGCTGGATCCCAGTGCTTCCATTGCTGCGGAGGAACCGGAGACGGTGGGGGTCCTCGAGTCAACCGGCAACCAGAACCTGTGGGGCGACGAGATAGGAGAGGCCTACGGCACAGGCGGGTTGGGCCTGACACAGTCGGCGAACGCCAGCGGCGTGGAGGCCAGTCAGATCGTCTCCTACGGCGTGGCAGAAGCAAACGTGCGAGCCGTGCTGGGCCGAGTGTATCAGAGCCTCGACGACTGCTACGCGGAAGGTGATTTGGCACCCACGCACGAAGCGAGCTTCGAGGTCGTGCTACGAGTCGACTCGGGCGGACTCGTGCAAAACGTGACTCTCTCGGGTGGTCCGCCCGAGTTCGCCGAAGTCAAGGAGTGCCTGACGCGCATCCTGCGCATCCTCGATTTCGGAAGCAGTGCCGAAGCAGCGAAGCCTGCGGGGGTCGCGTTGAACCTGCGAGCGGGTATGGTCCCACGCTTCGTCGCCCGCAGCAGTCGGTGGAGTGATGGTCAGGAGGGTCGCGCCAGCCCCACGGCCACCGGGGCTCCGCGGGTCCGTGTAGGGCGAGTCACGGTGTCTGGCCGTCTCCCGCAGGAGCAGATCGTGCGCGTCGTTCGCGCTAACTTTGGCCGATTTCGCCTGTGCTACGAACAAGGACTGGCTCGCAATGCAGCGTTGGCGGGCAGGGTCCAGTTGAGGTTCGTGATCGCCAGGGATGGCTCGCTGTCCCATGTAGTGGATGCGGGCTCCGATCTACCCGATTCCAAGGTGGTCCGCTGCGTGATGAACAGCTTGAAAGGGCTGTCGTTCCCCCAACCGGACGCAGGTCTGGTGGTCGTGGTGTTCCCCGTCCTGTTCGAGCCACCAACGCTGAAATGACGCGTTCGCTGCTGTTTTTCTGGTTCTTGCTGTGTGGCTGCAGCGCAGCTGCGCCGGCTCGAGACTCGCACACGGGAGCGAGTGTCGCCGAGACCGGACGAAACCCCAACCGTGCTCGCGCGCCAGATGGCCCGGTCTACGAAGATCTCACGGATCGCCCTCGGGTGGCCCTGGTCGTGGGCAACGGCGCCTATTCAGAGGTCGCGCCACTCGACAACGCGGCGCGCGACGCGCGCCACATCGCGGCGCGCCTGGCGCAGTTGGGTTTCGACGTGGAGCTCGTGATCGACGCGGACCGCGTCACGCTGCTGAACGCGATCGCCCACATGGGACAGCGGCTCGAAGCAGCCGCGCGCGACCAGCTCCCACCGGTAGGCCTTTTCTATTTCTTAGGGCATGGCATGCAGTACCAGAGGAGGAACTACGTGGTTCCCGTGCGCGCTGGCGTCTCGGAGATCGGCGATATTCCGGCGCGGCTAGTCGAAGTGAACCACGTGCTCGACGCACTACGAGCCGCCGCGAATCCCTTCAAGATCGTCGTGCTCGACGCGTCCCGAGACAACGCCTACGCGAACGACTCCCCGAGCATGCAAGGTCTGCTATCTATGGTTGCTCCCCGAGGAACCCTCCTCGCCTATGCCGCGAGCCCCGGGCGCATCGCCCGAGACGGCGAGCCGGGAGAGATGGGCATCTACACGCAAGCTTTCCTGCGACACATCGCGCGTCCAGGCATCCCCGTGGCGACGGCGCTCGATGCAGTCGCGACAGAAGTAGAGGAGCGAACCAACGGCAAGCAGACTCCGTGGCGCAGCTCCACCGTCGAGGCTGAGTTCGCGTTCAACCCGTGTCCCGACACTGCCCCGTTCAACGGCGTCAGCTGTGGGGCAGCTCGGGTCGAGTGCGACCGGGGCGCGTGGGACGGCGAACGTTGCGTGCTCGAACTGCTCGAGTGTCCGCGGGGGTTCGAAATGGTCCCGGACCAGGGCTGCCGCCCCGAATAGGCGTCAGTTGCCGCCGCGCCAGCGCACGCGTTCTTCTTCGAAGATGCGCCCCAGGCGGCGCTGTTCCTGCAAGAACGCGGCGTAGGTCTTGGGCACGCGGATGTCACCGGCGAAGGCAGCCAGCACGAGCACCGCAGCTTCCGCGTCATCGGTCGCGCGGTGCGCCCGCACCAGCTGGATACCGAGCCGCTCCGAAACCTCACCCAGGGACTTGCTCTTTTCGTCCTTCTGCAACTCGCGCGCCCAGGTCAGCGGGTCCAACCACTCGACGCCTTTGCGAAACGCCGGAGGCAAGCTGGACGCCGATAGTTCGACGCGGCCGAGCTCGGCCATCAGAAAATCGCGATCGAACTGGGCATTGTAGGCAACAGGCACGGCGCCGCGCAGCGCTTCGAGTAGCTCGCTCGCGATGCTCTCGAACTTGGGCGCGTCTCTCACGTCGTCGTCTTTGATACCGTGCACGGCGGTCGCTTCCGCGGGAATCGAGCAGTCGGGGTTGATGAGCCAGCTCTTCCGACGCGTGACAGAGCCAGCGTCGAAGAAAACACAGCCCACCTCGATCACGCGATCTACAGCAGGATCGCGACCGGTGGTTTCGGTGTCGATACAGACCAGCGGCAGCTCGTTCATGCTGAGCCCCGCAGCCCACTCCTCCGCCACGCCGATGGCGGCGACGCGGATCAGATGCGCAATGCCCGGGTAGTGGCGCCCCGTGGGGAAACAGCCCAACCCGCCGTTCATGCTCCACTTCACGGTATCACCGTGAAGTGGCTGGGGCGGCTGAGCCCGCCGGCGCCGGAGCAGGGGGAGCCGGCGCTGGGGGTGCGGCGAGGCTGGCAGCCGGGGCTCCGACGCTGCCGCTCGGGGCGGGCGCTTTCTGCGCGGGCGCAGGTTTCTGAGCGGTCTCCGTCGCGCCCAGGAGCTCGAGCTCGAGGCTGACCCAGTCCAACAGATCTGCCTGCTGGTCGCCCGCCGAAACGAAGCGTCGTCCGTTGATGAAGATGGTGGGCGTACCGGTCAACTCGACCTGCTCGCCGAGCTTCCGATCGCGCGCCACGACATCAGCCACCGCCTCGCTCTCGAGATCGGCTTTCCAGGTCGCGACGTCGAGGTTCGCACTTTTTGCTATGCGTTCGAGAACTGGCGGGTTCAGCGGCGGATCTTTCGTGAACAGGCCATGGTGCATTTCCCAAAACTTGCCCTGACGCTGCGCTGCCACGGCCGCGCGCGCGGCTTTCTCGGCGTTCTCGTGGATCGCGAGCGGAAAATGCTTGAAGACCAGGCGCACGCCGCTGGGATACTTCGCCATGACCTCTTCGATCATGGGCTTGGCGGCGCGACACGCCGGACACTCGAAGTCCGCCCATTCGACGATCGTCACCGCGGCACTGTCAGGCCCCTTGCTCGGCGAACCGTCGAGGTCGATCTGCTTCACCTGGTCCGGCGAAAAGCGGGCTCTGTACGCGGCCTCGGCCAAGCTCGTGGTGCGCCCCTGGCGCACCTGCGTCAGCAAGAACTTCGCTGCGGGTAGGCACGCCTTGCACGCGCGGTTTTCGGTCACGCACTGCGCCAAGCTGACGGGTTGGTCCTTACAAGGCGCGAGCAGCTCGCTGACGTGGCCGGACCACTGCTGGCGTTCGCGCGTGGTGAGCTCCGCGGTGTCGATGCCGGGCAACTTCACGTCCTTCGGCTCTGCGTCACCCGGGGAGTCGCCGCTACCATTCTCGCCGGGCGAGCGGCACGTACTCACGTTGAGGTTGATCGACACGGCCGTTGTGAGCGCGGCCAACAGTCGCCAGCTGAACATCGGGTCCGGAGCGTAGTGCTTGGTCCAGGAAGTTCAACCAATAATCCGGAGACAATCTTTCGACGGCAAAGCACGCTCGTTCGTCGGGCAGGCTAGCCGCTGGGCCACCTTGCACTGGCAAATGCGGCCGACCGCCACCTCGCCTTCCGAAAATAGCCGCCCCGGCTTCGAATGTGGGGTAAACCGCGGGTTGGCATGGAACCCCTGAGCAGCATCCCTCCGCCCCCCTCCGACGCCGAGGGTACTGCGGCCCCCCGCACGGTCCGCCACGTGCTCGCGGTGGGCGGTGGGCGGGGCGGGGTGGGCAAGAGCATGCTGGCTGTCAATCTGGGCGTCTACCTGGCCCAGTTGGGCCGGACCGTGGTTCTCGTCGACGCCGATCCTACCGGAGCGAAGCTTCACACGATGCTCGACGTCGAGCTCCCCAAGCGGGTGGCCCGCGCCGACTCCGACGACGACGAGCTCACCACCTGTCCCACCCCCATCCCGGGCCTGCTCTTGTTACCCCAAGAGTACAGCATCGGGTCGACGGTGCCCGTTCGCCCGGGCCGCAAGCCGCGCTGGGCACGCCGGCTGCGACTGATGGACGTCGACTACGTGATCCTCGATCTCGGCGCTGGCACTGCGCCCGCCACGCTCGACCTGTTCCTGAGCGCCGACATGGGATTGTGCGCAGTCACGCCCGAGCCACCCAGCGTCGAAGCCACGTATCGATTTTTCAGGGCAGTGTTTCAACGACGCATTCGACGCACCTTGATCAGAGATCGCTTCAAGCTGCGCATGGTCGAACGCGCGCAAGCGGAACTCGAGCCGCTGCCGCAGCCCCTCGACCTCGTGCGGGCCATCGCGCGCTACGACACGGCTGCCGGCATCTTGGCGGCGACCGAGCTGGCGCAGCTCAGGCCGCGCCTGGTGGTCAATAGCGTGCGCCTGCGCACGGACAGCGACCTGGGCACTCAAATGGGTGACATGGCAAGCCGATTTCTAGGGGTGAAGCTCGACTACATCGGACACGTCGAGCACGACGACGCGGTGTGGTTGAGCGTCGTGCGACGACGCCCGCTCCTCATCGATAGCCCGGCGTGCAAGGCTGCTCGGAATTTGGAGCGAATCGCGCGGCGGGTGCTGGCCCTGGCGACGGCCCGAGATGCTCGCCTCGACGACCCGATCCCATTGGTCCCTACCGAGCCAAACTTGTACGACGTTCTCGGAACCCACCGCGGAGCGACCGACGAAGAATTGCGGCGCGCCCACAAGCGCCAGCGAGAAATCTTTCAATCAGGCAGTCTTCCGCTCACCAGTTTACTCACTGAGCAGCAGCTCGTGACGGAGCGGGCACAGATCGACGAGGCCCACGACACTCTGCTCGATCCGCTGCGGCGCCGGGCCTACGACGTCTCGATCTTTCCCGAGGCGGACGAGCAGCTGCCCGAGCCTTCCCGCACGACCGATGGCGCGCTGGAAGCCGAACGCGAAATGCTTCGCCGCGAGCTTGCGCGGGAGATCAACGGCGAGACCGAGTTCTCGGGGAGCTTGCTACGTAAAGTGCGCGAATCGCAGGGTATCGAACTGGAAGAGATCGCGGGGCGCACGAAAATTTCGCCCGCCTACCTGAAAGCCATCGAAACCGAGGATTTCAAGAGCCTTCCGCCGTTAGTATACACGCGAGGTTTCGTGCAACAGGTCGCCAAACATCTCAAGCTCGACCCGACGCAAGTGTCGCGGACCTACCTGAAACGTATGCGGCGCTGGCGCTCGGCTTCCAGCGACGATTCGCGCGCGTAGGTCAGTCTCACATTTCACCGACTGCCATGCCAGCGTTGCCGCGATCCACCCCAGCCACTCCCGGTCAGCGGCTGCTCTATGAGCACGCCTGGCTCTACACCCTGGCGGTACTGTTCGTCGCGCTGGTGCCGCGCCTGTTCGTCGCGGTGGCGTGGAGCAAAGAACCGGTCTGGGACGGTCATTACTACCACTTCGGCGCCGAACGCATTGCAGACGGCTTCGGCTACAGCGAGGACGTCATCATCGGCGGGCACAAGGTAGCCAAGCCCTGGGTGCACTATCCGGTCGGCTACAGCGGCATGCTCGGCGTGCTGTACAAGGTGTTCGGTTCGGGCCTGCTCGTGGCGCCGATCGTGAACGCGCTCCTGGGTGCGCTCTTGGTCGTCGTCGTGCATCGCCTGGCGCGCGTCTACCTCAGCGAGCGGCGCGCGCAGGCGGCGGCCATCCTCGCGGCCCTACATCCCGGGCTCATCGCCTACTCGCCGGTGGTGATGACCGAGCCGCTCGCGGGCCTGCTCATCGTGGCGGCGTTTCTGGCGGCGCTCAGGTTTTCGCGCTGGTGGGGCCCGGCGATTTTCGGAATTTTGCTCGGGCTCGCGACCTTGGTCCGCCCCTCGTCGCTATTGTGCCTGCCGCTACTGTTGCTCACCCTGAAGTTCGACTGGTTCGGCATGGCGAAGCAGTTCGGGGTGGCGCTCGTGTGTTGCTTGCTGCCCGTGCTGCCGTGGACACTCAGAAACTGCAAGGTCATGGATGGCTGCGCGTTGGTGTCGACCAACGGCGGCTGGAACCTGGCGATCGGCGCGTTCACCGAAGACGGCCGCTTCCGTACGCTGCGCGCCGACGACGGCTGCAAGATCGTCACCGGTCAGGTCCAGCAAGATCGCTGCTGGGCAGAGATCGGCAAGAAGCGCATCGCCGACGACCCGCTCGGCTGGCTCGCGAAGGCCCCCAAGAAGCTGGCGCAGACCTACAACCACGAGTCGTTCGCGATCGAGTACCTGCACGAGGCGGATCCGAGCGCATGGCCCGAACAGCGACGCCGAGCTGGTAGGGAACTGTTGACCCTGTTCCATCGCCTGCTCATGATCGGCGCCGCGCTCAGCGTCGTAGCTATGGCGGGCTACCGACCGCGGGCGGGCAAAGCTTACCTGACGCAGACGCTGCTGCTGCTGACGATAGCCGGTATCTCGGCGTACGGTTTCGCCGACGACGATCACCCCTTCTACTTGCTGGCGCTGATCCCGCCGATCCTGGCGCTCGCGCGCTTACCCGGACGGCCCGAGCAAGGTCCAGCTGGCGCGTGCCTGCTCGGCTGGCTGCTGCTCACGTCGCTGACACATGCGGTGTTTTTTGGTGACGACCGCTACCACCTGGTCGTCACCCCTGCGCTGTGCATCTTGGCGGCCGCGGCGTTGCGCCAGCCCGCCGCCCGTGAACCCGCGCCCGGGCTCGAAGCGAGCAAAGCCGTCGCTACCTGACGGCTCACTCGCACCAGGGCCGATCACCGCGGAGGCTCTCGGCGAGTGCATCGGTAGGCTGGGGATCGGTCGGGTCGACTTCGAAGCCTACGAAGTGCCCATGCGCCGGGAACGGCTCGTCCGGAAAGAACCTGACGCGAGTCCGTGCCAGCAATCGATCGCCGGGCAGCCCCGCGGCGATCAATAGAGCTCGCGCGACCTAGGCCCGCTGCAACCGGAGTTGCTCGCGTCCCTCCTCCGTTGCCGCTTCGTCATTGGCGGCGTGCCCGACCACGAACACTTTGCGAGCGGGCGCTGGCAGTGCCCGCTCGAGCTCACGCTCGGCTTTCGCCAGCGCGGGCGGGGGCGAGCCCACTGGAGCGGGCGACGCCGCTTGAAACTCGATCGTCGCACGCACCTCTACGATACATTCTTCCAAGCTCTGCGTTGCTTGCGTCCCCGTGGCATTGCAATTCACGCCATTGCAGCCATCGAAGCAGAAGCCGGGGTTGCACTCACGCCCGACCACCCAGCTTTCACACTCGGCGCGCGTCTCGAACAGCGAGTGCGGTGGCGCTGCGGACGCGCGAAACTCTTCACACGTGTCAGCATTCGGTCTAGTGGTCCAGACTTGACGGCCGGGGTCCCCATCATGACCGGGAATCGCAGCGACGCCGGACCCCGCTTCCGCTTCACTGGTCACGGAGCCGCGTCCACACGCCATCAGCGACCCCGCAACGAAGAGGGCGCCCCACGAGTATCGCCGAGTCATGCCCGTGAGACGCGGGTGACCCGCGACGCATTCATCGAATCATTGGCACCAGCGCCGTGTACGCTGCGCCTCGGGGCTCGCGTCGGCGCGGGTGGGACGATCCGGGTCGAACTCGAAGCTGACGACGCTACCCTGTGCCGGGGGTGGCACAGCAGCACTACCGGCGCTCGCAGAGCGCGCGACCAGTCGATCCCCCGGCAAGCCTGCGCCGATCAAGAGACCTCGCACGACTTCCGCGCGTCCCGCGGCGAGTCGCTCGCGCGCGTCGGGCGTATTTGCTTCCGCGACGCCGGCGTGCCCGATCAGGATCACCTTGCGCGCAGGCACCTCCAAAACCCGTGCGAGCGTCGCCTGGATCGCGGCTAGCTGCGGCGGAGGCGAGTCTTTGGGCACCAGCGAAGCGAAGCGAAACTCGATCGTCTCCAGCATCGAGAGCCGGCAATCGACCAGCGTCGTCCGCAGATGCATCCCCGTGGGATCGCAGGAAATGGTGTTGCAACCGTCGAAGCAACCGAACCCGGGTCTGCACGTGCGCTCGGCTACCCAGGCTTCGCAATCGGACCGCGTGTCGAACTGTGAGTGAGGTGGAGCTTCGGAGGCGGGGAACTGCTGGCAAGTGTCTTGCTCGGGCTCGGTCGTCCAGACTCGGCGCTCCAGCACCTCGGCGCCACCTGCAGGCGGGGTTTCGGCCCCACCACCCGGCGCGGACGAGGCGCCGGGCTTCGGTGAGGACGCTGGCGGGGGGACCTCGCCCACCGCGCGCGCGCAAGCCACGGCGCTGCCGGCCGCGAGCAGCGCGCAGCCCAGCACGATCGTCAGCGGCGCATCAGCGGTCGTAGTGATACTCCGTAGCCTCGACCGAGCTCCGTTGGGCGAATGCGCAGCGGAATTCGTCGAGCGCAGGATACCCCGCCACGGGCAACACCTCGCGGAACTCGAGGTGGGTCACGAGGCAGAAGAGCGTGACTTCGAGGTAGCTCAGATCTCGATGGGCCGGCAAGCGGCTGCCGAATTCCGCCACGTGTTCCTCGAGCCACCCGAGCGTGTTCTCGAGGCTCTGCCGCAGCTTCTGTTGGTAGCCGCTCGCCTCGTGCCCCCCCTGCTGGGCCATGATCATCGACACTTCGGTCGTCATGGCTTGAGTGGTGAGCTCTTGCGCGTTCGCCAGTACCGGCGCCACGAGATCTTCGGGCCAGACGAGGTGCAGCGTGCGACGCGACAAACGCGCTAGTTCTCGACAAATCGTGAGGGACCCGAACCAGACGCCGCTGGGCGCCAAAAGCGTCGGCAGCTTCAGAGCAGGGTTGCCGCCATAGCGATCCGCGTCGAAAGCCAGCAGATCCGGCACGACCCGGAAGGCGTGGTCGATCTCGAGCTCGAGGGCGAAGATGCGTGTGACCCGGGTGAACACGGAGCTCGACCTGCCCACCAGGACGGGTTTGGCCAAGGCTTCGAGCGTGATCGGCATGACGGGTCTCTTTGCGCAGTGCTGGGCAGGTGGACCGGGTTCCGGCCCAAGCGAATGAGGGGACGAGACGAACCTACCGCCATCCGGCGTCGCTGAAAACGGTTTCCCCAGCGATTGCCCCGATTCGAGCCCCCAGCCTATACTCGACGAGCATGGTCCGCCCGGGTCTACCCCGTTCGCTGCAGGCAACCGGTAGCGGAAAAGAGGAGCTGCGTGCAGGGCTGCTCGTGCCGTACTTGCTGCGCCTGCGGGACGAACGGGGCGAAGCGGCCGCGCGTGCGCTGCTCTCCACCGTGGGCATCCCCGGCAGCATCCTCGAGGACGAGAACGAGTGGATTTCGGTGGCAGCAGCTCGGCGGGCCCTTCACGCGTTGGCCACCGCACTGGGAGAAGAGGCTATCTCTCGGCGAGGTGGCTGGATGACCCATCCGGAGACGTTGAGCAGTTATGTCCGAATGCTGCGCGTTTCGTCGCAACCCCTCGACGCCTACCGCTACCTCACCGCGCACGCGGCCGAGAGCACGCGCGTGGGCAGCTACGAACTCGCGGTCCACGGACCGCGCTCACTGCAGGTGACGTACCTGCCGCGCTTCGAAGTGCAACCCGACCAGCGCGACAGGCGCCTGTGTCATGCGCGCGTTGCCGAGCTGGCCGCCGTTCCGCGCATCTGGGGTCTGCCCGAAGCCGTGGTGCACGGAAGCGAATGCGTCGCCGACGGTGACCAGCTCTGCCGCTACCAAGTCCGCTGGACCGTTCCACGCCCACAGGGGCCCGTGTGGGGCGCTATCGCCGGAGCCATCTTGTGCGGCGGTGCGGTTGCCATCGCCGGCAGCTGGGTCGCGGCCACCATCGCGTTGGCTGTGGGCACCGGACTCGGCGGCGCCATCGGCTTGCTGTCGCGCCGCGTCGCGACGGAGCACATGGCTCGAGTCTTCGAAAAGAATCGCATCGCGGCGCTCGAGCGCGGGCTCGAAGTGCGCGGGCAGTTCGGAGAACCCGCCGGCGAGCTCGCGGGTAGCCTGCTAGGCGGCAAGTACCGCATTCAGCGCAAGATCGGATCGGGCGGCATCGGCGCCGTGTACGCAGCTCAGCACGTCGGGCTCGGCTCGTCCGTGGCGATCAAGGTACTGCGCGGAGCCGCCGCGGTCGACGCGGCCGAGATCGCCCGGCTACGACGCGAGGCCCGTGTCCAGGTGTCCATCGAGCATCCGAACGTGGTGCGCACGCTGGATCTGGACCAGATGCCAGAAGGTTCGATCTACGTCGTCATGGAGCTGCTGCAGGGCATGAGCCTGGCCGAGCACCTGAAGAAGCGAGGGCCACTGCCGCCGGGCTTCGCGGTTCCCGTCTTCATCCAGGTGTGTCGCGCGCTCTCCGCCGCTCACCGGCTCGGCGTCATCCACCGGGACCTGAAGCCCGGCAACGTGTTCGTTTGCGATGACGAAACGGTGAAAGTGCTCGATTTCGGGATGAGCAAGTTCGCGGAAGCCGAAGCCTTGACCCAAGACGGATACACGCTAGGCACCCCCGAATACATGTCACCGGAACAATGTATTGGAGCGCCCGTCGAACCGCGAACCGATCTGTATGCGTTCGGCGTGCTGATGTACGAGGCGCTCACTGGCGAGCTCCCCATCGCGGGACGCAGTCGACGGGACCTGCTCGAGCTGCACCAGCGGATGATCCCGGTCAGCATGCAGACCCGACGCCCCGATCTGCATCTACCGCGCGAGCTCGACGACGCGGTGATGATGTGCCTGAAAAAGCGCGCCGCCGAACGCCCGACCAGCGCGCAAGCCTTGGAGAAGGCTCTCGCCAGCATCCCCGCGCAGCTCCTCGTCAACGAATATCCTGAAGGAACGCCGCGACGCGCGCCCGCGTCGCATCCCTCGCAAGGCCAGGTTTGAGCCACCTTCCGACACCCGCCTGACGTAGAAGGATTGCAGCCATGAAGCGACACACCACGATCTCGCGTCTTTCCGCGTCACTGCTCGCGCTGCTCGGCATTGCGCTTTCGCCGAGCCTGATCGAAGACGCGCATGCATTCACGCATGTCGTTCAACCCAACGATACGTTGGCGTCGATCGCAGAGCGCTACTACGGGCGCATCCAGCACGAGAAGGTGCTGGTCGCCGCCAATGGTCTGGACGACGAAGGGGGTTCCCCGATCGTGCCGGGGATGCGGCTCGAGGTGCCCGCGCTGGGCCATCGGCGCGTCAAACGCGGCGACACTTGGCCAGCGCTGGCGGCCACGCTGCTCGGCGCCGAGCACCGCTCCGAGGTACTGGCGCAGGCCAACCACTCGAAGCCCTGGCTGCTCCCGCAGGAAGGAGCGCTGATTCAGGTGCCGTACAACCTGAAGCTTTTGACCTCGAGCACCGACAACATCATCAATATCGCCTACAAGTTCCTTGGCAACAGCACCAAGGCCTGGACCCTCGACTACTACAACAAACTCAACGGTCGCACGCTGCAGCGCGGCGACGTGTTGCTCGTGCCGCTCGTCGATCTGCCGTTGACCGAGGCGGGCAAGCAAGCCGCCGCAGCTTCCGCGCAAGCGCTGATGAGCGAATCCGAAGGCGCCGCGCGCGACGCCCAGCTGAAGGTCGAGGCGGAGTTACCGGCCCTGATTGCAGACATCCGCGGGGGTCGCTACGTGGACGCGATCACGCGGGGTAATCGCTTTCTCTCCGTGGCTGACCTGTCGCACCCTCAGCTCGCGGTCATCCATCGTCAACTGCTCGAGGCCTACGTCGCCATGCAAGCGACCGGGCTGGCGACCGCGGCGTGCGACGCTTGGCGCAAGTATGACCCCATGGCTGCCCTGAACCCGGTGCTGTTGAGCCCGAAGATCATCGAGGCTTGCAAGCGGGGGGCCGACGCGCAATGAAGCATTCTCGAGAAGGCGCCGACGGCGTATCGCCGCTGCTGGTCGCCCTGGGCGTCGTGGCGCTGCTCGTCGGCCTCGCAGCAGGTGTGTACATGAGCTTGATCGGGGCACGCCCTTGACCAAGGCTCTGAAGAGCCAGCTCGACTGGGGCAGTCTGGTCCCGCTGCGTCTGAAGGCACAGACCATTGCCGAGGGCATTTGGGCGGGCAGCCATCGGAGCCCGCGCAGGGGCTCGGGGATCGAGTTCGGTGGACACCGCGACTACGTCCCGGGCGACGACCTGCGCTGGCTCGACCGACACGCGCTGATGCGCCACGGCAAACTCATGGTGCGCCAGTTCGAGACAGAAACCGACCGCACGTTGGTGCTGCTGCTGGACGCGAGCCGGTCCATGGCGTACGCGAGCAAACGCGCACCCGCAGCCAAATTCGCGTTCGCGGCGCTGCTTGCGGCAGCGCTCTCGAAGCTCGCGCTCGCGGGGGGCGACCCCGTGGGCTTGGATTGGCTGGGGGGCGACGAGAATCGGCCGCAGAAGCCCAGCGCAGGGCGCGACACCTTCGACCGTCTCGTCGACTTGCTCGAAGCCGCTAGCCCCGGGGCAGCCCCGGACGAGGCCACGTTGGGGCGCGCCTTGGCGCGAATCGCCCGCGTCGCGACCCGCGGGGCGGTCATCGTGCTGCTGAGCGATCTGCTCGATTTGCCAGAGACGGCTGCGGAAGCGTTCAGCGCGCTCGCCACCCACGATCGCACGCTGGTCGCCGTCCGCGTGCTCGACCCGGTCGAAGCCGAGTTCCCCTTCGACGAGCCAGTGCGGCTGCGCTCGGCAGAGAGCAGCGCCGTCGTCGAAACGGACGGCCAGAGTGCGCGGCAAGGCTACCTCGAAGCGCTCGAAGCGTTGGCGCTGCGCTGGCAAGAACACCTGGTCCCACGCGGCGGGCGTCTCGTGCGCGCGACCACGACCGAAGACCCGATCGCGGTGGTCCGCGAGGTCCTGTTGGCGCTGGAGTCCAGGTCGACGTGAGTTTTTTGATTGCCGCAGCCTTGGCGCTGGGCGTCTTCGTAGTCGCCCCAGTTGCGGCGCACCTGCTCAGGCGCGGACGCGCAGAAGAGCAAGAGTTTCCTCCCGCGCACTTGGTGCCTGTGGCTTACCGCTCAGCACGAAAGCGGAGCCGCCTCGAGGATCGCTGGCTGCTCCTGGTGCGCGCGCTGCTGGTGTTCGCGCTCGCAATCGTGGGAGCCGTGCCCTTCGTGCGTTGCTCCCGACTGGCGCTGGATCGAGACGCTGGAGCATCGGTCGCCCTGGCGCTGGTGATCGATGATTCGCTCAGCATGCGCTCCCGCGTCGCGGATGCCGGCACGCGCTGGGACGTCGCCTTGAAGGGTGCGCGCGACCTCCTGAAGTCGACGCGCGAGGGCGACGCTGTCGGCATCGTGCTAGCCGGCGAGCCCGCTCGGCTCGCGCTCGCCGCCACGACCGATCTCAGCGTGGTGCGTGAGACTCTGGACAAACTCAAACCCGCCGACCGAAGCACGGATCTACGGTCGGCGATCAGGCTCGCTGAGTCTTCGTTGAAAGCGCTGCCACACGTCGACAAGCGCATCGCGGTGTTGAGCGATTTCGCGGGCAACACCGGCAAGCTACCGGACCGCGCCTTGTGGATCCCCTTGCCCGAGCTCCGCCAACCGGCCCAGAACTGCGGCATCGTGCAGGCTCGAAAAGAAGGACTACGCGTCGTCGTCAACGTGGCCTGCACCGCTGGCCAGGCCGCCAAAGACCGCACGCTCCGCCTGGTTGCCGGCAAGGGCCCGACCCCCAACCGGGACGGCGCCGAGCTGTCGAAGCTGCCGTTGAAGCCACAGGCCGGGGCGCAGCGGCTGGAACTCGAGCTGAGTGGCGCGGTCGCTGGCGTCGATGCTTTCCTCAGCGCGGGCGACGCCCTGGCACAAGACGATTACGCCGCGGTAGCCGAGGTGCAAGGGGCGATGTTGATCGGTGTCGTCGCCGACCCCGCCACGGCCGCCGCTCAAGAAGGCACGGCCACCGTGCTCGAGCAGGCGTTGAACGCGCTGACGGCCACCAGCAGCGAGAGGGCTCCCGCCGGCGAGGTGCGACCGCTCCCGTTGATCCCAGAAGACGAGAAAGAGCTCGCCGCCTACTCGGCCTTCATCATCGACGATCCACCAGGGCTGACGCCCGAATCGCGCACGGCGCTGACCGCGTGGATGAACACAGAAGCCGGATTCGCCGCCGCATTTCTGGGACCGAACGTGGAAGCCGCCCAACTCGGGGCGAGTTTCGAACCGTTCGCGCACGGCGCGCTGACCAGGGAGACCACGACCGCTGCCAGCATCGTCGATACCAGCGGCCTGTTGGGCGACGCCGGCGCGAGTTTGAAGGAGATCGCGCCACGCGGGCGGCTGCTGTTGGCGGGCGCCCTCATCCCCGGCTCTGAAACGGCGCTCGCGTGGGACGACCAGGCGCCGTGGATGCTGAAGCGCCGGGTCGGGCGCGGCCAGGCATGGACCTTCGGCTTACCCGTCTCGGTGGACCAGAGCGACCTGGCGCTGCGACCCGGGTTCTTGGCGCTGCTCGAGCGCTTCTTGCACGACGCCGCCCAAGCCAAAGGCGAACGGGTGAGCGGCGCGGGGACCACCTGGCGCCTGACCGATACCGTCAAGAGCGTGGAAGGGCCTGGCGGAAGGCTCGAACCCACCACCGGCACTAGCGAGGGAGCCCGCGTTTCGGACCGCTACGTCACCCCCGACCTGCGCGGCCGCTATCGAATCGCGGAAGGCAACGGCGACCTCCACGACCGCATCGTCACGCTCGACGAAGCCGAGATCGTGTCGCAGCCCACCACCATCGCCGAAACTCCGCTGCGGAAGACGACCTCACGCGCGCCTCCGAACGTGGAGGTGTCGCGTGAGTTCGGGCTGTTGCTGGTGGCGCTGCTTGCCGTCGAGCTATCGTTGCGCCTGATGTCTCGGCTCCGCCTGCGGAACCAAAATCCTGCATGAGCGGCGTTGATTTTGGGGCCGAACCGTGAAGGCAGGACGCTAGTGACCCGAGGGGCTACCCGTGTTAACCAGAGGCCCATGCGACGCTCAGCGCTGATGATATCGTTGGTGATGACCGTGGCCTGTAGCTCGGCAGGCCCCTACGGGTACGCACCCACGTACACGCCCTTGGACGAAGAAGAGACGGCCGCGGAGGGCGCCAAAGAGTTCGACCCCGTCATGGCCAAGCGTTTTCCTGAAGAATGGCGAGACAAGCCCGTCAGCATCTTCGGGATCGTCACCAGCCGTGGTGAAGGCTCCGGCGGCGGCACGCGGCTTACCCTGAGCGTGCGTACCTTGGCCACACGTAACCTGTGCGACGAGGGGGGAGACGACACTTGTCGCGTTACCGTGAGCGACCGGGAACATGCCGTCGTGCATACCGTCGTGCGCTTGCGGTCAGGCGACGACATCGGAGAAAACAGCATCCAGGTGGGCTCGCTGGTCCGCATCATCGGCAAGTTCACCGACGTGGTGGACAACGACGATGGCAACCCCATCGTCAACGCCTCGTACTATCGGCACTGGCCCGGGCACCACTACGTGACGAGCGCCGCAGCCAGCTACATGCGCCGCTAGCGGTCAAAAGCGCAATCGCCGAACGTACGCGCATGTGCAGTGGTCCGTACCGGGCGCCCGTGATACTAGCCCCCGACGCAGTATTCCCATGCTCCAGCCTTTCAGACAGCTTCTTCGCCGCCGAGCCCGGCTGATCCTCTCCGGGGTCGGCTGCGCCTTGCTGGTAGCACACGCCGCCCACGCGACGATCGTCGAGCGCGTCGTCGCCGTCGTCGGCGAGCGCGCGATCTTGCTCACCGATCTCAGGCAGCGCGCTACGCCGTTCTTGCTCAAGGTGTACGCAGAGCCGTTGCCCGACGCGCAGCGCAACGCCGCGATCTCGCAAGTCTACAAAGCTACCCTCGAGCGCATGGTCGAAGAAGAGCTCGAGCAACGCGCGGCGGCCCAGGCAAAGATCACCGTGAGCTCGGAGGAGATCGACCAAGCATTGCGCGTGATTGCCTCGCAGAACGGCATCCAACCCGAGCAACTCATCGAAGAGGCCGGGCGCCAGGGCATGAACGAGACGCAGTATCGGGCCGAGCTGCGCCGGCAAGTCACCCAGCAAAAAATGGCGAACCTGCGGCTCCAAGGCCGCGTTCGCGTCACCGACGACGATATTCGATCGACGTATCAGCGCCTGCTCCTGCAAGAGCGCTCCCAGCTCGACTTTCGAGCAGCGCAGATCGTGATCGCGATCCCACCCGGCGCTGACAAAGCGACGGTTCAGCAAAGGCAAGCGCTCGCAAATTCCGTGCGACGCAAGGCCAACGCTGGTGAAGACTTCGCCGCATTGGTCGCGCGCTACTCGGACGATCAGGCATCGAAGAAGTTCGGTGGGCTGCTGCCGACGCAAAAGCCCATCGAACAACCGGAAAGCATCGCGCGCGCCGTCATGAACCTCGATCTCGGGCGCACCTCGCGACCGATTCGCCATGGCAACGCCTTCGTGCTGTTGAAGCTCATCGAACGCGCGCCTTCGTCGCTCCCCCCCTTCGAAGACGCGAAAGATCAGCTGCGCGAGCGCGTCTACATGGAAAAAATGGGCGCCGCGCGGCGCCAGTGGCTCGAAAGCCTCAAGCGCCGCACCCACGTAGAAGTCCGCCTATAACCCGCCTACGTGCGCGCGTGTTGGCGCTTGCGAGAGCGGTCGGCCCCAGCGGGGCTCGTCGCGAAACACAACGCCCGCGCTCTAGGGCCTGTCCCTGAATTGGACGATGGCCCCGTGAACGTGGACGTAAACGTGCCCGTGCCCGAAGAAGCGCAACCGATGCCGAGGTGGGGCCGATGGCTGGAGCATGACGCTCGATCATGAGGGATTGGAAGTGTATCAAGTCGCGCTGGATTTTCTCGTTATCGCGGACGCGATCATAGAAGGATTACCGCGAGGACGAGGCCACCTGTCGGATCCCGTCAGGGAACGCCCGTCCTGCGCCACCACAGCACCGCTTCGATGAAATTCCGGTCGTCTTTCCCAGGGCGCCCTGCTCCGCGCTTGGCGCAAAGCACCGCGCGAACCTTCTGCCACTGCGCCTCGTCCAGCTGCTGTCTAACCATGCTTGCCTACCCATGGAACACACTTCGACCGCCATGGATAGCTCTTTCCTCGACTTCTCGGGCACGGGCACGCACACGTTCACGTTCACGTTCACGTTCACGGGCCGGACCAATTCAGAGACAGGCCCTAATTGCAGCCACGCTCAGCCGAGCAAGCTTTCACTAACGTTCGTAGAATCGCGACAACGCGCTGCGCACCGCCTCGAGCACGGCCGCGCGAACTCGGGCGAGTCGCTCCGTCGTTGGGACCGATCCGGCGAGGTCCTTCAAGAAGAAGCGGTCCCGGGCCAACCACCCTTGCGTCACGACCTCCGAGGACACCACGTCCAGCCGTGCTTCGTGCAGCGTTCTGGTGATGGTCAGCAGTAACCCGGGGAAGTCCCGGCTCTCGACCACCAAAAGCAGGTGCCCTTCGCGCAGTTGCACCGGATCGAAGAAGGCTCTCGGCGCCGGGATCGGGTCGAGCGTCGGCCGAGGCTCGGCTTCAGCTGCCGGGGCGAGGACTGCGTTGCTCGTCAAGGCTTGACCCAACTTGCGTTCGAGGGCAGCCACCTGCTGCGGGGTGACGGCCCGCGATACGTCGTCGGATTGGGCGCGCAGCCAGAAGAAGTCGACGGCTTCGTGTGTTCCGCCGGGGGTCACCCTCGAGTAGATCTGGGCGCTCACTATTTCCAGGTGCAACCCCACCAGGGCGTGACAGATCAGCGAAAGCAGACCGGCGCGATCGTCGGCCACGACGCAGACCGTCGTGGTCTTGTCGGCAAAGGTCGCGCAGCGCTCGACGTGGACGGGGCGCCCGCGACGGCGGAGGACGATCTCGGTGTGCTGCTGAATCTCGACCAGGCTGAACGCGAGCGCGTACGACGCCGGCATGGAACCCATGAACTCCGCCGCTCCGGCACCCTCGCCATTTGCAATGGGACCCGGCGGCTCGGTGGACTTGGCCACGGACGACATGCTAGATGCTGGCCCGCGGCAGGTTACGCCCTGCTTTCGACGAGATGTCCGGCGTGGTGCGGCGGCGCCCGAGCCTGGCAGCGCCGAGCGACCTCGAATCTCGGTTTGCCTGGAAACATTCGAGAAAAGGGCTAACCTTGACGGAACTCGTGCGACCGCTCGTCTGGCTCGTTCCCCTCGCCGCAGGCGTCCTCCTGGCTCACGGGTGCCTGAATCCGCAGCCGACGGCGCCGGCTCGCGACGAGGCTGGCAGCTCAGGTAGTGGCGACGGCGCTACCGCAACGACGGCCGCGGCCGAAGGTGCGAGCGCGACCACCTCACTCGGAAGCGGTAACACCACCGGCGGCGGGATCCAGGACGGTGCTGGTGGGACCGTGGGGACTGGGTCGGGCGCGCCGAACGAAGGGGTCGCGGGCGCTGGGGGGGAGGCCGGGGCGAGCGGCTTGGATCAAGGCGGCGCGCCGCCGGACCACGATTGAGCCGGAGGCGCGACCGCGACCCAGCGCGGGACCGCGGTCGATGGGTTGCGCATACGGCCAGGCCCCGCGCGCGGTGCGATCGACGAGCGTCCGTTGCCGTCAGCGCCCGATGCAGCGCGCGGATGCTGCAACGGGAGCCTTGGAGCCAGGGCGTCACTCGAGCGCAAGGCGGTAGGCGTCGTGCGCATTCATGAAGAAGCGTTGAGCCGGCCGAAGCACGAAATTCGCGGGTTTCTTCAGACTCTGCGGCTTGCTCGCGCAACCGTTAAGAAGTGTGAACGGGGGCGGATTCGCGGCGCTCGGCGCTTTTCGGACGCTAAGCTCTGCACACGATGACTCAAGACGTTCTGACGGATGTGTTCCAAACGTTGAGGGTAAGCGGCGCCGAGTACGCGCGGTTCGAGGCACACGCGCCATGGGCCGTCGACGTTCGCTCGGGGGGGGTGGTGCGCTTCTACGCGGTGCTGGCCGGCGACTGCCGGCTCGAAGTCGCCGACGCCAGCCCGGTGGCTCTGTCACCGGGAGATCTGGTGGTCTTGCCTCACCCCGTGACGCACACGCTGGGCAGCGGCGCGATCACGAACTCCAGATATCCGGAGTCGGTGCTCGAGGCGCAGGGCTCGTCGGCGCTGACCCGGTCGCTGCGCAGCGTGTCGAGCGAAGCGGTGACGAGCTACTGCGTCGTCAGCGGACGCTTCTCGTTCGAAGCATCTGCGCGCCAGCACTGGTGGCCTTTGTTGCCTCCGGTGATCGCCGTTCGGGACCGCGCCCACACGCTGCCTTGGCTCGAATCGACGCTTCGCTTCATCGCGAGTGAGTCCGACCTGAACCGCCCCGGCACTCAAACCTTGGTCATGCGCCTGACCGATCTGCTCGTGTTCCAGGTGATCCGCGAGTATCTCGCAGGCGCCGCTCCGCAAGACGCCGGGAGCCCGAGCTGGCTCTCGGCCTTGAGCGAACCCCAGATCGGCGGTGCCTTGGCCTTGTTGCACGAGAGTCCGCAGGAGGCGTGGACGGTCGCGCGCCTGGCGCGCAAGGTCGGTATGTCCCGCTCCGCCTTTGCCGCCCGCTTCGTGCGACTCGTCGGCGAACCTCCGTTGCACTACCTGACCCGGCTCCGCATGCAAAAGGCCGCGGCGCTGCTGCGTGACGGCTGGGACGCCACGGCGGGCGTCGCCGAGCAGGTCGGTTATGTATCGGACACCGCGTTCTGCAAGGCGTTCAAGCGCGCGTTCGGACAATCCCCGGGCGCCTATCGTAGAGCCGCCAAGAACGCTACAGAGCCGCAGGCAGCCTGACGGCGTTGTAGCAAGATCGCGCGGATCACGGCAGCGGATCGCGCGCGGCGGCGAGCACCCAGCGGAAGGTGTCGTCGAGGGTTCGTTCGAACGGCCGCGAAGCGTGCGCAAGCTCTCGCCGCGCCCTGCCGTCGTCGATGCGGAAGGTGGTGGACCAAATTGAGGCTAGCTCCGGCGTCAGGCTTGCTTCGCGCCCGCTCACGAAGCTCGCCGGGCGTCCGAGCTGCGCTGCGGCTTTCAGCACCCAGCCCGCGACGCGCGCGGGTGGGGGCCGGCCCACGCGCGCCCGCACCAGCCGCAACACGTCGTAGTACGACACGTCGGGCCCGCCGAGCAGGTAGCGCCGACCGGAGCCGCCGCGCTCTGCCGCCGCGATCAGCGATGCGACGACGTCTTCGACGTGGCACCACGGCGCCGTCGCGCCAGTCGCGGCCAGTACCCGCGCGCGCCTGGCCAACGCGAACAAGCGGCCCCAGTTCTTGTGATCACCCGGCCCCATGATGTGACTAGGGTTCACGATCACCGCCTGTAAGCCGTTCGCGACACCTCGTTCGACCTCGAGCTCCGAGAGCCACTTGGTCCGAGCATAGTTGATCCAGTGTTGCGAAGTGCGCACGGGACGAGTCTCGTCGATGACGTCACCCTGCGCGGGACCCCACGCTGCCACGCTCGAAACGTGCACGAAGCGCGCCGCTCTCCGGCTCAACGCGGCCTGTACCACGTGGCGCGTGCCAGTCACGTTGACCGCGGTTTGTTCCGCGTTCCTACTCGGGACGAAGCCGACGTTCGCGGCCAGGTGGAACACGACGTCCGCTTGCTCGGGCATGCCACGCTCCAGGGCGCCCGCGTCCATGACGTCGGCCGTGACGAAGTCGACGTCGAGCCCGCCGAGCCCCCGGCGCGACGAAGTCGGGCGCTGCGCGACGGTGACGTGCCATCCGTGCGTCACGAGCGCTCGCACCAAATGCCCGCCGACGAAGCCGGTACCTCCAGTCACGAACGCGCGTCGCACCACTCAGCTACACCACCTGATCGCAGGCAAACGTGGACCTAGATCGCGTTCCAGTCGAGCCCCACGAGCACGATCATCCCCAGCGGGGGCGTGGCGACTTCGTCGAGCGTTTCGTCGCGGGCGTTGTACAGGACCTCGAAGCGCGGTCGCATCACGTTGAAGCTCAGCTGAGTGCCGAGCCGAACGCCCCAGTGCTTCCCGCGGCGAAAGGCCAGCTCGACGCCTGGCGCCACGGCGACCCAGGGGAGTACCTGTTGCGACTGCCGCTCCAACTGGCTGGGTGTGCCGATCAGCGCGCCTGCCCAGGCGTCGAGGCAGCCTTGCGCGCGGTAGTCATTCGTCTCGCGCCCCCAGCAGACACCGACCTGCCCGGCGGGGAGCCGCATGGCGAGGGTCCCGTCCGAGATCGGCTGGGTCTCCAGAACCAGATAGTTGGCGGCCAAACGCGTCGCCACGCCATGCAGGAAGCCGAGCTCGCCCCGGACGCCGCCGCCCACGCCGGCCGCGGGCGCCACGCCAGCGGCGCCGAGGATTTGGGGTCCGATCGCCAACGACTGGAGCGCACCGGCTCGCCGGCGAGGGGGTGGCAGCGGTGGCTCGTCGACCTGGAGCGCTGCGCGCGCGGTCAGCTTGGCCGCGGGCAGCACCGGCCTCGGCGGCGGCTCCGGTTCGGGAAAATCCGCCAGGTCAATCGCCTCGATCGCGAGCGCGATGGCGGCACTCAGCGAAGCACCGAGCTCGCTGCAGCTGCCCGTGAAGGCCTCGAATCGGCGCAGCGAGACGCGCTGACCGTCTACCAGCAGCCAAAACCGCGCGGCAAGCTCCGGAGCTTCTTCACCGGTCACGGAAACCGTGACCCGCTTGTGGATCCGATCCACTTCGAGCCACCGCTCCACGCTCGCGACCAGCCGCTCGTGTTCGAGGCACACTCCCTCGAAATCGAGGGCGATGGCGGCGCGGAGGGGCATGCTGGTGGGCCCGGGCAAGGTGACCTCCCGCGTCGGCTGGCCATCGCTGGGTCCGGTCACCGACGGCTTCGGCTGAGCCGCAGCGGTCATGCTCCCGAGCAGAACCCCTAGCCCGAACCACCTCGCGACCCAATGCACTGGCACTTCACTCAGTTTCCGAAGCGCGCTCCGGCGTCGCCCCATGAAGGGTATGACCGCCGGATGTAGTAGGCTTCGCGGTAGCCCGATCCAGGGCTGCGGTTCGCAGCAGACTCGGCCGATGAATCAAATTCCTGTATCGAGAAATCCCAAGTGGGCGTGAAGGTTTTTAGGCAACCGGCAATCCAAGGCAAAGGTACATAAAGGACATGGCAGAAGGCCAGGCCCAGTCGGAGCAGCACCTGGATGCAGGGGAGCTGTTCCGACGCCACGCTCGGTTCGTTGCGAACTTTTTGTGGAAACTCGGGATTGGTGCGCAAGAAATCGACGATCTGGTTCAAGAGGTGTTCGTAGTAGCTCACAAAAGGGGCGGCTTCGTCGAGCGCGACGCACGCCCAACGACTTGGCTGGCAGAGATTGCCGTGCGCGTGGCCTCCACCAAGCGACGCAGCCTGGGCCGTGCCCCCCGGCAGGTCGACCTCGACGACGCGGCGAAGGTGCCCGAAGTCAGCGCAGGACCCGCTGACATCGCCGAGGCGACCCAGGGGCTCGAACGGGTGCAGCGAGCGCTCGATGCGCTCGACTTGAACCATCGCGCGGTATTCGTGCTCTACGAGCTCGAAGGGGAAAGCTGCGAACAGATCGCCGAGACGCTCGGCGTCCCCGTTGGAACCGTTTTCTCTCGCCTTCATACCGCTCGCAAGAATTTTCAGAAGATGCACAATCGTCTGCTCACTCTCGACACGACAAGGAGAACGGCATGAGCGCGCCCAGACGGCTGCTCGAAGATCCCGAAACAGCAGCAGCGCTGCGAGCCGACCTGCACACGGTCGCGTCGCACCAGGTCAACTTCGACTTGGCCGCAGGCCTCGCACGGTTCGAAGCGAGCCTCGCCGCAGGGCCTGCGGTTGCAGCCGCTGGCGTGAAACCGAGCGTGAGCTTGCTGAAGCTCGGCGCGGCGGGCATCGTGGTGGGCGGAGCGGTGCTGGGTGTGGCGCTGTTTTCTGGCAAAGACCCGAGCACCTCACCAGCAAGAGCCGGGTCTGCTCCGGTCATTGCTGCCCCGCAAATCGCTCCGCGCGCGCCTGCCACTCAGCCTCGAGCGGCAGCGCCTGTCCCGGTGGCGACTCCGAGCGGCGCTGCCGTTGCACCTGCGGCGAGCGCCACGCAGAAGCCCGCGCGCGCCACGGCGCGGCCGACCCAAAAGGCAGCGCCGCAACCGGCAGCCCCCAGCGCCGAAAGTCGCGACGATCTCCTGCTGCGCGAGGTGCAGCAACTGCGCCAGATTCGCCAATTGGTCGGAGCGAGCCCGAGTCAGGCGCTCGCGCTCGCGAACGAGGGGCACGCCACGTTCAAAGGCGGCGTACTCTATCAAGAGCGCGAAGCGCTCGCGCTGCAAGCCCTGAGCAGCCTCGGGCGCCGCAGTGAACTCGAGGCCCGCGGCGAACGCTACCTGCGCGCCTTTCCGAAGGGCTCGTTCAGCACCCGTGTGCGGCAACTGCTGGGGCAGTAAGCGCAGGGCAGTAAGCGCAGGGCAGTAAGCGCAGGGCAGTAAGCGCAGGGCAGTAAGCGCAGGGCAGTAAGCGCAGGGCAGTAAGCGCAGGGCAGTGAGCGCAGGGCAGTGAGCGCAGCTCTTGGTCAGTGAGCGCTGGGTCTGAACGCTGGGGCGTCGAGCCCCGCAGTACATCCCTGCGTTCGGATCGGCGTGCTAGCTTTCGTGGGTGTCGCGTGCCCGGCTGCTGATCGCCCTGACGCTCGCCTGTGGCTGCGAGCCCAGCAAGGTCGTGGGTTACGGTGAAGTCGACCCGAACGTTCCCGCGCCAGCCGTGTACGACACGATAGAGCTGCCGGTCCAGTCCGGCGAGCTGCCGGGCAACCCGTTCACGCAGTACGTCGCCTTCGAGTTCTGGCAAGGCCTCGAGCGCTACTCGGTGGACGGCTTCTACGACGGGCGCGACAGCGACGGCGACCATATCTACAAGGTGCGCTTCATGGCGACCCAACCTGGCGACTGGCATTTCGCGTGGAGCATCGGCGACAGGTCCGACACTGGCCGCTTGCGCGTCGATGCTCGGCGTGACTCGACGATCCACGGTCACGTGCGCGTGGACAAGACGACGCCCACCGTGCTCTGGCACGACGACGGCAACGTCCACTACTGGTTCGGCGGCAAGTCGTTCACGGCGAACAACTACGGGCCGCAACGCAAAGAGCGAGACGAAAACCTGCGTCCGGAAGGCGACTCGGCTCACGACGACTATTATTCGGACGCACAGGTAGCTGCCTACCTCGACTTGATGCGGGAACAAGGCCACAACGGGACACGACTCAAGATCGGTTTGTTCCCGCTGGAAGACGACGGAGTAAGCTGGGACCTGAGCTGGATTCGGCGCGCAGAGGTCTGGATCAGGATGATGCAGCAGCGCCGCATCTACTGCCAGATCACGTTCTTCGACGCCCGCTCGCGCGCGAAAGGCGAGTGGTTCGAGGACTCGAACGATCCTGCCGACCACGTGCTCGACGCTTGGGCAGGCGACCAGCTGGAAGAGGCACGAAACTACATCCGCTACATCGTCGCGCGGTTCGCCGGCTTCTGGAACGTGTACTGGGAGTTGGTGAATCGGGTCGATCACGCCGGCGACGAAGCAGGCGACCGGTTCGTTCAGGCAGCGAACACTTTCTACCTGCCTTGGCTTCGCGACTACGACCCCTACGACTTGGCCATCGGCGCTTCGGAAGCCCCGAAGGCACGCATGATGCCGATCGATATCGAGTTTCCACGCGACCCCACACTGTTGCCTGCGCCCGACTCGAGGCGGGCGGTAGTGCTGAACGAAATGGTCGACGTGTGTATCGATCAGCAAGGCATTGGCAGACCCGCCGACGACGACGCTGCGATTCGTGAACCGAGCAACCGGCATTGCTATCGATCCGCGCTCTGGCGCGCCTTCGTCTCCGGTGCCTTCGGCGCCAACCAGGCGAGCTGGCTCGATTTAGCGACGTCGCCGAAGGGATCCAGCGCCGTTCTCGACGTGATGCGTGATCACCAACGGCTGCGAACCATCATCACCGGCCTCGGCACGGGCCTCGAAGAGCTCGTGAGTGACCCGGGGTTCGTGGTGCCGCGCAGCGAGCACCAGGGGACCCGCTCCAAACTCGGGCAGCTTTACTTGGCGTACTTCACTCCGGGGCGACCCTCAGAGTCGATCGAAGTGCGGCTTCCGGACGGTCGCTACAGCTATCGCTGGCTGGACCCGCAAGCTCCGGCCCCCGGGCAACCGCCACCCATCCCAGAGCCGCCAAAGTTCGTGGTGGTCCAAGGCAATCCCGCATCGTTGCAGCGCCCTGCCTATGAGGACGATTTGCTGCTGGTGGTGGAACGCGCGGACGACGACGTCCCTTAGCGCGCTCGGGCACGCGGTAGCACGCGACGGCATAGGTGCGACCTCACCATACAGCGCACGACGCCTGCAAAACTCGCCGACGCGCGTTGCGTCCGAGCAGCTTCCAATCCGCGTAAACAATTGTATCGGCGTTGGCCCGCGGGCGCGGTCGCGATCGAACACGGCCAGCGTTCACCCCATGCAAATTGCTCGACCAGCGCGATCATTGCGATTACCAACCACCAGGGGGCTCCACACTGACTAGACGTGAGGTGTGGGCGCGGACAGACTACCGAGAAACGATGGGCTTTCGCTTAAGACACGCACTGAATGCGCTGGGAACGCTGGGCTTCCTCGTCGCGTGCAACACGTACACCCCGGACCTATTGGTACCGGCGGACTCCGAAACCACGAGCGACTCCGAGACAACGGACGGCACACTCACCACGGGCGCCGGCGGCTCGAGCAGCCAGGTCACGACGACCATCAACTCGGTCACGAGCACCAGCGGCGGCGGTGGCAGCGGTGGCACCGGTGGCACCGGTGCCAGCGGCGGCAGCGGTTCGACGGCTTCCGGGAACCAGACCACGACCAACGGTGGCGGTTCAGGGGGCGATTCGAGCACCGGTTCGACGAACACCGCGACGATCACGAGCACCGACGGCGGTGGTGGCAGTGGTGGCAGCGGTGGCAACGGCGGTAGCGATACCAGCGGCGGCAGCGGTGGCAGCACCACCACGGGGTCGACCATCGATGTGCTGCTGATCGACGACCTCGAGGACGGCAACAACCAACTCGAGACGCCCACCTACTCGGGCTACTGGTTCACGACCGCCAACGAGGACGGGGACGGCAGCTTGACTCCGGCACCGGACGACGAATGCGACCCGGAGAACCTCGACGAGCCCCGCGATGGCAGCAAGCGTGCGATGCACGTGTCGGGCTCATGGAGTGGCACGGACTTGGAGTGGATCGCGGCCTTCGGCTTCCCTCTCGAGCATGACGAAGAGCCGGTGGACGCATCGGGTTATGCAGGCGTGACCTTCTACGCCAAGACCGACGACGACGAGACGGCAGTTCGGTTGCAGGTGATGATCGACGACGTCCGCGACGAAGGGCATTTCGCCATCGAGCTTTCACTCACGAGCTCGTGGCAAGAGTACACGGTGCTGTGGGACGACGAACGACTGATCCAACCCAGTTGGGCTAACCCAGAGACGTTCGATCCAGCGACGCTCTTCAAGCTCCAGTTCCAGTTCGACTCCGAGTCGTTCGATATGTGGGTGGACGACATTCGCTTCGTCGAGCCCTGAGTCCGCACAGAGGGGCAGCCCGACCAGGCCCCCGGCCACGCGCACAAAAAAACGAAGGTTCGGGGCCAGAGCGGCATTCAAGGGGTGACACCATGTCACTCTTTCACAAATTTTTGCTTTAATTTCAATAGTTTGACCCCCTGACGGGGCTGCATCAGCCGGCTTGCGCTCACCGACGCCTCGTGACACTTTCTGTGTCCCGCAGCCGCGTCGGCGCGCTGCCGGTTACCTCAGACGGCCCCCGTAGCTCAGTAGGATAGAGCAGACGCTTCCTAAGCGTAAGGTCGCAGGTTCGACTCCTGCCGGGGGCGCCGAGAAAAACGCTCCACTCAAAACCATCCGGCACCCAAACCGGCACCAATAAACCCGCCGGCATCCTTCGGCACGCGCGCACGCGAAGCGCGACTCACCAAGCGAACGAACGAGGCTAGACCGGGGTGTGATGGTCGGGCATCGTCTCGCGAGTGCGGTGGACTGGCATGCTCTTTGCGCGTCTGGGACGGTAGCGTGCGGAGCGAGTGCGCCACCGTCCGACGCAAGCAAGCTCAAAGAGGCACCGCCCTCCCCGTGGTACGACAAAGCGTAACCCAAAGACCGGACGATCGCGATTGCTCCAAAGCGGGGGCGCTAGGACCGACGCGTGTCCGGGCTCATTCAAGCTTGAGCAGCACGTCCGATAGATCGACCGGGGTCGTGAAGGTCATCTTCTTGCCCAGCTTTCTGCCTACTAGCAATCCTCGCTTCTCGAGGTTGAGCAGGTCAGTACGCGCAGTTTGATAGGTCACGTTATGGGTGTGTTGGTGCCCCGCAATCGTGTAACGATCACCTGGATGTCGCAGGGCGTGACTAATGAGATCAACCTGTCTATGATTGAACAGATAAAGGGCCCTCGTATGGCGTTGTGCCTGCCGTACCTCGGCTGCCTTTTTCGCAATGTAGTGCTGTAATGCAACAACCGCACGGCGGATGACCTGAGCCTGTGCAATCAGGAAGTAGGTTAGGTCGTTGTCGTCTGTCTCCGTGTACAGAAACGACCGCGCGTACTTCACTGGGGCCTTACGAAGGATCGTCGAAATTGAGATGAACTCGAAAAGCCAGTATCCGCTGCTGAGCATCGACCAATAGAAAAGCGCCCTTGCGGTTCGACCGTTGCCATCGACGAACGGGTGATCGTAAGCGAGCCAGAAATGAAGGATTATCGCCCTAATCGCCGGATGCACGAAGTAGTCTGGTGTCTGCTTGTTCGCAAACGCACACATAGAGATCATTCGGTCTTCTAGTTCACCCGCGTTGGGCGGGTCGTGAAACACTTCACCGTAGCTGTCAGCCACGACGCGCTTCTCGGCCGCCGTTCGGAGCCTTCCGCATCCGGAAGGATCGTCAAGTGTGTTTTCCGTTATGTGTCTGTGAATATCTAGTACAAGTTCAGGGGTGAGGGGAGTCTTCGTCAACGTCCGGATGTACTCGATAGTTCGGTAGTTGTTGAAGATCATGCGTTCCCCGAGGTCTCGCGGTTCTCGCCCGGTCACTAGCATCTGCTTTGCGACCTCACGCGTCGTCGCGGCGCCTTCAAGTTGACTTGACGTGATCGCTTCTTCAATAAGCGAGCTAACAACGTACCGATCTCGAGTTTGCGGGTTGGTGATCGGCTCGGGGAGTTCGACTTGCCCTCCGGCACCCAGGTCGATTTGGTGGGCCTCTTGAAGGACCACATCTGGAATGGAAAACTTGAAGGGCGCTCCGGCCTTGTCGAGCAGGTCGATGGCCTTAAGATTTCGAGCCATCTTGATCCCCAACCACCACTCCTCGTGTGTAAGACCAGCCGGTGGGGAGTAGTGTCGTAATTTGTCCCAGTGCAAGTATGGGCGCGGTGGAGTAAGTCCGTGTTGTATGATCGTGGGGAACTTGCCCGGATCGATCTTTCGCGTCAGCAGGTCCATCAACTGGGGAGGTGTTCGAGGGATGCGCATGGTGTTCCCGGTTATGATTAAATACTAATTTAAATCAAATTAGTATTATGCCGTAACCGGCCGCGGGGTAGCTAGGATTTCCTGTGTAATTTTATGACATTAGAATCCTCTGGCCCGCTCGCAAGCTTGCTACTCGATCCCCATCGCCACCTCCGGCGTCCCCCCTCGGGCGGCACGCGCACGACGCCGAGGTAGTGCTTCTCGGCGCTGCTACCGAGTGCCCGAGCTGGCGCGCCGATCGATACGCCGACGCTTCACCGAAGATCCCGGGCGCATTCGTCAGGAACGTCCCGCACGTCCGGCGAAGCACCTGCCACCCGAAGCCGTCTCGCTTCGCTTTCGCGGCCGCGCTCTCGCGCGTGACGTCGTGCCAGACTCTCGGTTCCGGCTTCGCGTTTTGCGCTTCTCTCGCTTGTCTCGGGCGGTGCGCATTCGTTTGAGCATCGCGATCACGCTCGAGCATACGCTCAGGTCCACCGCTCGCGCGCGGTGCGTTTTGCTCGTCGCGCTGACGTGGAGCTCGTCGTTGCCATCCGCAACGTGTTCCCACTCGAGATCGATCGCTTCGCCCAAGCGCATGCCCGTGAGCAGCACGAAGCGCACGAAGTCGTCTTTCGGCAGCTTGGCGATCGCTGCTCGGTCGTAGAACTCGATTCGTTCCTAGGGGAGCGGCAGGCTTCGCAGCGCGCGCTTGTGCCCGAAGGCACTTCCCAGTTGGCATTGTTTCGCACGCGGCATCAACCTGCGACGCTGGCTCGACACGCCGGGGGCGGTCGGTTCAAAGGCCGCAGAAATACACCACTTTGCGGCTACGCGTGGCGTGGGCGAGCCACAGCCTGGTGCCACGGGCGCTCCCATGGCGAATCAAAGATTCACCACACTAGCCGGCACGCCGTTTGTGCGGAGCCTTGGTGCTGCGAGCCGACGCCTTCACACTGAGCTTCCCACTAGAGGCCGTTGCGGCTCGCTGGGGCGAGGACTTCACCATCATCACGATCTGTCTAGCCCGTTCGTGTGACACCCCCAGCAGGAGACCGGCGTCACGCGACGATACACTTCCCAGTTTCCTTGCCGCGAGTTCGCGAGCTCGCTCGACATCCGCCTGGGCTCGATCAGCATCCGCCTGGATCTGCTTCTGGTGAGCTTCCTTTACGCGAAGCACGTTGAGTGCTTCCTTCGTTCCTCGCGGCAAGTCGAAGTTCTCTTCGAACCGTGCTCGCTCGGCAATCTCTTCAACCCGGTCTCCCAGCACGTCTTCGCACGTGGCGAGAGCTTCGCGGATGTTGCGACGAGCCTCTTCGATGCTCCGCCCCCAGGTGATGCAACCCGGCACCCTGGGAATAGTCGCCAGCCATCCCGAGCCGTCTCGCTCAAACTTCACTTCGAAGACTTGGTCCAGTTTTTTCCTAGGCATGGCTCAAGAGCTTTCTCGATGCTAGCGAGGGTGCCAGGCTTGATGTCGCCCGCGTGCATCGGGACGGTTGTTGCGCATCCCCCCGGGCATTTGTACCTCGCATGGGATCCTTTTTGGCGAACGAGCGTGCAACCGCTTGCTTGAATCCGGCGTACCAGTTCGCGCGCGATCACTTCGATAGTCTAGCCCTGCTCGGGTGATCCGTCAACCGGGTTGACAGATCCGTGGCTGCTTCCAGCGTCTTCGCTTGCGATGGTGCCTTCACCACACCGAGGCAGTGCTTCTCGGCAACTGCCACCGCGTGCCCGAGCTGGACCCGCTTCGCCTGCGCGGCTACGCTTCCGCGCGTGACGGTCGGGCCACACGCGCTGCGACGGCTCGGTGGGCGCAGCGGCTGCCGCGCTGGCGTGGGAGCTGGGCATGCGTCTTGATTCGCTCCGCTCGAGGCGGTGTGGATGAGGCTGCGATCGGGGAGCTGGGCGCTGACGTCAAAGGTTCGGGGGACTGCGACGGTAGCTACCAAAAAGCTGTCAACATCGAAGTAAGTAAAGTGGCATCGCAAACCGCGCGTGATGAGTCGGCTCGTATCATTCGCCGCGCGCGATTGTCCTCCTGTTGCCGGATGGATGGTTCGATAGTGGTGCCGGAGGCTGTACTAGCGAGCTTCGATCAGGCCGGCGCGCAGCAACGTCACGAGCTGGCGCAGCGCCTCTTGCCGAGGCATCGGAGTGAGATCGAGCGCTTCGTCGAAGGTGACGCCGCCGTCCAGTCTCGAGAGCAGGAAGGCTTGCTCGGGTGACAGGGCGACGCCGCGCGCCGCGCCGGTGACCTCGACGACTCGCTCCAGGCTGCCGAGGCGTTGCTCGAAGATCCTGGCCAGCAAAGTCTCCGAACCCTCGACGCTTCGCTGCGCCAAGAAATCGTCGCTCTCGCGCGCGAGCTTCAGCGCGTCTTCGGCGCGGCATACGGCGGCTTCGGTGTCGCCACGATGCAATGCCTCTCGCGCCTGGTCGAGCAGGTCGCTCACCGCTTCCGCGGTAACGCTGGAGACGAACAGCGCGCGATCTTTGCTGTGGGTGCCGGTGACGGATGGCGGTAGGTGCGGCGCGCTCCGGCTGCGGCGCATTTGCACGGTGGGCTCACGACCGCTGAGCGGCGAGCGCTTACTCGGTGGTGCCGAGCCCAGCGGTTGCAGTTTGTCTGGCGCGGGAGCGCCGCTGATTGGAGTGACCAGCCCCAGCTCGCTGGCTTGCGCGAGGTCCTGCGCAAAAGCGCTGATCGAGATGTAGCGCAACGCGGGGTCTTTGCTCAGGGCCTTGAGCAGCACGTCATCGAGATGTTTGGGCAAGCTGTCGATGATCGAGCTGGGCATGGCCGGTGCGTCGTGCAGCACGTGCTGCAGCACCTCCATCACGGTATTGCCCGCGAACGGCAAGGTACCCGTCAGCATTTGGTACGTGATCACCGCCAGCGCGAACTGGTCTCCTCGATGATCGACCTCTCGCGTGCGTCCCGAGGCTTGCTCCGGAGCCATGTAGTCGGGGGTGCCCAGGATATCGAACTCGCCGGTCAGGCCTCGTGGTGCCCCTGCGCGCTTGCTGATGCCGAAGTCGAGCAGCTTCACGAAGATGCCTTCGCCGGGGACGCGCATCAAAAAGACGTTCCCTGGTTTCAGATCGCGGTGCACGATGCTAGCGTCGTGGGCTGCCGCCAGGCCCGATGCGGTCTGCACCGCGATTCCGATCGCGTCTACCAGCGGCAGGTGTCGTTCGCGATCGAGTCGCGCTTCCAAACTCTCCCCGCTCAAGAGCTCCATCACGAGGTAGGGCTCACCCTCGTCGGTAGCGTCGAAATCCACCACTTGTACGATGCTGGGGTGGTTCAGCTGGCTGATGATCTCGGCTTCACGATGGAAGCGGGCCAGTGCGTGCTGGTCGTTGACGAGGTGCTTCGCCAGCACCTTCACCGCTACCTTGCGGTGCAGACGCACGTGCTCCGCGACGAACACCATGCCCATGCCGCCCTGGTCCAGCGACTCTTGGATCAGGTACGTGCCGCGCAGGGTCTTGCCGATCAGCGACTCTGCGATCGGCGATTGGACCAGGGTTTCTTCTGCGCGCATGCAGGACCAGGTTACATTTTTGCCACGGACCCGTCGAGATTCTTGAACTGTTAGCGAACCGAATCTGCGCCCCGAGCGCGCGTTCGCTCGCTGCCGCGCATGGCAGTCACCTGCACCCCACCCACCGCACGCGTGTCTAACCGGCGTTCATTCGGCGCTCCGTGCGCACACGAAGCCCGTGGTTAGCGCAGACAGCAGCCTCACCGACATGGCCGTGTGTCTCCCACCTTGGGAGCCATTCTCGTCTTGAGATGCCCGACTCCATCGACGCTGGCGGGAAGCCTCTTCGAGGCTCACTCGCGCGGGCAGTGACCGTTGCAGCCGCCCTTGCCCTCGCACGCGTTCTGTCCGCGGCAGCCGTGCGATTCAGGCACGGCGCAGCCGCCTTTGCCCTTGCACTCGTTCTTTCCCATGCAGCAGTCGCGTTGACGATCCGTGGCTGCATGAGACTCCGCCGCCGCACGCACGCTCGCAGCGGCGGTTGCGGCCGTATCCGCCGGGGCTCCGTGCGCCGGCGAGCGTTCGCCCGAAGGCGTGGTTTCTGGCGCCGGCTTCGGTGCAGCGTCGCAGCCGAGCTGGGCCCCGAGCACGAGCGCCGACACCGCGCTCGGGAGCCAGCGCGGCGACACTTGCGATTCGCGCGTTGCGGGCTGCGCCGTGCGCGTCGCGGGCTGCGTCGTGCGCGTCGCGGGCTGCGTCGTGCGCGTCGTGCGCGTCGTGCTCCAGCCTCCGCTCACAGGTTGATGACTTTGGTGCCGTTGGCGCGAATGGCGGAGAAACTCATGGGGTCGTCGTCCGCGGGGGTCTCGGCGACGTACAAGAATTTGAGCTTCTTGAGTCCGGCGAGCGGGCTTACGTCCTTGACCTGGGTCTTGTTGATGCTGAGCTTCTCCAGATCTTTCATGCCGGCGAGCGGGCTCAGATCTTCGATTGGCGTGCTGTCGAGCATGAGCTCGGTCACGCGCGTGAGCTCCTTCAGTGGTGAGAGATCTTTGACCTGGGTGCGGCCCAGGTCGAGGCGGTCCAGCTTGGTCAGCCCCGCGAGGGGCGTGAGGTCGCTCACCTGATTGATGGAGGCGCCGAGCGTTTCCAGATTCTTCAGAGCAGCGATGGGCGAAAGGTCGTCGAGATCACCCGGTCCCAAGAAGAGCTCTTTCAGGCTGGTCATGTGTGGGAATACGCAGATATCGAGCTCGTTCACCTTGGCCTGCGAGAGGTTGAGTGACGCGAGGCGACCCAGGTCTGCTTTGGTCAATGCGCCGCTCGCCTTCTGGAGCTTGAAGCGAATGCCCTGTTCGAGCGCGGGGTCGTCGAAGCTGAGCGTGTTGCCGGCGGGACAGTCCTCGAGCTTCTTTTTCGGCTTCTTTGGCTCGGGAGCTTTTGCTTCCACCGGTTTCTCTTCGACCGGGACCACCAAGCTCGATGGCTTCTGTGCCGAGGCGCTCGCCGCAGCGGCGCCGGTGCCCGCCGACTCGGATTCGCAAGCTTGGGTCAGCGCCAGTAGGGCGATGCCGAGAGCGCCCAGCCGCGTTCGCAGCGCGAACTCGGCGCGGCTATTGGTACCAGGTTTCCTTCGGCTTCTCGCTCCTGTTCGTGCAGCGCGCATGGTCGGCAGCATAACATCGCCCCGCACCGAACTGGTGCCCCGATAAGAGTGAACTCATGGCGTAAAGCTCTGCTCTGCCTCACCTGCTCACCTGGGTCGCACCTGATGCAGTCCCCGTGCACCGCGCGCGGTGTGGCAGCGCCCACGCGAGCAGAGCCTCGAGGTGGGGCGTTGGGTCGCGTGGCCGGGCGCAGCCGGCGCGGCGCGCTGGCTGCGTTTGGTCCCCCGCACGACCGAAAGGATGGTATCAAGCGAAACGCCGACGTACGCCCCGGGAGCCTCGTGCTTCTCGTCGCTTGCACTGGCGGCGCCGCGCGTGCGGTTGAATCGACTTAGCCAATAAGGGAAATGCGTGATGCTGAAGAAGACCGTGATCTGTAGCTCTGCTCTGGCACTCTTGGTGAGCCAAGCGCACGCCCAGACCGAGGCTTCGGAATCCGTCGCTGTTCAAGCCGATGCCGACGGGGCGGGGCTCACGGGGTACAACGAGCGCTACAAGCCCATGGCCAACACCTGGGAGCTCGGCCTGTTCGCGGGGCTGTTGTTCCCGTCGGACGAGCACAACATCTTCGCCCCGCGCGAGGGCGTCACGCAGGAGCCGTACTCGGGGACCGCGCTCGAGGTCGGCATGCGCGTCGGTTACTTTCCGCTCGCGTTCCTAGGCCTCGAAGGTAGCGCATTCGCCTCGCCCAGCGAGGTCGAGAGCGGTCGGAGCGCCATGCTCTACGGTGGTGACGTGGTCCTGGTAGGGCAGCTTCCGAGCATGAGCTTGACGCCGTTCTTGTACGTCGGCGGCGGCGTGTTCGGGGGCATCAGCGAACCGATGGGCAACGACATGGACCCGGCGATCGTCGCCGGTGTCGGGCTGAAGGCGCCGCTCAGCAACAGCGTGGCGCTGCGTCTGGACGTCCGCGACACCTTGACGCAGAAGTTCGCCGCCGCAGACGGCGATCAGACGCACAGTCCCGCGGTGTTGCTCGGTGTCAGCGCGCTCCTGGGGCGTGGTGAGTCCACGCCAGCCACCGCGCCGCCCGACTCGGATCGTGACGGGCTTTCCGACGCCGAAGACAAGTGTCCGCGCGTACCCGCCGCCAGCTCCGACGGTTGCCCGCTGGATACGGACGGAGACGGCGTGGCGGATCCCGACGACTACTGCCCGCGCGAAGCCGGCGACGAAGCCAACGGTTGCCCAGACCCCGACAAGGACGGCGATGGAGTGCCGCTTCCGTGCGACAAGTGCGCGGACGAGAAGGGCGTCGCGCCCGACGGTTGTCCCATCCGCGACTCGGACGGTGACGGCTTCATGGACGACGTGGACAAGTGCGGCGACAAGCCCGAAACCAAGAACGGTTTCGAAGATGGCGACGGTTGCCCGGACGAGGTGCCCAGCGAAGTGCAGAAGTTCTCGGGCGCGATCGAGGGCATCCTGTTCCAGCACAACGAAGCAAAAATTCTGCCGCGCTCGTTCACGACGCTGGATCAAGCGGTGGCGGTGCTCGCGAAATACGCGGACATCAAGATCGAGATCGTCGGGCACACCTCGAGCGAGGGTGACCCGGAGCACAACAAGAAGCTTTCGCAAGATCGCGCCGACAGTGTGAAAGCCTACATGGTCGGCAAGGGCATCGACGAGAAGCGCATTCAGACACGCGGTGCGGGCGCGGGCGAACCCGTCGCCGACGAGGCCCAGCCGGGCGGCAAGGAAAAGAATCGCCGCATCGAGTTCAAGGTCATCCCGCAGTAACGGGTGCCTGAGCGCCCGCCGAGCGCGTCGTTGGGACGCGCTCGTTACTCGAGCGGGGCGAACAGATCGTCGATATCATCCGGCTGGAGCCCGACGATGCCGGAGCTGTCTCGGCTGAGCAAGTTGTCGGCCAGCGCGCGCTTGCGGCGTTGCAGGTAGAGCATTCGCTCCTCGACGCTGCCGGACACGATCAGGTTGTAGACGAAGACAGGACGCTTCTGACCGATGCGATAGGCGCGATCGGTGGCCTGCATTTGCGCGGCCGCGTTCCACCACGGGTCGTAGTGGATCACCGTGTCGGCGCTGACCAGGTTCAAGCCAGTCCCGCCCGCCTTCAGGCTGATGAAGAACACGTCCGCGTCGCCCCGCTCGAAGGCGTCGACCAGACCTTGGCGGTCATTGCTGGCGCCGGTGAGCGTCAGATGTTTGATGCCGCGCGCCTCGACGCTGTGCCCGAGCAACGCCAGCATCTTGGCGAACTGCGAGAAGACCAAGACGCGTCGCCCCTGCGCCAGCTGACGGGTCAAGAGGTCCATGAAGAGGTCGAGCTTGGCGGACTGCTCGACTTTGCCGGCGGCCTCGACCGAGACCAGGCGCGGGTCGCAGCACACCTGGCGCAGCTTCATCAGCGCGTCGAGGATGGCGACCGACGAGGCGGCGAAGCCTCGTTTCTTGATGGCGTTGCGCACTTCCCCGTGCGCGGCCGCACGGATACTCTCGTAGAGATCGCGTTGATCGGCGCTGAGCTCGACGGCGCGCACCAGCTCGGTCTTGGGCGGCAGCTCGGAGGCCACGGACTCTTTCAGGCGGCGCAGAATGAACGGTGCCACCCGCTCTCTGAGCACTGTGAGTTGGTCCTCGTCGCCTTGCTCCTCGATGGGCGTGCGAAAGCGATTCTTGAATTGCTCCAGCGTGCCCAAAAACCCAGGCATCAAGAAGTCGAAGAGCGCCCACAGTTCGCCGAGATTGTTTTCGACCGGCGTCCCGCTCAGACACATGCGGTGGCGTGCATCGAGCTGCCGGACGACCTGGCTCGCGAGCGAGCGCGGGTTCTTGATGGTCTGCGCCTCGTCCAAGATCGCATAGTGATACTCACGCCCGATGAAGCTTTTCTGGTCGCGAATCAGGACCGGGTAGGTGGTGATGACCACCTCCGCGTTGTCCAGCGCGGCGTAGTGCGCGTGGCGACCCTTGCCGTGCAACACGACGACGCGCAGGTGCTTGGCGAACTTGGAAAACTCGCGGCGCCAATTGCCGACCAGGCTGGTCGGAACGACGATCAACGAGGGACGGGTGGTGCGCCGCGCCTCTTTCTCTGCGGTGAGGTGGGCGATGGTCTGGAGCGTTTTGCCGAGCCCCATGTCGTCCGCCAAGATGCCGCACAGGTTTTGAGAGCGGAGATGCTCCATCCAGCACAAACCGTCGAGCTGGTATGGCCGCAGCGTGGCGTTCAGCGAGCTTGGCGGCGCGGACCACGCCGGGGGCTTGGCCAAGACCTCTGCTCGCGATAGCGCCTCGTCCGAACCCGAGAGCGTGAAGCTGCCACCGGATTGTTCGACCGCCTCCTGCAAGCGTCCGATGGCTCCGACCAACATACCCACGAAATCGAAGCGTTTCTCGCTGTCTTGAGCGGGATCGTACAGGTCGCGCAGCACCAACAGGATGCGTTCCAGGCGCTCCCAAGGAATCGCCAGGTAACGGTTGTCGCCCACGTGGATGGCTCGGAATCGCGCGGGGTACAGGGCGAGGGAGTTCAGCGAAGCGCCGTCAGGTGTCTGCTCGAGCAGCTCGACCAGCGCCGGAACCAGATTGAAAGGCTCCCCCTGTACCAAGATGCCGAGCTCGAGGCTGAACCAGTCGTTGCGCGTCTCACCGAACAACGGCAGCTGCTCGTCGTTTTGCTCGAGCTTGCCGTACCAATTGGGGCTCGCGTCGAGCACCTGGTACGGGTAGTCCGGATCGATGACGATGGTGAAGCCGTGCTTTTCGAGCTCCGGCAGCGCCTGCGCGCTGAACGAGCAGGCCGCGTGTGCGTTCGGCTCGAGGCAGACCAGGTAGTTCGCCTCCGACCCGTAGGGTGGGATACAGCCGTCGACGCAGTCGATTTCGACGGCGCCGAAGCGCTCCAGCAATTGTTGCGCTTTGGCCTCGGCCTTTTCGTCGCGAAAGCCACGCTCGGTGGGGTTAGGAGGATCCCACTCGGCGTCCGTGTTGCCCGAAAGCGCGCGCACACGGCGGCCTCCATAGTCGAAGCTCAGAGAGAGCACCGGCCAGCTGACCTCTCGATCGCCGCGCTCGGTTTCCAGGAGCACTCGCTCTGCGAACAACCTCAGAACCGGCTTACACCGCTCCCGCCGGTTCACGAACTCTACTGGGGTGATTAACTCCGCGTGCACTACTGCTCTGTCGTCTCTGGTGGAGCCGTCTCTGCGAGATCGGCGACTGGTTGATCCCCGCGTGCCTGGAGCCGGCAGGGCTCTCGCGCACGTGGGTCCGCGAGACTAACCCCATCCACGTCTCAGCAAAAATGTTGTGCAACAAATTTGCCTTCGCCGAACGCCTGGGCCGCGCGCGCTGTGGCAGGGCAGCGCCTTCGAGCGCGGGGGAGCGCCACGGGTTGGGCACCGGCCCCGACGAGTGCACAACTTGCCCTGCCATGCCCCAATGCCATCGTGCGAAGCAGGCCCCGGTCGACGCCTCGGCAAGGCAAGCGCTCGTGCGAGCGGCTGCGCGTATCCGACATCCGCTCACCCGACGACTCGCGCACGGCGGAGCCTCGATCGAGCCTCTCGACGCTGCCCCCCGGTCCTGTGCGGACAAAAGCGAGAAGTCCGTCGCAACGCCACCTTTGCTGTCTCGGCTGCGATTTGTTTGGCCATCCGCCGAAAGTCCTCGATGACTCGTCCTATGACTCGGCCGCGTCTCGTCTCTCGTCCGGCGTCAGCGCCCGAGCTGACTCCGGTGTCGCGCGTCAGGGTTCGAGTGCGCCGCCCGCGCCAACAAATCGTGGTCCGGGCCGCCTCGCTCCCTGGCGAGCTCCGGAGCCCGCCATCCAGCGGGTCCCGCAGCGACACGCCGACTCTGATTGGTCTGGACGTTCGTGAGCGGCAAGACACGCTCCCCGAGCTCCGCGCGGACGCCGACACCGGCTGGAGCGACGTGGAGAACGACTGGGGCGGTGAAGGCAGGACGCTGGTGGCAATGAAGCGGCGGCCGGTGGTGCTGCGGGAGGGCAGGGATGACGCGCTCGCGGACGAGTACCGGCGCCAGGCGCAGGCGCTCCTGGATGCGGGGTTGTTCGGGCCCCGCCGAGCCTTGTAGTGTCGCCCGAACCACGGGCGGGTTGCGGGCCGCCCGTGTTCGGCTACGACCCGGCGGTGGCTCCTCGCGACCCGGTAAGGGTGGAAAAGCTGGTCCCTGGCGGCGACGGTTTTCTGCGGCGTCCGGACGGTGAACCCTTGCTGGTCCCCGGGGCTTTGCCTGGCGACCTGGTGTCGATCGCCAGCGAGCAGCGCAAGGCCGGTGTTGCTCGCGCGTTGAGCTGGGAACTCGTTTCGGCCAGCCCCGATCGCGTCAAGCCCGTCTGCGAGGTGTACTCCGAGTGCGGCGGCTGCGACTTGATGGCGCTCGGCAGCGAGGCACAGGCACGCGCCAAGCTGGGCTTGTTTCAGGACGCGCTGGAGCGCGTCGGTCGTGTCGAGCCGGACCGGTTGCCCACGTCACTGACTCGGGCGGGCTCAGAATTCGGCTACAGGAATCGGCTCCGCTTGCAGATCACGCCCGACGGGCACGTGGGGTTCTTTCGCAAGCAGTCGCACGAGCTGGTCGAGCCGCGCCGGTGCCACGTGGCCGCGCCCGAGATCGAGCAGGCGCTGACGACATTGCGTAAGCTCGCGCGGGGCGCACCGGGTGCGATCACGCAGTTCGCGTTCGTCGAAATTCGCCGCTCCGATGCCGGCACGTCGTTCTACTTCGCTCTGCGCGACGGCGTGGCATGGGTGCCGGTGGAGGCGCAGGCTTTGCTGCGCAAACTCCGGCGGGAGCACGCCGTCGCGACGAGTGCCGACAGCGACGCCGAGCTGGAGCGCTTCCAGCTCGACGAGCGCGTCTACCTGTACGCTGCGCCCGGCGCCTTTTCGCAGGTGAATTGGGCGGTGAATCGGGCGCTCGTGGCGCGCGTGGTCGAGCTCGCGCTCGCGTCCGGGGCGCGCGAGTTCCTGGACCTTTACTGTGGTTCCGGAAACTTCAGCTTGCCGCTGATGGCGGCGGGGGTGCCTGGTGTCGGGGTCGAGTCCAACCGCGCCGCCGTCGCCGCCGCGGCGCGCGCGGCCCGGGAACAGAGTTTGTCGGGACGTTTCGTCGTGGACGATGCGATCCGCTACGCAAGCGCTAGAGAGCGTGACACGAAAAGCTTCGATCTGGTGCTGGTCGATCCGCCGCGCGCTGGGGTCAAAGCGGGGCTGGGGGCGATGGCGCGCATCTGCGGCCGTGCGCTGTGCGTGGTGGGCTGCGACCCGGTGACCTTCGCCCGAGACCTGCGCGGTTTCCTGGATGCCGGGTTCGAGCTTCGCCACCTCGAGGGCTTCGACATGTTCCCGCAGACGCATCATTTGGAAGCGCTCGCCTGGCTCGAGCGGGCGGCTTGAGTCGCAGCGCGGCTACCGCAGGTAGCGCGGGCGCGCGCGCAGTGCGCTCGAATTCGACCAAATTGCCGCGCCTGGCGTCGCGCACTGGAGCCGCAGCGTCCGGCGCTACGGCTCGGGCATCGACATCGGTGCCGCGTGACATTACCTTACCCTGGAATGGCAGACGGAAATAGTTGGAGGCCGAGCCTCTCGAAAAGACCAGCCGGCGCACCACCACCCACGACACCTCGGCGCCCCTGGGTGCTGCCGCTGTTGCTCGTAGCCGCCTATTTCCTGTGGGAGTTCAGCTCCTCCAACGACTGGTCGCACCCCTCGCTGCCGTACAGCGCGTTCTACGAGGCAGTCTCGAACGGGCAGGTCGAACGGGTTCAGCTCCGAGGCCGTCAGCTCCTCGGCGACATGACCGATGGCACCAGCATCGACGGTCGGGTGGTCGACACGTTCACCACCACCTTGCCAGCACAAGACGACAAAGATCTGTTCCCGATGCTGCGCGAGAAGGGGGTCAAGATCGACATCGTCGACGAAGAGCCACCGCTTGCGCTGCAGATCTTCGTGAACCTGCTGCCGCTGATCTTGATCGGCGGGTTCCTGTTCTGGGCCGCGCGGCGTTCGAGCGTGGGCGGGGCGGGCCCGCTCGCGGGGCTGATCAAGGGTCGCAGCAAACGCTTCGACCGCGAAAACCAGGTCCCGGTCAAGTTCGACCACGTGGCGGGCTTGGGGCCAGCCAAACGTGACTTGCAAGAGGTCGTCGAGTTTCTGAGCCACCCCGATCATTTCTCCCGCCTCGGCGGCAAGGTTCCGCGCGGTATCCTGCTCGTGGGGCCCCCCGGCACCGGAAAAACCCTGCTGGCGCGCGCGGTCGCTGGTGAGTCCGGCGTTCCGTTCTTTTCCATCAACGGATCGGAGTTCATCGAATTGTTCGTGGGTGTGGGCGCCTCGCGTGTGCGTGAGCTTTTCGAAGAAGCGAAGAAGGTTTCTCCAGCCATCATTTTCATCGACGAGATCGACGCCGTGGGACGTTCGCGCGGCGCGGGCCTGGGGGGCGGGCACGACGAACGCGAACAAACCTTGAACCAGCTGCTCAGTGAGATGGACGGCTTCGCTCGCAACGACATGGTGATCGTACTCGCCGCGACCAACCGCCCGGATGTGCTCGATCCGGCGCTGCTCCGCCCGGGCCGCTTCGATCGGCGGGTGCTCATCGACAGGCCCGAGGTGGCAGCGCGCGAGGCGATCCTCAAGGTGCATACCCGGGACAAGCCCCTGGCGGACGACGTGGATCTGGAAGCCATCGCGAAGAACTCGGTCGGATTTTCCGGTGCTGAGCTCGAGAATCTCGCGAACGAGGCCGCGTTGAACGCCACCCGGCGTGGCGCCACTCAGCTCGACTCGAGCGACTTCCACGCTGCGTTCGACAAGATCGTGCTCGGTGATCCGCGCGAGACGAAGCTCGACGCCCAAGAAAAGCGCCGCGTCGCCATCCACGAAGCCGGGCACGCGGTGGCGGCGCATTTTTCGCCCCACGCCGACCCGCTGCACCGCGTGAGCATCTTGCCACGCGGCATGGCGTTGGGCGTGACCCAGTCGACGCCCGGTGCCGACCGCCACATCATGACGCGACCCGAGCTCGAGTCGCGCTTGCGTTACTTGATGGGGGGATATGCGGCTGAGAAGCTGGTGTTGGGCGACACCTCGTCCGGTGCCGAGAACGACCTGCAGAAGGCCACCGACATCGCTTTCAAGATGGTCGCACACTTCGGGATGAGCGAGCGCCTGGGGCCGGTCTTCCACGAGCACCGTACGGAACACCCGTTTCTGGGCCAGAAGGTCGCGACCGAGGGCGGCACGAGCGATGCCACGGTGTTCGCCATCGAAGAAGAGACCCGGACCATCCTCACGACCGCCGTGGAACAGGCGGTGCACCTGCTCGCGACGCACCGTGATCGCCTCGATCGTCTGGTCGAGGCGTTGCTCGAGCGCGAAACGTTGGAAAAGGTGGAACTGCTTGGCCTTTTGGGTCCTGCGGTCAACGCGAGCGGCCCCGGGGAGAGTGATTCGCTGCACTTCTCGCGGTCACGCTGACAGCGCGAGATAAAGGCCGCGGGAACTCCGGAGTGTCCAGGGATGTCACAACCTGCACGCCGGATGAATGCCGCGGTCCTTGCCACGCTGTCGCTGGTTGCCTCCGGCGCCTTGCACGGCCTCTTGTTCCTGGGGTTGGTTCGATCGGCCCGCGGCGCCGAACGTGCGTGGGACGAGCTCGCGCCTGCGCGTTTCGTCGGCAACACCTTCGAGATCGAGACGCTGGACGCACCAACGCCGGCTCCGCCCAGTCCCTCCCCAGGCCCCGCCTCCGACTCGGAGCCCGAAAGCGCCGCGAGCCCCGCGAGCCCCGAAGCGCCGAGCGAGCCGGCGCCGCCGGTCCCGCCCCCGGCGCCGGCGGCCCCTACGCCACTGCCCGCAGAGCCTCCAGAGCCCGTCACGCCCTCGGCACTGGAACCGTCCTCGGGCGCCTCGGCGCTGCCTCCTCGGGAGCAGGGTCGAGCAGTGGCGCCGGCGCCCACGCCCGCAGCGCCGGCTGCGAGTGCTGCGCCGGGCACACCCGCCGCCGAGGCCTCGGCTAGCGCTGGACCAGCCATGGCGGCGAGCATGGCGGCGCCCGCGTACGGTCAAGACTCGCTACCCGCGAATACGGTGAGCGTTGCTAAAGCCTTCACGCGGGCGGTGCCGCGCATCGCTTCCGCCGACAAGGTGTGGCATGGTCTGGCGATCGGGGCCGCGGGCAGCGCGGTGTTCGAGATCCAGGTGGACGCACGAGGCAAAGTGGTCGGACAAGGCACGGTTCTCGACAAGCCTGCACCAGCGCAGCACCTGGCGCGCATCGTTGGTCGCACGGTGCTGCTGCTGCGAAACCAGACCTTTGCGGCTTCCGCGGAGGGAGGGCCTCCGGCGAACCAGCGCTTCGAGCTCTCGGCGGTGATCCGTCAGGTGCCGGCGCTCGAAGACAGCTTCGCCGAACCCGAGGACCTGCGGCAGATCGGACGTCTCGTGGAGCCGACCCGGGTGCGGCCGGGCAAAGCCAACTTCACCTTCAACTCCGGACGGCAGGTGGAGCTTACCCTGCGCCTGTTGGATCCTTGACGGCGGGCGCGCGAGTACGACGCTGCCGACGGCGCGCTCTGAGCATTCGTCACCGCCTCTGTGGTGGGCTCGCTGGGGGGTTGGCGCTGGTGGTGACCGCGGCGTGCCGGCAACCGAGTCAGCGTCCGCCGTCGAATCGTGAAGCAGCCGAGCCGCGCGCGTCGGCGTCGGCGCCGGCGTCGCCCAGTGCTGCGCCTCGGCCGATCCAACGAGCGCGCGTCGTGGCGCGGCATCGGTTGGGCGTGCCCCTGCATCCCGAGGCCGGCGCCGCCGAAGTCTCCGCGCGTTTGCCCGACGGCGCCTGGGTAAGCGTCGTCGGCAAGAGCCGCGACGGACGCTGGCTTCGCGTGATCGCGACTGACGGTGTGCACGGCTGGCTCACGGAACGTTACCTGAGGGCAGCGAACGAGGCGCCGGCGCCGGCGCGTGCATCGGTGTGGAGCGGGCCTGAAGAGTGCTTGCACGGGCTCGCGACCGCGACGGCCCCGCGCGAGCCGGGGGTGGCTCGCTTCATGACCTATAACCTGAGGTGGTTTCCCGATGGCATGCCCGGCAAGCGAGCCGGCGATCGTGCGACGGACATCGAATGGCTCGCGTGCGCGATCGCGGCATCACGCGTGGATGTGGTCTTGCTGCAGGAGATCAAGACGACGCCACGAGGGCGGCAAGCGCTCGGCGCGCTGGTGGCGGCGCTGAACCGCCACACCGGCGGCAGCTTCGAGACGCGCCTCGATCCCTGTCCGATCGAGACCTCTCAGCACGTCGGGGTTTTGTACGACGCCGCGCGCACGCGCGCGAGTGATTTTCAGACGTACGCAGGGCTGAATCCTCACGGCGAGCCGTGCCGTGACCAACTGCGGCCTGGGTTCGGCGGCTATTTCGAGTTTCCGGGCGGCCTCGACCTGCACGTCGTCAGCGTCCATTTCAAGAGCGGGCCGCAGCGTCGCGACCACGAGCTCAGGCTGCGTTCGTTGGCCGGACTCGGCGGCGTGCTCGCGCAGGCCACCGGCGTTCGGGGCGACGACGACGTCGTGGTCGGGGGCGATCTGAACACCATGGGTTGCCGCCACTGTTCCCCCGCCATCAGCGCTGGCGCCGAGCTCGAGCGGTTCGAGCGCGAGCTGGCGGCGGCGAAGCCCCCCTGGTCACTCGTCGCCTCACGGCAGACGTGCAGCGAATACCACGGAGGCGCGGGCGTGTTGCTCGATCACTTCGTGCTCTCCGGCGGGCTCGCGCGCGGGGTGGGTGCTGTCGAAAGCCAAGTCGCGGGATACTGCGCCGACGTCAGCTGCCGCCCTTTCCCCCCGAGTCGTACGCCCGCCGCCTACAGCGCCTTGAGCGATCACTGTCCCGTGGTGCTCGAGCTCCCCGATCGCGACGACGACCCGGCTGCTCCCGGCGCCGCAGCAACCAGCGCTGGCCGGTGAGCTCCGCCGGCTACCTGCAGAAGCGTTCGATGGCGTCGAGCACCTGGCGCCCGCTCGCCACGAACAAGTCGTTGTGACGCCCGGCGTCGACCAGTCGGAGCTCGGCGCGCGGAATCGCTTCGGCGATCCGCACGCCCATGCTTACTGGGATCACCTCGTCATGGGTCCCATGGATCACCAGCGTGGGCTGCTGGACGGCGGGGGCCTTTGCCAGATTCAGGTAGCGATCATGAATGAAATCGCTCGGGAAAATCGGCAGTGTCCGCTTGCCCATGTCCACCATGCTCGTGTAGGGGCTCAGCAAGATCAAGCGCGCACCATGGCCGCGTCGGGCCATCTCGACTGCCACTCCGGTGCCGAGCGATTGGCCCTGGAGTACGAGCTTGTCGCGGGTCACGGCGTGCCGCGCCTGCAGGTGCTGGACACTGGCTTCGGCGGCGGCGTAGTTCGCCTGCTCGGAGGGCGCGCCCTCGGCGACGCCGTAGCCCGGATACTCCATCGCGAAGAAACTCAGACCTCGCGCACGCAGCGCGCGACCGAGCGCGATCAGATCCGCGATCTGCTCGCCGTTGCCGTGAAAATGCAGCAGCGTGGGGGCGTCGGCCGCCCCGGCGAAGTAAAGCCCGACCGTGTCCCGACCACCAGGCACGGCGATCCGCTCGAGCGAGGCATCCTCGACCTCCGGCCGAATCACTCTACCGGGGGTGGGGTAGATGATGCGCCGCTGGGCGACGTAAACCGCGCCGACGAGTGCGGCGTAGGCTCCGACTGCGAGACCCAGGACCAACATGAACCATCGTAGCCGAGGCAAGGCGCCGGGGAGGCAGCTGGCGCCTATTCGGTTTCTGCCGTGGCTTTGCTGGAGGACTTCTGCTCGGCCCCGCCGTCGTCGATGAGGGTGCTCAGGGCTTCGATCTGGCGCTTGGTCTGCAATTCGGCCTGCCGGAACTTCTTCAGCTCCGATTCAAGCTTGCGCTGCTCTTGCTCGAGTTCTCGCAGCTTAGTCTTCAGTGCATTCCGTTCGGACTTCAGGTTTTCCAGGTCCAGTGCCACGCTGCCTCCAGGCTGATTGCCAATGGGTGGCCGTCAGGAGTAGAGGACGCCCGAGCCGGGGTCAAGCCCCGACGCGCAGCGGGCTTCGTCGGCTCGCGTTCAGCCGCTGGAAACGACTCGGTTCCGCCCGCCGTTCTTGGCGCCGTAGAGCCGGCGATCGGCAGCGGCAAGCAGCGCAATTTCGGACTTCTCTTCGCAGCAGGCCAGCGTCGCGCAGCCGATGCTGATGGTGATGGGAATGGGGGCGCCGTTGGCGACGACCGGCAGCGCGGCCACGGTCGTACGCAGCCTTTCGCTCAGGCGGGCGGCACCGACCAGGTTCACCCCGCGTAAGATCACCGCGAACTCTTCACCGCCGAAGCGGGCAAACATGTCTTCGGTGCGCAGCCGCTGCGCGATGGCTCGAGCAGTCTGCTTCAACACCAAATCACCGGCGGCATGGCCATGCTTGTCGTTGACCGACTTGAAATGGTCGATGTCGATCATGATCAGCGCCACGCTGGTCCGGTGTCGCAGGGCATAGGCGAGCTCGCTGTGCAGCCGGTCGTCGAAATGCTTGCGGTTGTGACTTCCGGTGAGCGCGTCGCGCGTGCTGGACTCGTACAGCTGGCGCATCAGCTGCTCTTGTTCTTCATCGACCAAGGCAAAGCGCAGCCCGACACGCCTGCCGATGTAGATGACGTCGCCGTCCTTCAGCGGGCGCTGCGCGTCCGCCGGGCGCCGCTGGCGGTCGCCGTCACTCGCGACGTAGGTGCCGTTCTGAGAGCCGAGGTCTTCGACGAAGGTGGCCCCATTCGTTTGGAACATGCGCGCATGAAAGCGACTAATGCCGAGGTCTTGGATGCGCATGCGGTTACCGGGGTGGCGTCCCACGGTCAGCGGGATTCCGTCCAAGGACGAGATCTGGCCCGCGTGCACGCCGTCGAGGCGCACGAGGATCGGACGGTTCTTCGCTTGCAGTTCGCGCTGGCTGCCGGCGCCCTCGAGCAGATCGGTGATCTCGGTATCGCGGTCGTATTCGCTGTCTTCGACCCAGGAAGGAATCGACGCGCGGCCCGAGCCGCCCGTACGCACCACGGGCAGTTCTGGTCGCGTCGGGGTCGACGCGGGCTGCATTCCTGAGGACTGGTCGATGCTGGTGGGGCCCGCCGGTCGCGAGGGGAGCCACGCTTCTCGCCCCATGCGGGGTTTTGGAGAGAGGAATCGCTCGCTCACCACGCTACCTTTGGAAAGGCGCGGCCTGGCTTCGCAAACAGGAAGCCTTGCAACAGCTCGCAACCAGATTCAATCAGAACGTCACGCTCGTCCACCGTTTCGACCCCTTCTGCTACGACCTTCATGCCTAAATCTCGACACAAGTCCGTCATCGAGCGGATGACCTTTTGCTGAGTCAGGCTCAAGTGTACGTCTCGGATCAGGGACATGTCGAGCTTCACGTAGTCCGGCTCTAGTAGAGCCAGACTGGTCAAACCGGCGTAACCCGACCCCATGTCGTCCACGGCGATGCGAAACCCCATTTCTCGCAGCGCGGCGATGTGCGAGCGCGTGCTTTTCACTTCATCGAGGCTGGAACGCTCGGTCACCTCCAAAACCACACGGTCGGCGATTTGGGACAAAGGTGCGCGGGGATTCTTCAGCAGCGGATCGTCCAGGTCGGTGACGTGCAAGTTCACGAACAGCAGGCCGGGCGGGGCCGCCGCCCCCGCGAAGGGCTCGGCGGCACGGTCGCGTGTGACGCGCCCGAGTTGGTCGAGACGGCCGAGGCGCTTGGCCGCCTCGCACACCAGCACCGGATGCGGAAGTGCAGGCTCGGTGCTGCGCAGCAGCGCCTCGTACCCGAAGATTTCTTGGTGCACGACGTCGACGATGGGGTGGTAAGCAATCCAGAGTTCTTGCAGGCAACGATCGAGGGTCGCGTCCAGACCGGCATGGAGCGCCGTCATTGCCGTGTGACTCGGCCGCAATTGAGAGGCGTCCGAAGGAACGCGGCTCCGGCGCCAACTCGCAGCCCGGTCGACCACGCGCTCGAGCTCCGGCAGGCCCGTGGTCTTCGCCAGGTAGTGGAAGGCGCCGAATTCGAGGGCCTGCACCGCGCCGTCGAGAACGGGTGCCCCGGTGAGCAACACCACCGGCACCCTGAGGTCGTGTTGGCGCACGACCTGGAGCAGCTCGATCCCGTCCATACTCGGCATGCGCACATCGCTGACGATCACGTCGTAGCTGGTTTGATCGACGTATTCGACCGCTTCTTGACCGCTGGCAGCCACGTCCACATAGTAGCCCTGCTGTCTGAGCTGCCGCGCGAGGATCAGCCGAACGTCGGGATCATCGTCGACCAACAGCAAGCGCGCCCGATGGGAGGTTCCGGTCGTTCTGGTCGAGGTTGCTCGGATCTTCGTGCACGAGTCGACGTGTTCATCGATGCACGGCGCGGGCGCGGGGGGCGTCGAAGCAGGATTCCCCGCGGCGGCTAAAGGGCGGTCACCCATACTCCTGTCCGTAAACGGCACACCGGGCCCGTGGCTGAAGGGCTCAGCCTCCGGTCGCTGCCTTCTCAGAACGAGACGCAGGCTGTGGCGAACGCCGCCGCTTTCGCCGGGCTGCGAGCCGCGGCCGCAAAAACCGGTACCCCGGTCTGATGATTCATCACATCTCCTTCCTGATGTCATACGAGTTTTCTGCACCGCTCTTCGTACAACTGGAGGCGCGTCACGACCGCCGCTAAGAACTGCCCAGAACACCAAGCGCAGACCAAGGAGAACATCTACTTCTGCCGCTCGCAGATCGCAGCGTTTGGGTTTCGTGAATCGCTCAGCCCGGGCGGGGCAAGCACATCACTCGTCAAGGACACTCCGGAAGCCGCCAATCATCAGATCCTGACAGGCTCATCCAATAGGGGCGCGTGACGTTCAAGCAACTTAGAGACCTTTCCGACCGCCCCGACCACCGGGATACCAGGGTAGGCCCTGGCGCATCGGCGTGGGCGCATCAACGTGGTGAGTCCGCGGCGTCAGCCGAGAGCGCGGCGCGTGGGCTCGTCGTGCGTGGCGTGTGATGCGCATCGAGCGTCTGGCGCATTCGTTGCACTGCCAAAAACGATGCCCGCAAGAACGATGCCGCAACGCGGTTCGTGCGCCGGCGTGAAGCGCGGCGTCGGATCGTCGCGCGGGCATCGCCCCGAAAATGTGAACAGACGACGGACGAGCGAGGACGGATGGACAGCGCGTGTGCTCTGCAAACGCAAATGGCGTCGGAACTGATTTTACCCCTTGCCGGACCATGATCCGCGCGTCATATTCTTCAATGGAAGTTCACGGCACATCCAATCGTGACGCGCTGTGAAGCAAACCGCTGTGATGCTGACGCTGCGAAGCGATAACGCAGAGCAGGCAAACGCAGAGCAGCGCAATAGCGCAGAGAAAGAACGCAGAGGTTGCACGAAGCACTGCGAGGGCCTCGGAGCTTCTTCGAAGTCATCGCCGGGACACTGAAGGGAGTTCGTCAGGGCTTCTCTGAGGTGGTCCGCAAAAAGGTGTGACGCTGGTGAATCTCACGTGACCGTCGTAAGCGGTGGCGCGTGATTCCTGGCGTGGCAGCGCTGAGCGATCGGTGCGGCTTGCGGCAACTGAAAGCACTTCTGGTGGTCACTCACCGGGCTATCGTTCGCGCGGTGGTTCGTCGAGTCTGCCTCGGCTGGCGTTCTGCTGGATCATGTCTCCGATGATCCGAGTCGAACGTTGCCGACGCGAGGTGTTTGGCGCAGTCGAAAGTTGGCCTCTGGGCATGCCCCATCGCTGACTGGCGACGCGCCGGTCGGTTCCTGGTTCCTCGGAACCAGCATCCCGCGGGATGTTCGAACCGCTCGCCTCCGGCGAGGTTCTTTTCCTGCCACGGAAGCTCGAACTTTCGTTTGGTGATCATGACCTAGTCAGCGGCACGCGAGGCCGCCGTCCCTCCCTAACCAGAGGCACGGCGGTCCCTAGCGTCGTCAGTGGGCCCTTCGAGGTCTGCTGGTGAAGCGAACCCGTGTCGGGTCGAAGTTCGGCGTCGCGTCGAAGTTCGGCGTCGCGTCGATCCACTTTGATCAATCCCGGCTTCGGCTGGTGAGTTCTGACTGGCGATAGGCATTCTGGATGCGTGGACGGGCACTGTCATGCGGTGCTCGAAGACGCCTCCAGGCTCGTGTGGGATCCACGCGCGCCACCGAATGTCAGCAGTCGATGGGCGGCATCTGGGCTCTGGTGAACAGCCAAGGCTCGGGCTTCGCCGGTCGGTGAAAGTGAGTGTTTGCGGCATGAACAGCAGCACTCGTCCCAGCTTCGGGTGGGACCGCCAAGCGTCGTGCACCTCGAGCGCTCGTCTTTGACAATCGGGTAGCAGAAGCTGTCTCGAGCGAGATAGCGCGTATCGTTCCTTGGGCTTCGTCCGTTCATCGGCCCGTCCCGAGGAACGCTACGGGCAGCGGTCGCGGTGAAATGGGTGCGTCGGTGACGCGAGCCCCAGGCCGCGCGATCGTGTCTCGACCGATCAGCGGAAGGCGTCTGAGCCATGGAGTGCCGTCCCCGTCAACGCGGGGGCGCTGCGACGTGGCTTGGCTCCGATGAGGCATCTCGGGCATCCGATCGGCATTCGAACGAGGCCCAGGAGGCCATGGCCGTCCTGCAAAGGTGGAGTCTTGGTGCGACGGCTCACTCGAGCGACATCAGACGTCAGAAGTTCGACGATTCTTGGACGCAGTGCTGACCATCTCACGGTGGAAGCACAGGTTCAGCAGCACGAGTGTCGAGAAGGCGGCGTGAACGAGCGAAGGTGCCGGCAGGACCCTGTTGAAAAAGCACGGTCTGGACGGCGCTGGGTTCGAACGCGCATTTCTTCGGAAACGAGGAGCCCTCCGAACACAGTCTCTGAAAGCACACGCAAGCGTTCCAGAGCGTTGGGCCGAAGCCATCGGGACGAACCTCCCGATGTCGTTGCGGGCCAGGCAGCGCGAACTGCGCGGGCTCGTCTCGAGATACCCGATTCAAGACGTGAGGATGTCACGCTCACCGGCGACGGCCAGGAGCGTGAGGCCGAACGCGAGGCGCTGTGGCACCTCGATTCGGAAGTGAATTCCCCAAAAAGGCGATCTGGGTGACCCGGTCGCCTTTTGGTTTTCCATGGCTCGTGGCATCACTCGTAGCCGCTGCCGTCGGGCGGAGGCACGATCGAACCCTCGTCCTCGTCGTCGCCCGTAGCAGCGGCAGGAGGCGTCGTCGGAGCCGGCGACGGCTCGTTAGCGGTGGCAGGAGCACCCGAGGGAGATCGAGGTGCGGGGACTCCCTCGTTGGGGTCAGGCGCGAGGTCCATGTCCCACGGATCGCGAGCGCGGGTTTGGAACGTGGGGGTGCTGTGAGGGTCGCAGCCGGGGCCGAACCCGCTCGCATCGAAGCCCAGCTCGACGTCGCCGGTGCGTTCTTCTCCGGCCTGGTTGACGTACCTCACCTCGAGTCGCACGATGGGCGTGCCTGCACGCGCCGGCGAGCAGTACTGAACCAGGTAGTGGCTGGCTCGCGCGTCGTTCACCAAGCGCGCTGCTTCCAAGAACGCGGGACCGAGCGCAGCAGCCGATTCAGCCTCGACCTTGCCGGAGGGCCCGACGTCGTCGAGGTAGTAGTTGCCCTCGGATCTCACACCCACGGCGAAGGCAGCGTAGGCGCTGGTGCTGAGGGCGCTATAGACGGTGTCGCTGGTTTCGCGCGCTGCGACGTCTGGGCCGCGGGTAAAGACCACGAGCGTGCCCACGCGCACTGGCCGTCTGACACGCATCAGCTGGGCGTTGAGGCGCTTGATGGCCAAGATCGCCGCGCCGTTCAGGTTGCGGGAGGGGTCGCCTGACGTGAGCCCCGTGAGCCGCACCTCGCCGCTGTGGCCCACCTGGAATTCACCGAGCTTGCGGAGCTCGCTGCCTCCGTCGAAGCCGAACACGGAGACGCCCTCGAATCTACTCACCGATTGTACGAAGCCGGCGACCGCGCTCTTTAGATCTTCGCGCTGGCGTTGGTCGAGCTCACCGCTCAGGTCGAGCAGCAAAAGCACGTGGTGTACGACCGCCGCGTCTTGAGCCAAGAGCGTGAGTCGAGCCTGGCTCTGGTCGATGGGCTTGTCGTTTTCGTAGACGGCGAAATTGCTTTCGTCCAGATCGGTCAGCCGTGCGTCGCCGTCCTTGATCGCGACATAGATCGCCACGTTGCTCGGCTTTTGCACCGAACTATGCACCGGCTTGACCTCCACGCTGCCGAGAGCAAGCTGACAACCCGAGAGCAGGACGACAATCAACAGCAACGCAGTGCGTTCGACTCGAAACATGGTCACTCCCAATATCGGCGCTTCGTGCGCACGTTGTCGAGCATGTCGCGCATGCCGTGCGAGAACCGCTCCGGCAGTTCGTGGTCGCTGAACAGGCGCACCTCGGTGATCTCGAGCGGGTTCACGGGCGGGCGTGTGGGCTGCCCGATGCGCACGTGCACGACCACGGTCACGGCATGAAAGCGCGGGTCCCGGTCGGGGTCGGAGTACACGCCCTCGAGCGTGCCCTCGTCGAGCGCGTCCACACCGGCTTCCTCGAGCAGCTCGCGCACGATCGCCGCACGCAGCGGCTCTCCCCATTCGAGGGTGCCACCCGGTAACGCCCACTCGCCGCTGTCTGCACGCCGGATCAAGAGCCAGCGGCCGTCGGCGGTCTGGGCCGCAGCCGCGATGCCTACCACCGGGCGCCGCAACAGGTGGCGGGCGACCTCTTTGACGACGGTCCACGCAGCTTGGGGGATCCTCACGACTTTCTCGCATGCACGGGCAAAGCTCGAGCATGCCGCGCGCGCTGGGCCCTTGTCGCCCTCGAAATGTCGGCGAAAATCGTGCTGGGGTCGGGCCTCCGACCGCGCGCGATCTGTGCTAACTGACCCCCGGTGAGCTTGCTGCGTTCGTTTTGGGTCGGCCTGATGGCAGGGTTCGGCCTCGCGTGTTCCCAAGTGCAGCCCCCGGCCGCCGAGCGGGCGCCAGGTTCCGTCGTCGTGGTCGCCGAGCCTGGCGCAGCGGAGGTGTCGGGGCAGGGACGAGCCAGCGGTGAGGTTCGCGAAAGCGTCTTGGGAACGGTGCAGGACAACCTGCCCTTCAAGCCCAGCGGAGCCAAGCTTGCCAGCATCGCTTGGCGGACCTGGGTGTACACGGACACCGGGCCCCAGCGCACGCGTTACGGTTATCTGCGAGCCGGCGCCATCGTCGACGTGCGCGGACCCGAGATCAAGAACTCGGGCTGCCAAGGCGGCTGGTACCGGGTGAACCCGCGCGGATTCGTGTGCGTAGGCAAGGGAGCAACACTCGACCTGTCTCACGAGATCGTGACGCAGGTCGGGGTGCGACCCGAACGAGGCAAGGGCCTGCCGTACTTGTACGCGATGTCGACCCAGCGTCCGCCACACCGGTACTTTCGCCTGCCCAGCGTGGAGGAGGTGATGGTGGTCGAGGGCAGGGACACGCTCGCCAATGTGCTCACCTGGCGCGAAAAAGCCAAGCGCCTCGGGTGGCGCGAGCTGCTCGGCGAGCCCGAACCACCGCCGCAGTTCTTGAAGGAGGTGCGGAAGCTGAGCAAGCCGTACGGGGTGAAGACGGGACTGCACTATTCGGTGCACGCGGGGCAGGCGAGCCCGGATGCAGGGTTCGCCCTCCAGCGCACTTTCATTTGGGAAGATCGAGAGTACGGGCTCAGCACCGAGCTCGATGTGCTCGCGCTCGACCGCCTGGCGCTGGTCAAGCCGACTGATTTTCACGGCGTGCAGTTGGACGAGGGGGAAAGCTTGCCTGTAGCTTTCGCCGATCAGGGACCCTCGCGCAGATACACCCGCGCCGAAACGGGGGGGATGCTGCCCGGCGAGCCCATCGCGCATCGTGAAGGCGTCAAGCTCACCGGCCAAAGCGCACCCAATGGTTTCCTGGAGACGCGGAACGGCGACTTCGTCCCACAAGTAGGTCTGCGCATCCTCCCGGCGCGAGATTCATTCCCCAGCTTCGCAACCGGTGACCGCAAATGGATCGACATTTCGATCCGCAGCCAGACGTTGGTCGCTTATGTAGGTCGGCGCCCGGTGTATGCCACCCTGGTGAGCACCGGCCGCGGCGGCCTCGCCGATCCCGAAAAGTCGTTCGCGACCGTGCGTGGCACGTTCATGATCCATCACAAAGCCGTCAGCAGCACCATGGACGGTGACGATGACAAGAGTGATTCGTTCAACCTGCTCGATGTTCCCTTCGTTCAGTACTTTCACAAGGGATATGCGCTCCATGGGACGTACTGGCACGATGAGTTCGGTCGCGAGCGAAGCCACGGGTGCGTGAACCTGGCCCCGCAGGATGCGGCGTGGTTGTTCGAGTGGACCGATCCCCAGGTCCCCGCGGATTGGCACGCGACGCTAAACAAGGAGCGTGGCACGGTCGTCTACATTCACGCCTGAGCTACCGGCGCTGGGCTCACGGCGCTCGGCTACCGGGGCTGGGCTACCGGGGCTGGGCTACCGGCGCTGGGTTCACGGCGGCCGTGCCGCCGCAAAAGGAGAGAACGCTTGCAGAACATCAACCTGAGGGAGCTGCTCAAGCGGGCGCTCGCCGTCGGGGCCGTCGAGCTAAAACTGGTTCCGGGCCGACGCACCGTCGTGGTGACGCCAAAAGGGGAGAACGAAGTGCGCGGAGAGGCGCAGAGCCCAGAAAGCATCAACGCCGCGCTGCAGCCGCTCTTGACGCCGGAGGCCAAACGCGGCCTCTCGTCCGGGTGGGCGGAGTGGGAGTTCGACCTGGATGGAAAAGGTCCCGTACGCGCGACCTGCGAAGTCAAGATGGGGCTCGTGCACGCGACGTTCTACCTGGACAACTGTTCGGACGACGAAGCCTCGTTGGCACCGCCCGCGCGTGCGCCCGAGCCGATGCGGGCCGTGGCCCCAGCCGCTGCGCGGCCGGCGGCGCCGGTGGCCCCAGCGCGCCGCGGCCCCGAAGTCGCCGCAGCGCCGCTCTCGGAGCTCGATGCGGAAGCTCCCATCGGAGCCGCGCGCGCGCCAGCGCCGCAGCCGGGGCTTCGGACCGTGCCACCGCTGCCGCACGACTACCAGGCCACGGGCGTCGCGTTGAGCAGTGGTTCCTCGGCGCAGATCGACGCGCTGCTGCACGCCATGCTGGAGCGCAAGGCGTCCGACCTGCACGTCTCGTCGGCGCACGTCCCGATGCTGCGGGTCGACGGCGAAATGCGCCCGATCCCTGGTCAGGGGCCGATTGCGCCGGAGGCATTGCAACGCTTGCTTTGGCCCATCGTGCCACCCAGGAACCGCGAAGAGTTTCAAGAGCGCCACGACACCGACTTCGCGTACGAGCTCGTCGGCAAGGCGCGCTTCCGCGCCAACATGTTCGTGGACCTGAAAGGCGTGGGCGCGGTCTTCCGCGTGATTCCCAGCAAGATTCTGTCGGTCGACGATCTGAAGCTGCCGCGCGAGTTGCTCTCACTGTGCCAGCTGACCAAAGGGCTGGTCCTGGTGACCGGTCCTACAGGGTCCGGCAAGTCGACGACGCTGGCAGCGCTGATCGACTACATCAACGAAACGCGGCACGATCACGTCATCACGATCGAAGATCCCGTCGAGTTCGTGCACCCGAACAAGAAGTGCCTGATCAACCAGCGGCAGGTCGGGGAGCACACCAAGTCGTTCAAGGTGGCGTTGCGGGCCGCGCTGCGCGAAGATCCGGACATCATCCTGCTCGGCGAAATGCGCGATCTCGAGACCGTCGCGATCGCGTTGGAGACGGCCGAAACCGGCCACGTGGTGTTCGGAACGCTGCACACGTCTTCGGCTCCGTCGACGATCGATCGAATCATCGACCAGTTCCCGTCCGCCGAGCAGAATCAGATTCGACAGATGCTCTCGCAAAGCCTGAAGGGCGTGATCAGCCAGACGCTTTGTAAGAAGATCGGTGGCGGGCGCGTCGCGGCGCTCGAGGTCATGTTCGGTGTCCCCGCCATCGCCAACTTGATCCGCGAGGGCAAGGTCTTCCAGATACCCTCGATCATGCAAACGGGGCGCAATATTGGCATGCGACTCATGACCGACAGCTTGGCGCAGCTCGTCAAAGACGGACTTGTAAGCCCGGAAGAGGCGATGCTAAAGGTTCAGGACAAGGCGGGGCTCGAAACCGCCTTCCGCCAGTTCAACATTCAATACAAGAAACCCTGAGCGTGGATGTGCCCACGGAGCCTGAATCGCGACGCGAGAGCGACGTCGAGCGCCGCAACGAACGGGCGCCCATGCAGTATCGTAGATTCGGGCGCACGAACCGCGCGCTGAGCGTCGTCACGCTGGGCGGCATGCGCTACCACGACGGCTGGAGTGAGCCGCGCCACGAGGTGCACCGCGAGATGCGCGAAGAGTGTCGCGACTCGGTCCAGCGCGCGCTCGACGCCGGTATCAATCACATCGAAACCGCCCACGGTTATGGCAAGAGCGAGCACTGCCTGGGCTTGGTGCTCGATGAACTGAAGGTCCCGCGCGACCGCTACTTCTTCATGACCAAGGGCGCTCCCATGACGGCGGACGCGACCCACCGCATGTTGGAGCAGCAGCTGCAGGCGCTGCGGCTCGATCACATCGATCTCTACGGATGGCACGGGATCAATACGCGCGCGCGCTTCGACGCGGCGCTAGCGCGGGGCGGGCCCGTCGAAGTACTCAAGCGCTACCAGGAACAGGGCGTCATCGGTAGCATCGGCTTCAGCACGCACGCCAGCGTTCGCATCATCAGCGAAGCCATCGCCACGGACCTGTTCGACTTCGTGAACCTGCACTACTACTATTTCTTTCAGCGCAACTGGGCGGCGATTCTGCTGGCGAACGCGCGGGATATGGGGGTCTTCGTCATTTCGCCCAACGACAAGGGCGGTCAGCTGTTCAACGCGCCGCCGCTCTTGCGCCGGCTGACCGCGCCGCTAACCCCCATCCAGTTCAACGCTCGTTTCTGTTTGCGCACACCGCTGGTCCACACGCTGAGCTTCGGTATGCATCGCCCCGAGCACTTCGCCGAGATGCACGGGGTGTTGCCGGTCAGCATTCCGCTCACCCGAGCGGAGCAGGACATCTTGTTCCAGCTCGACCAGCGTCTGGCCGTCGATCCGCTCAGTCAGTACGAAGGGCACGAGCTGGAAGGGGATCCTTCAGGCATCAACATCGCCGAGGTGCTGCGATTCCGGCGCATGTACAAGTGCTACGACATGCTCGATTTCGGGCGCTACCGCTACAACATGTTCTCGCCCGACAGCGATTGGTTCGGTGGGGAGTTCGCGACGCCGGAGCAGGTGGCCCAAGTCGACCTGTCGCGGGCGCCGCCGGGCGTTCCGCTCAGAGAGCTGCTGAACGAAGCGCACGCGGCGTTCTTCGTCCCAAAAGTCGGAGGGTAGCGCTGGTCAAAAAGCTCGGCCGCGCTGCCCAACGAGGACTTCGAAAGCTTTCGCGCCGTCGCCCTTGACCTCACTCAGGCTCACGCTGGTTTCCACGCGCGCGCCCTGACCGGGCGGGATCGCCCCGGGCAGGTTCCAGACACGTTCGCCGAGAATACCCGGCGGGTTACCGACCGGGTGGGCCAGGTTGAAGCCGGCGTCGAGGGCGTTGAGCTTGACCATGAGCTGTTCTTGCTTCTGCGCGGAGGCGTTGAACACGCACGCCTTCACCTGACGCGTGGCGCCCGCGCCAGAAACCTCGACCTGGCAGGGGCGCACGGGCGCCATCGCGTCGAGCACCCGGCGCAGGTAGCTAGCTTCTTCGTCGCGCAGCGCGTCCTGGAGCTTCAGCGCGCCCTCCTTGGCGCGGACGTCTCCGAGGTAGGCCAACATCATCGCGCCGTGGAGGCGCACGGGTCGATGGTTGGCGTTGAGCAGCTCTGCGAAAGCGTCGGCGGGTGCAGCGCCGTCGCCACCCGGGCCGATGTCGCCCTGCACCGGGTTCTCGAGCTCGAATTCGATGCCCCGCGCTTCGGTGGACCACTTGATGGCCTGGCCCGGTTCGAGCGGCCCCTCGAAGAACAACACGCGGTGGCGCGAGAAATGGCGCTGGTTCGACGGCGGCGGGTCGCGTTCGAAGAAGTTGACCCGCAGCGTCACGTCGCTGAGGGACTCCCCCGAGTTGTTGACCACCGCGATGTCGAGCTCGAGGTGCTTGCGGCGCCCTTCTTGACGCAGCTTGGTGGACAGCACGAGCACGCTGAGCTTGGGTACCGCTTGCTGCCACAGCAGCGAACTGGAGCGCGCACACTGGCACTGGCCCGTGCGCACCACGTCGCCGACGGCGGGGTCGGCCGCAGGCGCAGGGGCAGCGGTGGGGGGAGCCGCTGGCGCCGCGGCGATGGGCGCTGCGGGCGCTGCACGATCGTCGCTCCGCGCGACAGGGGCCGGGTCGAGCTCCAGCGCAGCAGCGGCCGCAGGGCTGGCTTCGCTGTCGGACGCTTCCGCTTCGGGGAGCGTCCGATCCGCGCGCGCCACGCTTTCGGGCGCATCGAGCATCCATTTCGAGACCAGTACGGCGGCGAGACCACCGGCGGTGAGCGTGATCACGATGGCCGCGGTGGTCCGCGGCAGAAATCCCTGAAAATCCGGGAGCGGAAGCGCTTTCGGCGGTTTCGGCGCGGGACGATCCAAGCGCACGAGATCCGGCAGGTACAGGCGCAGGTCGTGGACGAGCGCGTTTTGCGCAGCCTCGCCGGTGAGTTCGCCCGAGACCAGCTTCCTGTCGATGAAGAACCCCAAGCCAAGCACTGTCGCCGCGACGATTCCAGCGATGCCGATCGCAAGCGTTGCACTCGAACTCGGCGACAGCCGCGGTACCGCGAGGGCTGCCACCAGCGCGCACACCAGAGCGAACCCGAAGGCTCCCGTGCGCAAGACCAAACGCTGTCGGTAGAGCTCGTGGCGGTGAGTGCCGTCGCCGATCGTGAACCCGCCGAGGACGAGCTTGTGGTGCGGCGTCAGCTGAGGGTCGACCTCCAAGAGCAAGCGTTCGCCTTCGAAGCGGGCCTGCCTGATCGCGGTGTACGGTAGCGTGACCAACGTGCCGCGAGTGAGCGCGCCTGGCGCGTAACCTTCCGAGAACGAGCCGACCCCCAGATAAGCGATGACCAGACCGAATGGAGCGCACTCGAGCTCCACGGTTCCGATGGCGTTGCTGCGTTGCTCGCCCAGCGCTACGGCCCGGACTTTCATCGAGCGCGCATCCTAGAGCCTCGGGAGCCCTAGTGCGACCATCGCCAGCCGCGTGCTCTCAACTGTTTAGAATAATGAAGTAAAATCCGGCGAGGCCGGCGGCGCCCGAGGCAAATGTTTCGGGAATGTTCACGCGTCGGCTCCCCAGTTCCGGCGCATTTGGGCGAATTGTCGCTGGGTTTCCGACAAATCGGTCGCTTTCTGGGCCCCTTAATCGCCCGGTGGTTTCGGTGAAACATTCGAGAAACCAGCTCCTCGTTACTCAACCGATGCGCCTAATTGCAGGTCTGGAGGCATCCGCGCGCCAGCCAACCAGGCAACGAGGAGAAGTTGATGATGAAAAAGGTAGTCACCCTGTCACTCGCAACGCTCGCCATGCTCGCCCCCGCCCTCGCCCTCGCCGAGGAAGCACCCAAGGTGAGCGCCGGTGAGTTCTACGCCAACAATACCTGGATGATGCTGTGCACCGCGCTGGTGTTCATCATGCACCTGGGGTTCGCATCGATCGAGTCTGGCCTGACGCGCTCGAAGAACACGGTGAACATTCTCTACAAGAACACCGTGATTGTTCTGATTGGGCTCATCAGTTACTACCTGATCGGCTTTGGCCTGATGTACCCCGGGGACGGCTGGCAAATGGGCAAGTACCTCGGCTTTGCCGGCGCGCTCATCCAATCTCCGGAAGCCGCCGATCAAACCATTGGCTACGCTTCCGGTCACTACACGTACTACACCGACTTCTTGTTCCAGGGCATGTTCGCGGCGACGGCGGCGACGATCGTTTCGGGTGCCGTGGCCGAGCGCATCAAGTTCTCGAGCTTCATCGTCTTTTCCGTATTCTTCGTGACGTGCGTCTACACCATCGGCGGCTCGTGGAAATGGGGCGGCGGCTGGTTGAACGATGCTGGTTTCTACGACTTCGCCGGCTCGACCCTGGTGCACTCGGTCGGCGGGTGGGGCGCATTGGCTGGAGCGATGTTGCTCGGGCCGCGCCTCGGCAAGTACGGTAAGAAGGGCGAGATCACGCCCATCCCCGGCAGTAACATGCCGCTCGCGACGGCCGGCTGCTTTCTGTTGTGGCTGGGTTGGTTTGGATTCAACGGCGGCTCGGTGCTGTCGGCCGATCCGGACGCGACCTCCCGCGTGTTGGTGACGACCTGTCTCGCGGCGGCGGCGGGCGGCCTGGGTTCGATGCTGGCCTACATGTTCGTGTCGAAGAAGCCCGATCTGTCGATGACCTTGAATGGCATCTTGGCAGGGCTCGTGGGCATTACGGCTGGCGCCGACGTGATCACCCCGAACATGTCGGTCGTCGTCGGCTTCATCGCGGGTGGCTTGGTCATCGGCTCCGTGGTGCTGATGGACAAGGCCAAGATCGACGACCCCGTCGGTGCCGTGTCGGTGCACCTGGTGTGTGGAATCTGGGGTACGCTGGCGGTCGGACTGTTCTCGACCAACCCGGAGCACACCCTCGCCATTCAGTTGATGGGTATCGCTGCCTACGCCGCTTTCGCGGGTGGTGCTGCCTTCCTCTTGTTCTACGCCATCAAGGCCACCATGGGGCTACGCGTCAGCGCCGAGGAAGAGATCGACGGGCTCGACGACGGTGAGCACTCGATGCACGCCTACGACATGGGCTTGAGCAGCCTGAGCGCGGCGGCCCCCATATCCATGAAAGAGGCTTCGGGGGCGACTCCGGCGGAAGTGCCGGCAGAATGAGCTGAGGCTGCGGTGGCTCGCCGCTCGGCGTGCCGAGCTGCCGTTCGACTACGAGCATCCACCTCGCGGCGGGCCTTCGCTTGGGAAGCCCGCCAAGAGGTGCTGCACACCCCGGGAACCTGAGCACCCGGGGTGTTTTTTTCTTAGAACAAGGACCCCTGGCCCTTGATGCTCTTCTGCTCGAGCCCGAGATGCGCGAACGCCTTTTTAGTGGCCACGCGGCCGCGCGGGGTTCGGCCCAAAAACCCCTGCTGCAACAGGTAGGGCTCGTACACGTCTTCCACGGTGTCGCGGGGTTCGGCCAGGGCGGCCGCGAGCGTTTCTACGCCGACTGGGCCGCCCTCGTAGTGCTCGATCAGGATCGACAAAAGCCGCCGGTCCATTTCGTCGAGGCCCGCGGCGTCGACCTCGAGGCGCTGGCAGGTGAGCTCGACGATGCGCCGATCGACCTTGCCTTCGCCCTCGACTTCGGCGAAGTCACGCACCCTGCGGATCAGGCGGTTGGCGACGCGCGGGGTGCCGCGTGAACGTTCTGCGAGCAGCTTGGCACCGGTTTCTTCGCAGGGGATGCCGAGCAACTGCGCGCTGCGGCGAATGATCTTGGCCAGGTCTTCGTGATCGTAGAAGTCGAGGCGCAGGGTAAGCCCGAAGCGTTCGTGCAGCGGCTTGGTCAAGAGCCCTGTACGCGTGGTCGCGCCCACCAGCGTGAAGGGCTTGACGTCGAGCGGCAGACTCTCGGCGAAGGCACCGTCGCCCATCATCACGTCGATGCGAAAGTCTTCGATCGCGGGGTACAGCGCCTCTTCCACGGGCGCGCTCAGGCGGTGGATCTCGTCGATGAAGAGCACGTCGCCGCGTTCGAGCCGGGTGAGCATGCCCGTCAGCGCCCCCTTGTGCTCGACCGCAGGACCGCTCGTCACGTGGAGCTCGCCGCCCATCTCGTTGGCCAGGATGTGCGCCAAGGTCGTCTTGCCGAGCCCGGGGGGACCGCACAAGAGAATATGGTCGAGTGGCTCGCCTCGTTGCCGGGCGGCCTGCACGAAGACGCGAAGATTGTCCAAGTGCTTGCGCTGGCCCACGAACTCATCGAAGGTCTTCGGCCTGAACAAGCGGTCGAAGCGCTGGTCTTCGTCGAGCGAGCCCGCGCTCACCACGCGCGCTGGCGCATCGTCGGGGACCGTAGTTTTGGTTTTTCTTTCTCGACCCATGGTTGGTTTCGCGCGCTGCCATCTCGGGCGCCGGCTGCGGACTTTAGCGCTAACGCTGGCCGGCCGCTCCTGATTTTGCCAGAGTGCGCCTGTGACCAGATCTCGGGTACGGAGCGCGCTGCGACCGCTCGTCACGTTGGGTGCCACCGGCGGCGTGGTTCTGCTGGGTTTCCTGGGCGCCGCTTTGGGACAGACCGAGCGCGCCGCCGAGTCGCCCAATAGCACCGAGAAGCGCGTGTGGGCCGCGAGCCGTGCCGTGTGGATCTACGCGAAGCCGCGGCTGACACCGAACGGGCTCGGCTACCTCCGGGCAGGCGCGTCCGCGCGGTTGAAGACCGGCGAGCCCGTGCGCGGTCCCGGCTGTGCCAAAGGCTGGTACGCCATCGAACCCGAGGGTTACATCTGTGCCGATCAGCGTACCGCATTCGCGCCGAACCGCTTCGTCAAGAGCATGCAACAGGCCCGACCCACGAGCGCGCCGTTGCCCTACAACTACGCACTATCGAACTACGCCCCGATGTATCGGCGCTTGCCGACGCCCGAGGAGTGGAAGCACGCGGAGCGCTTCCTGGGTGAGCCGGGCAGCTTCGGCGAGCTGTCCTGGGGCAACCGTGGCCACGAAAAGCTAGCGGTCGTCCGCGCGATCGCGCCGAGCGGTGCCACGCCGCGTTTTTTCGCCGACGGCGGCTCCGTGAGTCAGCCGGACACACCAGCGCTGCTGCGCCGCATGATCCCGCTGGGCTCGATGCTGGCCTACACCCAGAGCTTCGAACACGCCGGCAGAACCTGGCTCTTCAGCGCGGACGGCACGCTGGTGCCCGCCGACCGCGTGCGCCCGTTTCGCGAGTCCACGTTCGAAGGCGTGCAGCTCGGCTCCGCGACGCGGCTGCCGCTCGCGTGGGTGCGGAGCGAACCAGAACCCCGCTACGTGCGCGCCGAGGACGGAAGCTTCGAGGCCACCGGCAAACACTGGCCGGTGAGGAGCTCGGTAGGGCTGGCTTCCGAGCCCGCGATCGCGTTCCGGGGTGCCGAGTATTGGCGGACGCTGCAGAGTCACGCCGACGGCCGCCCGCTGTTCGTGCGCGCAGGCCAGGCAAGCATCGTGAAAGCGCCCGAGAAGCTGCCCTGGGGCGTCGCCGCTGACGAGAAGTGGATCGAGGTGAGCATCACGCGAGGTGTGCTCGTGGCGTACCGAGGCGCGGATCCCGTGTTCACGACGCTGATATCCCCGGGCGCCGGGGGGGTGCCGGTGAAGGGGCGCGACAACGTCAAGTACAGCACCACGCCCGTCGGGCGCTTCCGCGTCACGTTCAAGCACCTGGCGCAGGACATGAGCCCCGATCAGGGGGAGAATCGACGCTTCTGGATCGCGGACGTCCCTTACACCCAGTATTTCGACCCGCCGTTTGCGCTGCACGTGGCCTACTGGCACGAAAACTTCGGGGATCCGATGAGCGCGGGTTGCGTCAACCTCTCGCCGCGCGATGGCAAATGGCTCTTCGAATGGACGGGTCCGCGCCTGCCGGAGGGATGGAACGGTGTCGCTCCGTCAGCGCTCAACGGTCAGGGGACCCTGATCATCATTACGCGCTGAGGGAGGGGGCGCCTCGCTGCGCGAGCGAGTGACCCCTGGCGGGGGATCGACCGGAAACGTGATCGTGAACAGCGAGCCGACGCCGAGCGCACTCTCGAGCTTGATCTCGCCGCCGTGCATCTCGACCAGGCGCCGGGTGATGGCGAGGCCGAGCCCGGTGCCGGCGCGTTGCACCGAGAGGTCGCCCGACTGGCGGTACTCCTCGAAGATCGATTCGTGTTCGTCGATGGCGATGCCGGGCCCGGTGTCTTCCACGTTGGCACGCACCAGTGAACCTGCTCGAACGACGGCGACGTTGACCGAGCCGGTGCTCGTAAACTTGATCGCGTTGCCGACGACGTTGCTCAGTATCTGGCGTACCCGCCGGGGATCGGCGAACGCTACTGCCGTGGTGCCCGAGAGCACCATGCTGAGCTGCTTGGCCTCTGCGGTCACGCGTAGCTCTTTCACGACGTCCTCGGCGATCGCGAAGACGTCGATGTCCTTGCGCCGCAGCCTGAGCTCGCCCGACTCCAGCGCGGACAGGTCCAGGATGTCGTCGATCAGCGAGCGTAGGTGCTGGCCGCTTTGCCGCACCACTGTCAGGTTTTCGTGGGCCTCGTCGGAGAGCGGGCCGTCGACCTCGCTCAAGAGCACGTCGGTGAAGCCCAGGATTGCGTTGAGAGGTGTGCGCAGTTCGTGGCTCAAGGCGGAGAGGAACGCCGAGCGATCGCGGTCGTAAGCGAGCGCGCCCGCTAGATCTTGGCGGTAGGCGCGCTCGGCGGCCTCGAAGCGCTCGACCAAGAGGTTGAATGAAGCGGTGAGCTGTCCCACCTGATCGATGGTGCGCACGGGGATCAGGCGGCCGGATGCTTCCACGCCCTCCTTGGCCATTTGCAGGATGCGCTCCCGCACGTACTGCACGTCGGCGTGGACGTCGCGAGCGAGCGCCAGCGCGACGAGTGCGGCCACGACGATCAGGATCACCGCGAAGGCACCCACCGAGGTCACCAGGGAGCGGACCGCGTAGGGCTGCTCCGGTGCGTCGACGAAGACCACCACGGACAGATTCTGTCTCGGCCGGCCCAGAGCCGCGGCGAAGAACCGCGTGCGGCCGACCTTGGTGACGAACTCTCCCTGACCGCGCACGATGAGCTCGACCAAGCGGGCGGGCGGCAATGGCGCGAGCATGGCGTCGGCGACGACGCTGCCGTCCTGGCGGATCACGACGCACTCGGCGCCAGAACGCTGGGCGGCGCGCTCTACGACGAAGCCGTAGTCGGCGTCACTCGCCACGCGCAGGCGTTCGGCCAGCGTCTGCGCGAGCAGTCGCGCCCGAAGCTCGGCCGCCTCGTCGCTCTGCCTCCGCACGTCCCGGACGCCCTGCGCCCCGATCACGACGGCGACGGCGACGCCCAGCAGAATCACCACCGCCGGGGCGACCACCAAGAACGGGATCGAGCGGCGCTGCGGGAGCTCCGGAGACAGGTCCACGGCCCCCAGGCTACTCGGCGCGCGCGCCCCGGGCCAGCCGGATCGTGCCGCGCTCGCGGGCAGGCTTCACGGATCGGTTTCGAGTTTCGCGAAGACAGCGTGATCGAGCCAACGCGACGCCACGAACTCTGCTTCGCGCGCGACTCCTTCGAAGCGGAAACCCAGCCGCGAGATGACGCGCAGACTCGCGTAGTTGTCGGTCGCGGCGGCGCAGCGCACGCGATGCACGCTCATGCGTTGGAAGGCGTACTCGACACACGCTTGCGCCGCTTCGGTCATGAGCCCGCGGCCCGTGGCCGTGAGCTTGAGCCAGTACCCGAGCTCGCACGAGCGATGCAGGTGGACGCACGAATCGAGGCCGACGACCCCGAACAACTCGCGCGTTTGGCGATCGCGGATGGCGAAGCGCACGGCGCGCCCGGCGTCCCAGTCGGCGGCGCATGCTTCGGCGTAGCGCTGGCTGGCCTCGGGGGTGTTGTTGAAGGGTACCCATGGCAACCAGCGATCGAGGTGCCAGCGTGAGCCGTCGACCGCCTGCCACAGATCTGCCCCATCGCTGCTGTCGATGGGGACCAACAACAAACGCGTGGTCTCGATGGGAGCCTTCTTCATCGCAGGGCGCGACGGAATCGACAACACCTGGGGAACTCCCGGTTGTGTGACGGAACGCGGCTGGCGCTTCTGTGTTGGGCTCACTGCTTGTCGACCTTGCACTGGGCGCGCGCCACGAACGCTTCGAGATGTCCTGCTTCGAAGCCGCGCCAGGAAACATACCACTCTCCGGGCTGGTTGCCCGGAATCACTTCGGGGTAGGGCTGGTAGCCGCTCACCCGGCCCAGGATGGACGCCTTGCCAACCCCGTCACGGTTCAGAGCGGCTGCTCGGACCCGCCCGCTTTCGTACCAAACGAGCAGCGTCGAACCGTCGGGCGCTCGTGCCACCGCCGGGCGCTCCCCCTTGGGCGCGAACTCGCGATACCAGATGGGCTCGCCGGTCATGCCGTTGACGAAGGAAGCCACGGCTCCACCGCTTTCGTTGTCCCACACTACGAAGCAGCCCTCGGCGATGCAACTGACTCGCGGCTGACCGTGATTGCCCTCGATCGCACTCACGTTGATCAAATGGCCCACGTGCCGTGTCTCTTTGCGCTTGGGTACGGCGGGCAGGCCGTCTTTCAGCTCCTGGGAATCGAGCGGCAGCCGCAGCATCTTGATGCTCGCGCGCTGGCGGTTGGCGACTTCGAACACGATGTTCAACGTATTGTCGACGATGGCAGCGGCAGCCTTGCCAGCCAATGCTTCTTGGCCTTTTTCCGGGAGCAAGTCGGTCAGTTTGACCGTGGGGCCCAGCGGTTCGAGATCGGCATTCAGTCGGCGCGCGACGACGTCCGCGGAGCCCTTGTGCACCTCCTCCGTCCAGATCGCGAGGAAGGTGTCGTTCGGAGCCGCAGTCAGCGAAGGGTAGAACTGTGAGCGCCCGACTTCCGAGATGCGCTGCGCGGCCTTGTCCACGCGACCATCGGTCGTGAGCAGCCGCACGAACACGCCCGGTTGCGTGCCCGCGTCGTCCCAATAGATGACCATCAGCTTGTCCGACGCGGGCAGCAGCTGAACGTGTCGCGCGGCGGCGGCTTCCGGTGTGATGCCACGAGCGGGCGAGACGCGGCGCAACAGGTCGTCGAGCAGCGAGGTGTAACCCTGCTTCTTCGTCTTCTCCTCGTGGTTGTCGATCCAGCCGAAAACCAGGCCGCGTTCAGTGAGAGCCAGCGTGGGACGCGAGGCTGGGCTCACGATCTCGAAGGGGCGCGGCCGCCCGATGCCCGTGAGCCTGCAGGGGGCGTCGCGCGCCTCCTCCGCGGCGGTCGCCTGCAGCAAAAGACCCCGGGCAACCTCCGAGCCGCTGGTCTTGAAGGCCTCTTTGAACATGCGGGTGGCGTTGTCGAGGTTGCCCTTGCTCAGCCAATCTTGACCGGAGCCGATCTGCAGCGCGAACGGCTCGACCTCTGCGGGTACCGACTTGTTCTCGTCGGGACCCGTTTGCGAGGCGCTTGGCTTGGGGGTGTTCGGGTCGTTGTTCTCGGTGACCGCCGCGCGCGGAGCCGGCGGATTCAGTACGTACAGCCACAAGGCGTAACCACCCAGGGCCACCGCCGCGAGCGCGATCAGCCACACGAACGCGCCCGTGCCGGTGGCGCTCTTGATCGGCGGGCTCGTGGCTGGAGGATCGCCGTGGCTGCGCGCGATGCCGTCGCGTCCGACGAACGGTTCCGCAGGAATGTCGTCGGGCCGCAAGAGCTGCTGGGTCGGCTCCTCGACCTCGTTTTCGGCGAGCAGCGACACGACGCGCTGCGAGCGAGGATCGAGCGCTTGCGACAGTGACTCTGCGAACTCGTTGGCGGTTTGATAGCGCTGCCCCACGTCGCGGTGGAGCGAGCGCGCGAACCAAGCGTCGAAGCCGGGAGGCAGATCGGGGCGCAGCTTCGAGGGTATGGGGACGGGAGCCCCGGCGATTTGTGCCAGAATCATGGCTACGCCCTGCTCTACGTTCCATACCGTTTGCCCTGTCAGGCACTCGTAGACGATGCAGCCGAGCGCCCACAGGTCGGCGCGATGATCCACGTGCCCTTGCCCCTTGGCTTGCTCCGGGCTCATGTACGCCGGCGTACCGAACAGCGCGCCTTCCCGCGTCAAGCGCACGTTCTTTTCATCGCCGTCGGTCGTTTCGTAAAATTTGGCGAGCCCGAAGTCCAAGATCTTGGCGATCAGCCGTTCGTTCTCGCCGCGCGTGAGGAAGATGTTCTCGGGCTTCAGGTCTCGATGAACGATGCCGTTCTGGTGGGCTTTCTCGAGCCCGCGAGCGACGTGCGTGCAAATCTTCAGCGTCGTGTCCGGATCGATGCGCCGGACCCGCGTCATCATGTCGTACAGGCTTTCCCCTTCGAGCAGCTCCATGACGAGAAAGGGACGCTCGTCGTACATCCCGAAGTCGTAGACGTCGCAGATGTACGGACTCCTGATCTTCGCGGTGGCGCGCGCTTCTCGCACGAAACGCTCGCGTACGATGCGCGAGGTGATGAGCTCGGCGGCCAAGATCTTCACGGCGACGCGCTTGCCGATGTCGATGTTCTCGGCTTCGTAGACCGCGGCCATACCACCGCGGCCAATCTCCTTGGTGATACGAAACTTCCCCTCTAGGACAGTACCGATGGGGACTTTGGACCTGTTCTTCGAGGGCATTACCGAAGCCGGAGCGATCGCCGCCCGGATACTATACGTGCGGTCAGCGCGGCAGAAACTGTTTCATGAGCGAGCTGGGAACTTCCAACTCGTCGGGGGCGGGCGGATGAATGCGGGAAAGAGTATGCCAGTAGAGCACTCGGAGTGGCCGACCCGAAACCCTCA
>JAICQQ010000061.1 GCA_025937785.1 Polyangiaceae bacterium
ACTGGACTGCGGGAGAGCGTGAGCGGCGGCAGGTCGCTGAGGGAGTGGGAACGGGGGGCGCGCCTTGGGCTGTCGGCGGCCGGGGCTGAAGACTCATTGCCTCGAGTGCATTGCCTCGAGTGCTGTGACAATCACCGCTTCTCGGAAGCGAGATGTGTAGGGTCCTGAGACCGGGATAGCCTCTAAGCCGGACGGCAGCCCGAGCCGACGACTCGAGTCGGTTAGCGTTTCGTCAATGCGCGAAGGAAGGTCTTCGCCTCGAGATTATCCGGGTCGAGCTTGACCGCGGCCTTCAGGCCCTGCCGCGCGGTATCGATGTTCCCACGAGCGTGTGCGACGCGACCGTGCACGTAGAACGCAAATCCGTTGGTCCTGTCACGGCGGATGGTCTCGACGGCCAACTGATTCAGCGCTCCGAGCGCCTCGTCGATGCGCTCGGGGGGCTGCAGCAAGAAGCGCGCCCAGCCTTCGTACAACGCGTACTCCGGACACGAGGGATCCCGCTCGACAGCGCCAGCAAATGCCCGCAGCGCCCGTGCCTGGTTCCCGGCCCTGTAGAACCGCTTCCCTTGCAGAAACAGCGTCTCGGCTTGCACGCGCGCCTGGTTCCCCAAAGCGACCGCTGCCGGCGGGGGTGGCGTCGCCGTTGGTGCCGTTGGCGCCGCAGGCGCGGCGGGCGCGGCGGGCGCAGCGGGCGCAGCCGTAGAGCGCGGCGTGTTCACTACGGATCGCTTGACCGGCGGAGGAGCCTCGGAAGCCACGGGGGACGCCGCAACCTGGGGCGGTGCGGGATGGGGCGGGACTTGCACCGCCTGCAAGAAGGGCGATGACAGGCGCCGGCGCGCCGAATCGGACTGGATCACGGCGGGTCGTGTGGGGTGAGGCTGCTGGCGCAAATCTCGCCGCGCCTTGTAGAGGCGCACCCCGTCGGTCAACAGCAGCGCCACGATCACCTGGCTCGCGTGAAGCACGTCGAGGAAACCGGTGTGGATCAGATCTTCGACCGTCTTCGAGCCGTCGATGTTGCCGATGTAGCGACGCTCCGCGGGCTGCAGCGCGTACAGCGCCGCCGTCTCGTCGGGCGGCGAGGTGAGCTCGGCGAAAGCCTGCGCATCGGGGCCCCACACGCCCTGAGTGCGCGCTAGATCGTAGTAGGACTTGACCCCCGCCAGCACCATCGGCTCGACCTGGCACGGGTAGTTGGCGACAGGGCCCACCGCCTCCTCGCCGGGGCGGAAGGTGACCAGGGGCTCTTGCGGCTCCATGCACGCGATCACCGCCGCCCTCACCTGCTGCTCGAGCCGCGTGTGCACCTGCTCGTGCCTGACGAAGCCGAGCGTCATGGCAACCTCCGCAAATCGCATCTGCTCGCTTTCGAACAACTCTTCGGTCATGCGTGCGATCACGGCCTCGTACTGCGCCTCGCTCAGCACGCCATCGGCCAGCAAGGTCCGCCCCAACGAGCCCGCGAGCGTGTTCCTGTCAGCGAATACGGGGATCCCCTGTCTCAAATACACGTCCGTGCTCACGCCATCGGACCGCACCGTCAGGATCCCCGAGCGGCGGGCTTGCCGGAGGGCCAACAGGTGATAGACGAAGGGCGCGTCGTGACAGCTGGACTCGAGGGGGCTGGCGCTTTCGGACACGCCCCATACGCTAGCAACCCAGTCGTGGTGCGGCATGCAGCCGACCCAGAACGGTGGGAGATCGCGCTACAGCCCCCTTCACGGCGGGCTGCTTCGAACCCGGGGTTCGCCGGAACCTAGTGCCAGGCGTCCGCGACGCGTACGGGCTGCCCGGTGCGATCGTGCTCGCTCAATAGCCCCATCGCCTGTGTCACACAGCCGGTGCAGGAGGCGTAACGGGAGCCGTGCTGGCAGCGCAAATAGCGGGCCGAAGTCGGCGCCCGGGTAAACTCGGACGGATCGATGTGACGGCCGCAAGCGACGCAGTGAATGTGTGCTGCGTGGCCGGTGGGGACTTCACGAGCTTCGACCGCCTTGCGTTCTCGTCGGGTCAAGCGTTTCTCGCGCTTCATGAGGCTCGGTCTAGCTCGACCCCGGGTGGCACCACAACTTCTCACCGCGCCGTTGAGCGCGATTGCTCCCCACGGTTGGCCGATTGGCCACCCAGAGTCGCTGTGTCCCGAACGGATCTAGGGGCGGCGTGACCGAAGCGTGGAGCGTGATCCCGCCCCGCTGGTGCTTGGCCGTCGCCAAATTGTGGGCCCTGCGCGGCGGTTCGGCTTACCCACGAGGGATGAAGCGGCTGGCCCTCCTCGGGGCGATCACTCTGAGCCTCGGCGCCTGCGAGCCCGCGGGCGGCCCCACGCGCGCGCGCGACGCCGAGCCCGAGGCGCCCAGCGCAGACCCGCTGCTCTACCGATCGCGCCAGGTCGCCCACCGACTCGAGGCGGCGCTCTCGCGCCTCGCCGAACCCATGCCGGCCGTCAGCAAGTTCCACACCACTCCCTGCCCGGACGGCGAGCTGAGCGCACGAGTCACTGAGGGTGCCGGAAGCACCTTGGCGCTCGGCATCCACGACGCGCGCTACGAGGCGCGTTCGCTATTTCCGCTCGAGCTGCTGGCGCCGCTCGAGCCGCCGGCGCCCACGCTCGATCGCTACTTCGAGGTCGATCCTCGCGCGGAGGCGCTCCCCGGTGCAGCGACACGCCTGGGTCGGCTGCTGCGCTCGGAAGCGGACGCCCGAGCGGCAGAGCATGAAGTCGACGCGCTCGAGCGGTATCGCTACAAAGGCGTGTTCCACATCACCTTGTTCAAGAAGCCCCACTTGATCCGCAAAGAAAATCGCAGAAAGCGCGAGTGGACCCGGGGCGTTTTCGAAGCCTGGCTGGTGGTGTACGACATCGACACGAGTCAGAGCTTGTGCCAGGTGCGGGTATCCACGCTGAGCGACGTCGAGGGCGAGCCCATCACGATCCGCTTGCGACCCGACACCCAGCGCAAGCTGGTGAGAGAGCTGGGGCAACAACTGTACGCGGAGAGCGTAGAAGCGCTCGGCAGCATCACCCGAGTGCTGCGGCTCGACCCACCCGAAATCGCCCCCGCCGACAAGAAGCTTGCTAGCCTACCGACAGCGCTCGGCGACCCGCGTCATTCGCCGGGCAGGCAGTAGTCTTTGCGTGCGCTCTGTTCCGGATCTTTGCCGCAGTAATAGCCCTCGCAGCAATCAGCGTCCGAGGCGCACTCTCCGGAGCACTCGTCGACGGCGTCCTCGTCAGGGTTCGCCATGGGATCGGGCGGCGGCTTTTCTTGCTCCTTCGAGTTCTTCTCGTATTCCTCGAGCGTGAGTGCCGAGGGATCCGTTTTTGGCTGGCTGCCGCTGCAGGCGGCGATCAGACCCGACGCCGCGACCATGCCCAACACAAAAGCCAAGCTCACGATGGTTTTCCCTCGCATTCTTCGGACTATAACAAGAACGAGCGCGTCACACGAGACTTCGAACACGCTTCTCAGGGCCAAAAAATGCGCGCGCACGGAAATCCGGGCCGAGCGTTCCCTGAGCGAGCCCTGCTACACTCCCGCCTCGCACCCATGAGCGCCTCCGCGGCAAAACTGGCGACCCGAGTCATCGGCTGGCAGCTGACCTTTTCCGCGGCTACCGCTGGGGTGCTCGCGATGTTGTCGTCGTCGCTGCTGCTATTGTCGGGTGCGGCCGCCATCCAGAGCGCGATCGCGCTCAGCGCTTCGGTGCTCGTGGGCGGGACCATCGCCGCGGGCCACAGCTGGTGGCTCGCCTGGCGCCGGCGCTACCTGCTGCGCGCCTTGGCGGTGGGCTCGAAGGATATCGATTCCTTCGACCTCCCCAAGCTGAACGACGACCCGTGGCGCATCGTCAACGCCTGGACCGCCGTGACGCTGCTGTCGCTGGTGCTCTTCACGACCGTCTGGCGCCCGATCATCATCGCACCCACCACGGGTCTCACGCTCGGTTTGCTGGGCTCGGTCATCGTTGCGACAGCAGCCTTGCCCCTGCTGGTGCTCGTGCGCCGAGAATTTCTGCGGGCTCTGGAATCGGCTCCGCCTGAAATCATGCGTGAGATCATCGAGACCAACGAGCGCATGGGACGTCTGCGGGGCCGGATCTCACGCCGGCTGTTGGCGGCGTTGGCCACACCGGTGCTGTTCCTGTCGATCGGGTCCGCGCTGATCGCCAACGCCCACCTGCGGGAGGCCGACGAACGGAACCGCGAGGAAACCGCGCGCGCCCTGGCCCGAGCCACGCTGGAGCGGATGCCAGGCCCGATCGCGGACGCCGGCCTTGGCCAAGCGCTGCAGGCCGCCGAGCGCTTGGGCTTCAACGCGCGGCTGCACCATCAACCCGCGGGCTACCTGGTCTCCCGCCAGACGGAGGGCCGCGTCAGCTTGGTATCTCCGCTCGACGCCGGCAGCGCCGAGGTTCGGTTTCACGGCTCGACGGTGAGTGTTCTGGGGACCGAGGCGTTCATCGTAGCGCTGCTCGCGATCGTCGCCGCGGCGTCCATCGGCATCGTGCTGGCGCGCCTACTCTCGAACGACCTCCGAACCGCGAACCTGGGGGTACGCATGCTGGGCACGGACGCAGCCCTCGAAGGCACCCGAGTCATGAAGCCGGCCCGCTTCTGGGCGGTGGCAGAGCTCGGGCGCGCCATCGAGCTGCTGGCGCAGCGGTTTCGTCAGTTCGCCCACGCGCAGGAGCGTTCGATCGAAGCCCGGGAATCCGCCACGCGGATGCGCGGCCTCTTCTTCGCGAGTGTCAGCCACGATCTGAAGAGCCCGCTGAACGCCATCCTCGGCTTTGCCGAACTCGTGCGGCGCACGGAACAGCTGACCCACGGCCAGCTCGAGAGTCTCGATCTGATCGTGCGGCGCGGACGCGAGCTGTTGGCTCTGATCGAAACCATCCTGGACGCCGCACGCGTCGAGGCGGGGCAGCTGACGCTGGTGAAAGAGCGAGAGAGCATCGAGGACTTGCTCGCGCTTGCGATCGAGAAGGGCAAAGACCTGAGTTATGACAGCGAAGTGATCGTGCTGAGCGAGATCTCCGACGGCCTACCGTTGTTCTACTGCGATCGCACGCGCTTGGCGCAAGCGCTGGCCACCCTCATCGGGCACGCTCGGCGTTCTGCGGTGCGGCCGAGTATGCGCGTGCGCGCCGGCGTTCGGCTGCCCACCCAGCGCCCGCAGCCCACGCTGTACAAGCGCAAGTTGCGCATCGATATCGAGGTACCGAGTCCCCGCTTCACCGCGCACGAGCTCGAAGCGATGCTGAACCCCGAGCGCCAACCGGGACAGCACCGCGGCCTCGCCCTGGGCCTGCGCCTCGCGCGATCGATCGTCGAACACCACGGCGGCCGCGTGCGTGTCACGGGCCGCACCGTCACCGAACCCGCCTTCCTCGTCGAACTCCCCCTCAGCTGACCCATTGCGAGCCCGGAGTATTCCTGGACTATTCCTGGACCGGCGCTAGCCCCCGGCAAGCACTCGCCGCCGGACGCTGGCGAGCCTCTGCTCGGGATGCTGGCGATGCTTGGGCGTCGCGAGCTAGCCGGGGCCGAGGAAAGCGAGTTCGGTGGCGCGGTAATCGACCTCGACGTCCAAGCGGGCGAGCACCGAGTAAAAGCCGAACTGCAGTCGATTCATGAACACCATGTGGGGAGGCAGCGGTACGAAGCTTTTGTCGCGGGCAAGCATGACTTGCTTCAGCTCTTGAATCTGTTGGACGAGGCCGGCGACGTAGCGACGCGTGATATGAAAGGGCGACGCGAACAGCGGCTCGAAGCATTGCCTCGTGTAGTCGAGCGCGACGTCCTGGTACTTGCCACCTCGCAGCTCCAAGAGCTCGACGATGCGGCGTTCGAACCCCGCTGCGTCGCCGCTGAGGGCAGCGTGGTGCACGCGCCGCGCGCGCGCGAGCTGCGTGTCTTCGAGCGGCTGCACGCAGCCGAAGTCGAGAAATGTCACCGTGCCGTCGGGATGGAACAAGTAGTTGCCGGGGTGCGGATCGGCGTTGAAGACGCCACCCACCAAGTAGCCCTTGAACACGAAGCGCCAGAGCGTTTCCGCATACTGGCGCCGGAGTTCTACGCTCGCGCCCTGCGCTTGTGCCAGGCTCGCGCCTCGCGCCAGTTCCGTGGTCAGCACCCGGCGGCTGGAGCGCTCCGCGATGACTCGGGGAATCTTGATCGCGCTGTCGCCGGCGTGCACCTCCGCGAAGTAGCGTTGGCGCTCGGCTTCGAGCGTGTAGTCGAGCTCTTCGCGAAAGCGCTGGCGCACTACCTCCAACACGGCGCGGGCGTTCATCGCCTTCGGTCCCAGGAGCGAGACTACGGACTCGAGCATGCCCGCGTTGTTCAGATCGCTTTCGATGGCCTCGTCGATGCGTGCGTGCTGGACCTTGACCGCCACCTCGCGCCCGTCGAGGAGCCGCGCCCAGTGCACCTGTCCAATCGAAGCGCTCGCGATCGGCTCATCACGGAACTCCAAGAACAGATCGCCAAGCTTCGCGTCGAGCTCCTGCTCGATCAGCGCGTGCACGGCATCGACGCTGCTGGTCGGGGCATCGCGCTGGAGCGGCTGCATCGCTTGCTCGAACGCCGTGCGCTGGGACTCGGGCAGGAAGCCGTCGACGTAGCTCAGCATCTGGCCGACCTTGGCGGGCAGCCCCCGCAGCGTCCCGAGCACCTCAGCGGCGCGTTCGGCAGTCGCCGCCGAACGCTTCGACAACAGCACCGATGCCCCCGTGCGAGCGCCCACACCTGCCATGCGAACCAGGCGAACCAGGCGACTCACGGGAACTTCGCGTTCCGACATCGGCTCGAATATGCGACCGAAGGCGCCGAATCGGAAGCAGAAACCTCGAGTACGGCGCGCCCGTGTGGGAAGCGCCCGAGCCTCGTGCGAGACCTCAGCGCCCTAGCTCGACTTGGACGCGCACCGTCGTTCCCGCAGGAAAGACGGGGACCACATGGCCGTCCAGCGGTTCGTCGTTGACGACGAGCCGGCGCACACCCGAGCTGACCCGAGCCGGATTCCGCACTGAAATGCGATAAGTAGCACCTCGGAACACCCGCGTGACCTCGAAGCCTTCCCAATCGGATGGGATGGCGGGGTCGATGATCAATCCATCGTAGCTGGCGCGTACGCCAAGAATGTACTGTGACACGGCGACGAAGCCCCAGGTAGCGGTCCCGGTCAACCACGAGTTCCGCGCGCGGCCGAAATGGAAGGGGTGCTCTTTCCCGACGATGAACTGCGAGTAAACGTACGGCTCCATCGAGTAGTGGTCGGCGGTATCGTTCTTTGCGGCCGGTAAGAATGCCCGGTAAAGCGCGTACGCCTGATCGCCGCGACCCAAGAGCGCCTCGGCCACGACGGCCCAGGTATTGGCGTGGCAGAAGATGCCAGCGTTCTCCTTGAGGCCCTTGGGGAAACACGTGATCGCGCCGACTTCTGCGTCGTGTTCGGTGTACGCCGGATAATTGAGGACGGCTCCGTGTTCGGTAGCCAGGTACTCGTGCACGCTGTCCATCGCACTCACGAGCTTCTCACGACTGGCTGCGCCAGCGATCACGGCCCACGTCTGCGCGTTCAGGAAGATCTTGCTCTGATCGCTGGACGCGGCGCCGAGCTTGCGGCCACTCGTCAAGAAGCCGCGCAGGAAATAGCGTCCGTCCCAGACGTGGGCGTCGATCGCGCCTTCCAACTCGCGCTTCATTCCGCCGTAGTGCGCCTCGTCGTCGCGACGACTCTGGCGCCGCGCGATCTCGAGCAGCTCGTTCAAGCCGAGCAGGAACAGAAACGTGGAAAAGGTCGTCTCGCCATCGCCCTTCAGATTCAAGCAATCGTTCCAGTCAGCGGCCAGCCCCAAGCAGAGCCCGTGAGGACCGCGCTTGCTCCAGGAAAAGTCGAGCGCGCGCTTCAGGTGCTCGTACACACTCGCCTCGCCCTCGTCGGCGTAAGGCACGACCGCGTCCAAGAATCCGAAGTCGAGTGTCTCCTTGAGATACGCAGCCACCGACACCAAGAGCCAGAGGTGGTCGTCCGAGAACACCTCGCCTTGACGATTGTGAGGCCCTTGGGTGAAGCCGAGCGGTTGCACCCCGTGCATCGCGGAACCGTCGGCGAACTGCGCCTTCAACAGGTCGACGAGCTTCGCCTTCACCGGCTCGGGCAAGCAATGCACGACGCCGAGCGTGTCCTGGTTGGAATCCCGGAAGCCCATACCGTCGCGCCCCCCCGCCTCGTTGAACGAAGCAGAGCGCGACCAGTTGAACGTCGTGTGACACTGAACCTGATTCCAGACGTTGACCATGCTGTCGAGCGTCGGATCCGGCGTCTTGACCTGATAACCCGCCAGCCGCTCTTGCCAGTAGTCGGCGAGGCGCGCGAGCTCATGTTCGACGCTGCGCGGATCGGAGTACTTGCGTTTGTACTCCTGCCCCGCGGTCTTCGCGTCACCCACCCCTACGACGTAAGCAAACCTCCGGCTTTCCCCTGGCGCCAGGCGGATCGTCCCGTGCAGCGCAGCGCACGGGGTACCGCCCACGGCGATCGAACCAGAGCATTTGCCCTGCTCCACGGCGGTAGGGTTGCCCTCGTGCCGATAGGCTCCGAGAAAACAATCTCGGTCGGTATCGAAGCTTTCTACCGGCAACGTGCTCGCGAAGAAACCCTTGGGTTCGCGGAAGGGCCACAAACGGATCGAGTAGTCGACGATGTCCGCGTCGTAGCCCATGCGGCAGGTGTACAGAATGTACTGGAAGTTGAAGGCGTCCTGCTGGATTTCCCAGAAGCACCACTCCGCATAAGCGAAGACGTCGAGGTGGCGAGGCTCGCTGCTCGTGTTCTTGAGCTCGACCTCCCAAATCTCGACGGGGCTGTCGAGCGGAACGAGATAGCGGGCGGTCGCCTCGATGCCGCGGTAGTGGGTGACGAACCGGGTATACCCGAGGCCGTGCGCACAGACCGTCTTGAACTGGTCGAGCGGTTTGGCGACGGGTTGCCACGAGATCGACCAGTACTCCCCGTCCGCCTGATCGCGCAGGTACACATAACGACCCGGTCGATCCATCGGCACGCTGTTGAAGCGGAACCGCAGCAAGCGCTGACTCTTCGGCGACTCGTAGAACGCGTAACCACTGGCGTTGTTGGAAATGATCGCGCAGTAGCGTTCAGTCCCGAGGTAGTTGACCCACGATGTCGGGGTATCGGGTCGCTCGATGATGTACTCAAAAGCCTGGTCGTCGAAGTGTCCGTAGCGCATCAGAAGAAACTCGACGGAGACAAAGCCACGAGCCCTCGGGCTGAGGCAAGCGGGAGCTGCGGGAAAAGCTACACTTTCGGCGCAATTTATACAGTTAAACTGTAATCTATGCCTCGTGGTGAATATCAGAGAGATCTGACAGAAGACCCCCCACGGGATGCTCGATCATGCGCGTGGTGCCCCTCCCCTGATACTGCATCGCGCCATGTCCGGCCAACCGGTTACCAGTGCATCGCTCCGCCTGAACCACTCGCTCGAAGCTGGCGAGCGGGCGCGCTTCCTCATCGTCGACGACGAGCCGGCGCTGCTTCGTGCCATGCGGCGCGTCCTCCACGCCGCCGGACCGAACTGGGCCGTGGTGTGCGCGCGGCACGGCGTTGAAGCCTTGGAATGCCTCTCCCACGAGCCGTTCGATGCGGTCTTGCTCGATCTGCACATGCCCGTGATGGATGGCATTACCCTGCTGCGCCATTTGGTGGCCCAATACCCCGAAGTCCGGCGCATCGTGCATTCGTCGCACATCGATCCCATCGGGCGGGGGGTTTTGGCAGAGCTGGCGCACGAAGTGCTGGCCAAGCCCGCGCACCCCGCCAGTATCGTCGACGCGCTGGAGCGTTCGCTGCGCCGGGGGGCCACCCCAGTGCGTGCCAGCGACCCGGTGGTTGCGCGCAAAACATCGACCTGCTGACCGGATGCACGAGGGCCCAGAAGTTCAGAGTAAGTTCACAATGGTTGCACAGCTCGGCGCATGTTCAGTGTACGCTGGAGAGCGTGCGCCCCCCCGCCCCTTCGTCCTCGGCCTCTCGCGAACGGCGCTACCGCGTCGCGCTCACCGAGCGAGCGAGCGTGGTCGCGCGGGGTGAGCAAGTCGAACTCTGGTTCGTCCGCGTGAACGATGCCTGGGTGCGCGCCATTGAGCACGCGAACGCTTGCGTCGAGTCGAGCTCCCTCGAGTCAGAGTCCGCCGAATCGGGATGCGAGCGCTGCCCGAGCGGCACCATTTGGCTGCGCACGACGGAGCTGATGCTGCCCGCGGGCACACGTTTGCTTCAACGCCAGAGCGCTCCCCGTCCCCGGCAGCTCTCCGTCATGAACTACCTGAAGCAGGGGCTAGCGACCACGCAGCGCGTGGTGCGCGAACGGCATTTCGTCGTAAGCGGGAACTACCGCCTGACCCCGGTCGGTCGCATGCTCGTCAACACGGTGGCCGGTGACACCAGCTCCGAGACAGACGCGCCGCTGTCGGAGACTGCGTAGCGCCCCGCCTGGCCGCGGGTGACCTTTCGCGCCCCTCATTTCCCGTCACGCCGCCCTAGATAGCTCTCCAACTGCCGAACCATGGCGTCGAACGCGTCGCGCACGGCGACATAGAGGTTTTCGTGGGAGTGATCCGCTGGGTGTTCGCGGTTGACGATCAACTCGTCGCCAGGAACGTCCACGTGCACGCTGACGCGATAGACTTTGCCCTTCTTGTGGTGATTGTGCGGCGACTCGACCACCACATGACAGCTCGTAATGTTCTGGAAAAAACGCTCCAGGCGGACGGCCTTCTCTCGGATCCTGGCTTCTACGGCGTCGGAGTGGGGAATACCTCGAAACGTAACCTGCAGTTCGTTGTGCATAGGCCCTGGTAGGAGACTACGCCGAGGCTCCGAACTCAAGAGACGAGCTCCGCTGCAGGGATTTCCTGAGTCTGAAGCTAGACTTCCGCCCCAGCAGCCGCCGGCCTACTGCTTCTGGCGCAAGGCCGCTAACAGGCGCTGGGCGTCGATCTGGCGGTAACCCCCGTAGCTCCCGTGAGCGAAGCGCTCCAGCTCCGGCAGCGCTTCCGACTGACGTCCCGAGCGCACCAAGCAAAGCGCGCGGTTGTAGCGAGCGTCGACGGCGAAACGGCCTGACGGTTGTTGGGCGAGGTACGCCTCGTAGCCCTTCAGCGCCTGCGACAAGTCGTGGTTCTTGAAATGTGCCGCATGCGCACGCCGATAAACGTCGTGCGCATCGTGCTCCGTGTCGGCAGCGCGAACGCTGGATCGCCCGGCGAGCGCAGTGCCTGCCGAGCGCGCGTCGTTGCTCGAAGCGCGGGCCTCGGGGGGCGGTTCAGCGCTGGGCGCCACTTCCGGCTCTGGCGCTGGCTCCGGCGCTGCCGAGGGAGCTGGAACCGCGGCGGGCGGAGCCGCTGCCGGGCGCGCCGCCGCCGGCGAGCGGGGGCCTGCGGGCGCAGGCTCCGCCGACCATGCTGCGGTAGTCGGGACCAGGCCCACCACGTCCAGCGCGGAGACCAGGATGGTTTCGAGCCGCCCGGTCACCGCCGCAAACGCGGTCGACCCCACGAAGATGGCTGCCATCGGCAGCAGCACGGCGAAGCGGGTGTTGCTCCTTCGCCGGCGGTCGTGGAGCGAGGCCATCAGGCGCTCGCGCGTGTATTTGCCGCCCTGCTGCTCGTGGCCGGACTCGCTCAGCGCCTTGGTGGCTTGCTTCAGCACGTCCTGATTCATTCGAGCCCCCTCTTCTGAAGAAAGCTGCGCAGCTTTTTCTTCGCGTGAAACAAGCGGGTGCGCACGGTTGCTTCAGGTGCGCCGACGATGCTGGCTACCTCTCGAGAGTTGCGCTCTTCGACCTCCGAGAGTACGAACGCGACGCGCTGTTCGAGCGACAGCGTGTCGAGCCCCGCGCTCAAGAGCTGCACGAGCTGAGCTTGCTGGAACGAACGCTCGGGATCGAGGGGACCGCTGCCGCCCGGCACGAGCGCTAGCCTGTCCATCGCCGAGCGGCGGCGCGCGGCGCTGCGGACGTAGTGTCGCGCGTGGTTCACCGCGATCGAGATCAGGAAGGTGCGGAGCGACGAGCGCCCTTCGTAGCGCCGGATCGCGCGCGGGAGCGTCAGGAAGACCTCGTGCACCAGATCTTCGGCGGCGGAGGCGTCACCCACCAGTCGCAACGCGAACGCGCGGATCGCTTCGTGGTGTGCGTCGTACACTTCGCCGACCGCGGCGGCGTCACCCTCCCCCAGCGCCCGCACGAGGGCGGCTTCCTCGTCCGCCGAACCGGCAACACCCGGATAGGTCACGGAGAGGTCCAAACCAGCAGTCGTCATGGACACGTTTTCTCGGGTTGCGCTGCCCACGCCCGGAAGCATTCACCCGCTCTGTGCCCGGTGCGAGCAGCCTCGTTCAACGAAAGTGATCGGCGCTGGCCATTTTTCTGCAAGAGCTTGATATTATTGAAATAATATCCAAACGCGGTCATCGGAAAACCTCGACTCCGAAAGCAGCGCGGAGCTTGAGGTCCTGGTTCCACTCGCTGCCGTCTTGGGGACCGGACAGGAACACGGGGCCCCCGAAGAGGCGCAGCCAGGGCTGGACGCGCACCGCGATCAGGGGGCGGACCGCCACGAAGTACTCCTGTTCCTGCTTCTCGGGGGCGGGGTGCGAGCTCTGGTACAACCCGTCGATACTGAGTTGAATGGGCTCGAACTCCCATTGCACCCCGACGCCGAACGCAGGCAGGTACCGCTCCTCACCGTCGACCTGGTCGAAGCCTACGCCGAGCAAGGTGTAGAGCGGGCCGATACCGAATTTGCCTGCCGCATTCGCGCTCGCGAGGCCCGGGGTGCTCCAGGCCACGAACCGCTGATAGCCATTGCCGGCGATCGGGATCAGACCCACGGACGCGCCGTCGACCTCGTCAGCCACGTTCACCACTCCAAGCTGCAAGCCGTGGGCGCGACGCGCGACGTTCACTATGCCTAGCTGAAGCCCGCTGATGGATTCCGCGACGTTGATGGGTGCGAACTGGACGCCCGCCACCGAGTCCAAAGCGACGTTCGCCGCGCCGGCCAGCATCAACCCGCTCGCCGAGCGCGTCATGTTGGCGGCGCCAGCCAGTTGCACCCCGGTGACGCCCCGCGCCAGATTGGCGGCGCCCGCGACCTCGGCGCCGGTGACTTCGTGCGCCGCGTTGAAAGCACCCGACAGTTGCACGCCGGTCACGGGCCCTTCGCGGTAAGAAAAGGCCCCCCCGACTTCGCCGCCCGAGAGCTTGCCTTCGCTGTAGTTCGCCGCGCCCGCGAGTGAAACGCCGGTGAGATCACCTCTGTGAAGCGCAGCGAGACCGGCGACGGAGACACCTTCGGCGGCCCCCGTCCCGAGGTTGACGAGACCGGCGACGCGCACCCCCCGATAGCCATGGCGCACGCGGCTCACGAAACCCGTGAGCGCGCCACCCTCGATGCGACCGACGTCCGAATACACCAGGCCCAGCTCCGCCGCGATCTCGAGCTCGGGGCTGTTCGCGTGCAGCGCGACCGGGGTAAACAAGGAAAGATTCACGAGTGCGCGCTCGAGCTCGGGCGCCTGCTCGGAGTTGGCGTCGGCCGCGAGCGGCGCCGGTTTCTCGTCACGGGGTTGCTCGGGAGCGGGAGTCGGCGACGTGGGAGCGGGCGCAACCGGTGGCGCGGGTGTTGGATCGGTGGCGGGTTCGCTCTCCGCGGCGGTCGCCGGGGGTGGTCGCAGCTCTTCGATCAACTGCCCGGTCTCGTCGCGAGCCAGGTTACCCGCGACCAGCGCCACGGTCTCGATGCGCTTCGCGGCCGATACCGGCAACTTCACGGTCCTGCTGTTGCGGCGCCCGTCGTTGCCGACGTACTCCATCGTCAACGCATCGGGGCCGGTCGCAACGACGTTCAGAGTACCGACCACGTCGGGGTGGACGTCCCCGCGCACGACGACACCGAGTTCGCCCTCGACAGCTCGCTGCACCGCATACGGGTCCAACCCCGCCTCCACGGCCTGGACTACGACTCGGAGCGAGGGCGGGCCCGACGTTGCTTCGGGTGCCGCAGCCGTTCCCGGCGTTGCTGGTTCTGCCCAAGCAGGAGTGGCGAGCGCGCCTAGAAGCACGAGCGCGCCGGTATGCGTCAGCGATCGCAACATGAAATCTCCGGTTCGTGCCCGCAACCGACGCGACCGTTCAAAGTTCGTGGCATCGAGCTGCCACGACCGCGTAATTCCCGACGAAACCTCGACCCGAACCCGGAGCGGAGGGTCTCAGTAACCGAAATCGGTGGCTTTGGCCTTGGGCTTGGTCACCGGGGCCGGCGCAGGTTTCACGGCTGCGCTCGGCCGCTGCACCGGTTTCGCTGGCGCAGCCCGTGGGGTCACCGGCTTCGGCGTTTCAGCTGCAGGAGCAGCCGATTCGGCAGGCGCAGGCGCCGAGGCCGCCACCGTTGGCGCCGGGGGAGGCGCCTGGGGGGCGACCGCTGGGGCTGGTTTGGCTGCTGGTTCGGGCGCGGGCGGCTCGGCGCTGGCGATGTTGGTCGGGGCGCTGGCGAGCGCTGAACCACCCGCTGTCTCCGACTCTCCCCCCATCAGCTTCAGCGCGGCGAATGCCCCGCCTCCGATGACGAGCAGGCCACCGAGCACAGCGGCCGCCACGAGCGGCGCCGCGGAGCGCTTGGGCAGCGTGACCTCAGCGTTGGTGTTGGCCCAGGTCGCTCCCGTTTCGCTCTTCGCTCCCACCGTGCTCGGCGCACCGGGTGCAGCCATCGCGGCGCCATGGTCGACCGCACCTGCCGGCAGCTCCACCTGGGAAGCCCGGACGCCACCTAGGTAGTCGTCGAGGGCCTGTCGCAGCTCTTTCGCTGACGCGAAGCGAGCCTCCAGCTCGCGCGCCATGGCCTTGTTGATGATCGCGGCGAACGCGGGATCGAGCTCGGGCACGGCTTCGCTGAGCTTCGGCGGATCGCTGAGCACGATCTTGAACATGAGTTCGTTGAAAGTATTGCCGTCGAAAGGCACCCGACCCGTCACGGCCTCGTACATGATCACGCCGATGGCGTAGACGTCGCTGCGCGGGTCGACTTGACTCGACCCCTTCGCTTGCTCGGGAGACATGTAATACGGCGTGCCCATGACTGCGCCCGTGCGGGTCATGTTCATGTCGTTGCCCAGCGCGCTGAACTTGGAAATGCCGAAGTCGATGATCTTCACGAAGTCGGGCTGGCCCGCTTTCTCGCGCAGGACGAAGATGTTGTCGGGCTTCAGGTCGCGGTGGATGATGCCGGCGTCGTGCGCCGCTTGCAGACCCTTCAGGGCCTGACGCATCAGCGGTGCGATCTGACCCGGTGTCATGCGCACCAGACGTTCGATGCGCGCAGACAGCGGTTCACCGTCCAGGTACTCCATCACCATGTAGCGATCGCCGTCCGGGAGCCGCCCCATGTCGAGCACCTCGAGGATGTGATCGCTGCCGATACGACCAGCGGCCTGGGCCTCGCGTTCGAAGCGCAACAAGACCTGCTCGTTGGTGGTCGCCGCCTGGTGCAACACCTTGATCGCCACTCGCCGCGCGATCAGCGTGTTCTCCCCTTCGTGCACGGACCCCATGCCGCCTTCGCCGATGAGGCGGACGATACGATACTTGTTGTCGAGGATTTGGCCGGGGGACAGGGTCATGGTGGACGAGCTCCGTGCTCAGGGCAGTCCAGAGTCATAGGCTAACCCGAGCCGCCGTTACTTTCCTCTGCTTTGTACGGCAAACTGCCACAAACCTTGCGTGCCGGCGTTTTGTGAACGGGCTCGGGCGCGCGGCTCCCCGCGCCGTCGGGGCAAGGCTACGGTGTGCGCAGGACTCAGCCGCTCGGCCCACGCGCCCGTACAGCGGCTGCGCTGACGACGCACATCCACCCCAAGGCGAGCACGGTCGCAAGCTTTTGCGAACGCGGCAGCCACTCCGACGACGGTGCCGAAAACACGAACTCGCGCACGTACTGGGTCAGCGTGAACAGCGAAACAGCGAGCATCGCAGCGCCGAGCAAGACCGTCAGCCGGCCCTGCGCCGGCGAGCGCGCCAGCCCCACGACGGTCCCCAGCACCGCTATCAGGCCCATGGGACCTGCCGCGAGCACCGCCACGCCGTGCAGCGTCGGGAAGCCGCGGCTCGAGATCGCGGCGACGGCGACGAGCCCCGCCGCGCCACACCACCCGGCGGCCGTCACGAGTTGCCCCAGGCGACGTCCGCGCCCGAAGAGACGGGGCGCGAGCGCGAAGTAGGCTGCGATCCCCAACGCCAAGCAGAGCATCGCCAGCTGTGCGAAGCGGGGCGCGATGCGATTCGCAGCGCCGTTGTAAGCAGGCTGCCGCTGCAAGTCGCACCAGAAGTTTCGCCAGAAATCGTAGCCGGGCTGCGCGCGATCCCACAGGTTGCCACCGGGGTACATCTCGATGGCGATCGCCATGCACAGCAGAAAGCCCAGAATCCCGGCGTACACGAGGTAATCCAGGCGGCCGCTTCGGACCAACGACGTCACGCTCCAGTGCTCTCCTGTCCAGTAAGCACTTACAAAAGGATTGCTCTTCGGAGCTCACCGGGCAAACGGAAAGCGGAGGTTGCTCGCTTGGAGCCGCGATCGAGAAGGGTGTCGTGCCTCGTACTTCTGAGGTAACGTCGAGCGCGTGGTACTGAAGAACTTTGCAGCCAAACCTGCTCGCGCCCTGCCGCTCGAGGTGGTGCGCTTGGCGGACTATCCGGACTGGCTCAGCCAGCAACCGGCGAGCACCCAACGTTGGCTCAAGGCCACGCTTTTCCAACAAGGAGCCGATCGCGGCAGCGGTCGCCACGCGTTGCTGCCCAAGGCCGATGGCGACCTGGGTTCCGTCGTGGCGGTGGTGGACAATCAGCCCGACCTGTGGGACTTCGCCCGACTCCCGCGGGCGCTCCCGGCCCGCACCTACGTGCTGACGGCCGAGTACGAAGCCGCGCTGGCCGACGAAGTCGCCTTGGGCTGGGCGCTCGGGACCTACCACTTCGCGCGCTACAAAAGCTCCAACCACGCTCTTGCCACGCTGGTCTGGCCGCGGCACGCCGACCGAGCCCGCGTGTCGAGGCTCGCCGAAGGCATCGCCCTCTGCCGAGATCTCATCACGACGCCGGCGAGCGACATGGGTCCGGCCGAGCTCGCAGCGGCCGCCAAGGGACTCGCGCAGCGGCACGGTGGCAAGTTCAGCGTCATCGTTGGGGATCAGCTTCTGAAGCGGAATTACCCGGCGGTGCATGCCGTGGGTCGCGCCTCCGCGCGCGCGCCGCGATTGATCGATTTCACTTGGGGCAATCCGAGGCACCCGAAGCTCACCCTCGTGGGTAAGGGAGTCTGCTTCGACACGGGCGGGCTCGACTTGAAACCGTCCGCCAACATGCTGCTCATGAAGAAAGACATGGGCGGGGCCGCCACGGTGCTGGGCCTCGCCCACGTGCTCATGAGCCAGAAGCTACCGGTGCGCCTGCGAGTGTTGATCCCAGCGGTCGAGAACAGCGTGTCGTCGAACGCATTTCGACCGCTGGACGTGCTCTCGATGCGCAAGGGCATCACCGTGGAGGTCGGCAACACCGACGCCGAAGGCCGCTTGATCCTGGCGGACGCGTTGACCGAGGCCGACTCGGAGACGCCCGATCTCATCATAGACATCGCGACCTTGACAGGTGCCGCGCGAGTCGCGCTGGGCACCAAGCTGCCCGCGCTGTTCTGCACCTCGGACGATCTGGCGAGCGCGCTGCTCGCCGCTGGAGAACGTACGTCGGATCCCTTCTGGCGTATGCCGCTCTACGCGCCGTACAAGAAAATGCTGACGAGCACCGTCGCCGACCTGACCAACCTGCCGAGCGGACCCTACGGCGGCGCGATCGCGGCGGCGCTGTTCCTCCAGCACTTCGTCGCGCGCGGCACCAATTGGGTCCACATCGACACCATGGCGTACAACCAAACTGCCGCACCGGGCAGGCCGGTGGGGGGCGAAGCGCTCGGCTTGCGCGCGCTCGCCGACGCGCTCTCACAGCGCTACTCGAACGCTTCACCCCGCGTTCGCAAGGCAAAGCGGAAACAGCGGTAGACCGATGCGCATCGCGCTGTTCACCGATCAGCACTTCGGCCCCGCGGCGAGCTTCCACGGCAAGCTTCGCAAGCTCTCGCACCACGCCGCCGCACTCACCGAGCGTTTCGTCGACAAGATGCAGCGTGAGGTCCAACCAGACCTGGTGGTGAACCTGGGCGACGTGCTCGAGGACGAATCCGAAGCGCTAGATACCCAGCGCTACCAGCAGTTTTTGGGGATCCTCGCCCCGCTCGCGTGCCGTGTCGAACACGTGATCGGCAATCACGACTCGGTGTACCTGAGCGACGAAACGCTGGCTCGGATGTTGGGCACTCGCTCACTTTATCGCAGCGTCGACGTCGCTGGCGTGCACGTGGTGGTGCTGCGCAGCGTCGAACGCAAGGACCGCGACGTACGCCTCCCGGACGAGCAGCTGAGGTGGCTCGAAGCTGACCTCGACCGAGCTTCGCTGCCCACCGTCGTCTGCATCCATCATCCGCTGAGCGATCTGGAGCTCACGGGCAATCGCTGGTTCGAAAAGGCTCCGCACATCTGCCGCGTGGCCAACCGTCGCGAAGTGCGCGCGCTGCTCGAACGGAGCGGCAGAGTGCGCGCTGTCTTCAACGGCCACGCTCACTGGAACCATCTAGACGTGGTGGGCGGCATCCCCTACGTCACGCTGCAAAGCCTGGTCGAGAACGTCGACGACGATGCGCCCGGTCGCGCGGCGGCAGCGCATGCCGTGGTCGACATCAGCCCCAAGCGCCTGCTCGTCGATGTGTTCGGCGAACACCCCGCCCACTATCAATTCGACGGGCCAGCAGCCAGCTGACCCGAAATGCGCTCAGCGCAACGCGGATCCGTGCTCGAGTAAGCCGTGAGCATGGCCGTGCCCCCCACCCTGCACGTCGGCGTGCGGCCCGTGCGCGCCGGAATGCAACACCGAAGCGAACCAGGCTCGCGTGCCCGAGCGCCACAAGCCCCAAAACCAAAGCATCACGAGCGTGAGCGCGGCCGCGATGCTGAGCCAATCGTGCTGGAGACCGAGCGCCGGCGGCGTGACCGCGCCGCCCTGCGCGGCGAACGCAGCGCCCCATGCGAGTGCGATCGCGGCCGTGACGACCAGCGCGCTGGCCCGCACCCCATAGGCGGCGCGCAGCCAGCTCAGGGTCCCTAGATTGACTGCCGGCCCGAGCAAAAGCCCTAGCAGCACCGCTCCGGGCGACACGCCTTTGGCGATCAGGACGGCTGCCAGCGGGATGGCCGAGGGCGCACAGACGAAGCTCGGCGCAGCCAGCAGCGTGACCACGGCGAGTTCGACCAGGGGACTTTCGGTCGCGCGGGGGCGAACGCTGGGCACGAGCACTTCGACGAACGCGGCTGCGACGATCCCGAGCAGCACCCAGGCCCCGACGCGCTGAAAAGAATCTGCGAACGCCAGCAGGAAGCGAGCGAGCGCGCGCGGTTGATGGGGTCCCAGTTCGACGTCCTCCGGTGCGCTCGGAGTTCGCGTTTCGAGCCGCATAAGCAGACCGACGCTGAGCGCGGCGAAGAGCGCGATCGCGAAGGCACCGCCGAGGCGCAGCCACGCAAGCTCCCATCCGAGGAACGCCACGCTGAGCGCGAAGGTCTCCAGCCCCAAGACCGGCGTAGCGAGCAGGAAGGCGACCACGAACACGACGGCCACCCGACGCTCTTCGAGTGCCTGAGCGATCCGGAGCGGGCTGCCCGAGGCTCGCGGCAACAGGCACGCCGCCACAGCTCCTCGCGCCCCGTCGCGCAGCACCCCTCGCGTGGCGAGCCAGGAGCCCGGCAAGCGTGACCGAAACGTTTGCCAGAGCGCGCTCAGTCCCAGCCCCAGCAGCAACAGCGGCGCTGTTTTCAGCGTGATCTGAAGCAGCGCCTGAGCGAGGCTCGGGCCCATGCCGCGCGCCTCGGTCAGATGTGAATGCGCGTCACCGCTCAGCAGCCCGATGCCGATGCCGGCGGTCGCCGCTGCCAGGTCGAGCGCGCGTTCGAGCGGGCGAATGGGCGCGTGACCGCCGAGGTCATGCGTGACGACATGCAACAGCAGACCCGCCACTACCGCACCGACCCAGGCCGAGGCCCCCTGCGCGAGGTCGTGCGGCACCAGGCCCGCCCCGATCACGCCGACCGACGTCGCGAGCCACAGCCCGAGCGCACCGAACAGCGCCAACCTCACCCCGCGAAAATCGCGAAACGTGAGTGTCATCACCGCGGCTACCGGCACCGTGTGTGCCGAGAGCGCTAGCAGCACGTCGTAGTGTGGTTTGCCATCGTGCATGTGCCCGGAGTACGCGCTGAGCGCGATCCCGTCGGCCACGCTGTGCACCAACAGACTCAAGTAGGTGAGCCGCAAGGTAACCCACTCGGCGTTCGCGTCGTTGTGCGAGGGGGTCAGCACGCGCAGCAACGGGCGAAACGCGCTCGGAGCCAGCAGCGCCGCCATGAAGGCGAGCAGTCCGAACGCACCGCGCCCCTCGTACACCTCGGGCAGCAGATGGAGCACGACGACCGCCCCAGATGCAGTGAGCCCGAACGTGCGAATGGGGCCCAAGATCTGGGAGCGACGCGTGGGCAGCAGCGCAAGCGCACTCCCCCCCACGATCGATGCTGCCGCGATGATGAGCGCTATGATCACGAGGCTTTCAACAACCTCGGCCCAAAGGCCTGGAACCGACGAAGGATGCGAAAGCTAGCCGGCTTTGCAGCGGATGCGACAACTTTCGGCAGCGGACCACAAAAAGGTGCGTTCCCGTGCCGGGGCTGCCCTCCCGGCACGGGAACACGAAGGAGCTCGACCGAAACGTGCGCTTTTAGCTCAGCCGGGGCTGAACATGATCGGGTAGGTCACCGTGACGATGCCGTTCTCGGGCTTGGGGAAACTCACCCCGTAGAACGCGGAAACGACACAACCGACCACCTTGCTGTCGGGCAGATCCGATCCGCCGTTTTGCACGTGGGCGACGGAGCCGTCGCCGCTGATGGCGAAGCGGACCGCGACGCGCCCCTCGAGGTTGGGGTTCGACGCCAGACCCTGTTCGTAGCACATGCGGAAGCGCCCGAAATTCTGCCGCACGATGCGTTGGATCACCTCAGGTGGCAGGCGGCCGCTGACCTGTGACACGCCCTCGCGCATGCGCGGCGGATCGTTGGGCTTGCGCCCGCCACGCGTGCTTCCGACACCGTTACCGAAGCCATCCTTGAGTCCGAGCCCCGCGCCATGTCCGAGGCAGTTGCCGCCGCCCATGCAGATGTTGCCGAGCCCGAGGCTCCCGAGGCTGTTGCCGCCGCCACCCTCGCCGATGCCGCTCAGGCCGAGTCCGCCCGCCCCGAACGCTTCGCCGATGTCGTCGCCCCACATGTTGCCTTGCGCGCTCCGCGGATCGGTACCCAGGGACGTGTCGCGCCCCCAGTGCGCGGTGGGCGCGTTCGGGTCACCCGTCAGCATTGCGATGATGCCGAAGCTGGTCGCCTCATTGAGCGCCTGCGCGCGGGCCAGGTGGGGATCCGCGTTGTCCGAAGGTCCCTCGACCGCGTAGCGCTTGTTGCTCGCGCGGCTGGTCTGCTTGCCCATGGCGCCCTCTTCGGCGGCCGCCCGCTGACCTGTCCCGCCCTCGGACGAGGCGTCTTCGGCCTTGGCCACGTCGTTCTTCTGCTCGCGCTCCTTCTCGGCCTGGCCGTCGAGGATGGCGTTGATCAGGTACAGCCGCTCGCGCTCGAGATCTTCCTCGGGCAGTAAGTTCATCGGAGGCACGAAGAACGCCATCGCTGCCATCAGCGCGCCCACGGCCATGAACGAGCCACCGAAGTAGCTCGCCGCAGTCCAATCTTGAAAGGCCAACAGGCCCTTCTTCACCTTGCGCCCCGCGTTGACGATGGCGACCTGGAACACGAACCCGTTGAGCTGTACGCGGGCTCGATAGCCGCTTTCGAGCCGAACCTCGCGCGCTCCGGGCAGCGTCGGGCTGGGCTGCGCCTCGCTGCCGAGAGCGCCGAGGTCGATCAGCGGCCGCCCCGGGATCTGCAGCGTGCCGCTGGCTCCGCCCGGGATCACCAGGCGAGGAGCGGACGCTTCGCCCAACAGCAGCGGCAGTTGCTCGACACCCAGCACCTCTCTTGGCACGTGATAGTCGCAGCCGAGGTCAGCCGTGCCGCGTTCGCCTACCGCGAAGGGGCGCGGCGGTGACAGGTGCACCACGTGCAGCACGTTGGTCCCCCACAGCACCATGATTTCAGCAGCGACCGCGTGCAGCGACTCGACCTCTTCCGACGGCACCGCCGGGCCATGTTTGATCAAAGCATAGCTGGTCGCCGTCTCGGCGGGTTCGAGGCGCGCTGCTACTGGGTCCAGTACCGAGAACGGCATCGGTGCGGCTTGGGCTGCGGCTCTGAATTCGAACGTTTGCATGAGGACTCCTGTTGGGTAGGACGCGAGCGTGCGTCGGCTGTTCGCACCTGTCGGTGACGAGGTTCATCATTGGAGCTCGGTCGCCCGGGTAGAGTTCGGCCGCTACTCGCGCACCCGCGCGACGGCCGAGCTACTCGTGGCTCTCGTGACTTCGTGGGCTCAGTCGTTCGCGAGACTCGCGATCACGAGTGCTCACGTGGAGAGCGCCCCGCTCATCCAAGCTCGGTTCACAATCGGTTTCAGCGGGGTAAGACAGAGCCCCTCTGGGAAAGTTCCCCCCGTCGAAGATTTAGGCGCGAGCTGCGCCAGGCGCTGCGACTACCCGGGTCCCACCAGCGTCAGGAACGCATCCCACAGCGCGTCGACGCTGCCAAATCGTGCTTCTCGCTCGATCGCCAGGGCCTCGGCCACCCAAGCGTCGATCCCCGCCGGCAGGTCGGGGCGATACTTCGAGAGGCTCGGCCGCGGCCCGGACGTCGCCTGCGTCAACAGCGTGGGCAGCGGGCCCGAGAACGGTGGTTGCCCGGCCAAGGCGCGGAAGATCACGGCGCCGAGACCGTACACATCGATACGGCAGTCCAAATCCGACTGGCCTGCCCATACCTCCGGCGCGAGGTAGCTGGGCGACCCCGCGACGAAGCCCGAGCGGGTCATGGTCTGAAGCTCCAGAAACTTGGCGAACCCGAAGTCGAGCAGCCGCACGCCGCCGTCGTCGAGTACGAAGATGTTTCCGGGCTTGACGTCGCGGTGCAGAATTCGATGCGAGTGAGCGAGCGCCAACGTGCGCACGATCGGGTTCAGCATGCGCACCAACCGGTGCGGGTCGAACTGAACGCCTTCGTGCTCGTGCCGCCGCAGCGTATCCTCCAGATCAGCGCCCTTCAGGTACTCCATGACCAAGCACAATGCCCCGTCGTTCGTGGCCGTCTGTGCGTGGATCTGAACGGTCGCTGCCCCAGCGAGCAGCGTGAGCGCGCGAGCCTCGCGGAACATGCGCTCGCGCCACTCGGCGTCTTTGGTCAGTTCGTTCTTGAGGATCTTGATCGCGACCACGTCGTTCGTGTGTGTGTCGCTGGCGCGATACACGTGACCTTGACCGCCCGAATCGAGGAGCTCGACCAGCCGATAGCGATCGCCCACCACTTCGCCCGTTCGGTCTTGCTGCGGCATCGAGACGGACGTGAACATGCCCTGCACAGCCTACCACGACTCGCATCGATCGCCGGGTGCGCGGAGCGCGTGAGCGCGAGAGGTCGGCGGGCCCCATTCCGCGTTGCTCTGGTCGTTGGGGTCGTCGCCTGTGTGATACAACCCGGCCCACACCGCCGCAGGCAGCGTTGGTCTGCCGTTCGCCAGGGTCGTCAGCGCTCGCACGACGGGCCGACGCTGGGAACGTTCCCAAACGTGTCTGCCGTCGCCCGACGACGACCCTCCTGCCAGCCGCTGTAGTCAAAACGGGTACACGAAGTGTGTGTTCGCTCGGCCTCGGCACGACGTCCGTGACTCACGTTGGCTCGTCGCCCGCGAATCGCCCGGCAGCACCCGCTGAAAGTTGCTAGGCTAGTCGGCGATGCTATTCCCGCCGGACCGGAAACTAGCTCGTACGAGAGGGCTCTGGCCCCGGCTCGTGGCGACGGTCGGTCTGGTGGCCTTCTCGTGCACGTTTCCCGATTACCGGTTCGACACGGTGCCTGCCGAAACCTGCGACAACGACATCCACGACGGGAACGAGACCGGGATCGACTGCGGGGGCGATTGTGACCCATGTCCCTGCCAGGACGACGACGACTGCCCAGGAGCGGGCGAGGTCTGTGAGGACGGCGACTGCCACGAGCCGTGTGAAAACGGGGAATGTCAGCCCACCTGCACCGACGACAAGAAGAACGGGGAGGAGACCGATAAGGATTGCGGAGGCCCCGAGTGTCCGAAGTGTGCGATCGGGGCGGACTGCAAGATTGCCCGCGACTGCGTCGAGAAAGTCTGCGACGAGATTTGCCAGCCTCCGCGGTGCGACGACGGCGTGCGCAATGGCTTCGAATCGTGGGACGACTGCGGCGGCGACTGCGAGGCCAACTGTGCGAACGGGCAGCCGTGTTTCGTGGACGAGGACTGTCAGTCGGACACGTGCGTGGAGACCGCCGGGGGACAGCCCCAATGCGCGCCGCCTTTCTGTTCGAACAGCAAGCTCGACCCCGGGGAAACCGACGTCGATTGCGGGGGCCGCGATTGTCCGAAATGCGGCGAAGGCGACACGTGCGGCGTGGACGGCGATTGCATCGAAGGCGTGTGCGGCGACGATGAGAAATGCGCCGCCCCCGAATGCGACGACCAGGTCAAGAACGGCCCTGAAACGGACCTCGACTGTGGCGGCGGCTGTCCTACCTGCGCCGATGGTCTACACTGCGAAGAAGCTGCTGATTGCAAGAGTAGGGTCTGCGCCCTGCCCAGCGAATGCGACGGCGAGACCTGCACCGAAAAGGAGTGCCAAGAACCCGCGTGCAATGACTCCGTGAAGAATGGAGAAGAGACCGACGACGACTGCGGCGGCGATTGTGACGGCTGCGACCTGGGCGACGGCTGCAAGGTGAACCGCGACTGTTTGACCGGTATCTGCGATACGACGTCGGAGGCCGCTCCCACTTGCGTCAGCTGCGACGATGACGAGGAGAACGGGTTGGAGTTGGGTTTAGATTGCGGCGGCCCTGATTGCCCGCTGTGTCAACCGGGTGACGAGTGCATCGCGGACGCGGGGTGCGTGAACTACCTGTGCGATGGCGAATGCGTCACCGGGCTAAGGCTGGACTACCACTGCGGCCAGTGCGGGGATGCCCCCGACGATCAGATCAAGTTCTTCGTTAGGCTAAACAACCGATCGGACGAACCCATCGATGTCAGCGACGTCAGTGTGCGCTACTACTTCAGCACCGACGCCCCAGCGTCAGTCCTCGCAGGGCTCGACCTCGAGTGCGAATACATGGGCGAGTTCCGCTGCGGGGTACAAGCGCTGCTTGCGTATGCCGACCCCACCGACGACGCGACGCACTATCTCGAGACCGCGATCGGTTCCACGGAAACCATTCCAGCGGAAGGCAGCGCTGAACTCGAAATCACCATCCGGTTGGGCGGGCTGAGGATGGAGCAGACGCTAGACTACTCGTTCTCGTTCGGGTCGGATTATCATCTGGACTGGGAGCTCATCACACTGCACCGCCAGGGCACGAAAATCTGGGGCCGGGAGCCTTGAACGCATGACGCTCGGCCTCTAGAGTCGCCGAGCGCTGATGGAACCCTACAAGCAGCAATTCATCGAGTTCATGGTCGAGGCGGGTGTGCTCACGTTCGGTGAGTTCATCACCAAGAGCGGGCGCAAGACGCCGTACTTCATCAATACCGGTCGCTACAGCACCGGCGGCCAGCTGGCGCGCCTCGGAGACTTCTACGCGAGCGCGATCGAGCAAGCGGTCGGCCGCGACTTCGACGTGTTGTTCGGGCCGGCCTACAAGGGGATCCCGCTGGTCGTGACTGCATCCATCGCGCTCGAACGCCGCGGCCACGACGTCGGCTTCTGCTTCAACCGGAAGGAGGCCAAGGACCACGGCGAGGGTGGCGCGCTCGTCGGCGCGTCGCTCTCCAACGGCACGCGGGTCTTGATCGTCGAAGACGTGACGACCGCTGGGACCTCGATCAGGGAGACGCTGCCGTTGCTCCGAGCGGCGGCGGCGGTCGAACTCGCGGGGCTCGTGGTGTCCGTCGACCGGCAAGAGCGCGGCACGGGCGACCGCTCGGCGCTCGCCGAGGTGCAACACGAGTTCGGCATCCCGACGTTCGCGATCGTCACGATCGACGAAGTGCTCGAGCACCTCAGAGGTCGCGAGTTTCGCGGGCAGGTCGTGCTCGACGAGGCGCGTTACGCCGCCGCCCTCGAGTACCGAGCGCGTTACGGCGCGCTGCGCTGACCGCGCCCGCGCCCGCGCTTCGCGCGCTACTGGCGCGCCAGCTCGAGCGCCTTCTCGAGCCAGAATTTGCCGGCTTCGGGCCCGCCGTTGCAGGTCCCGTCCGATTCACCGGGGCGCTTGAGCCACAGGTAAGCGTCGACCAGCGGTTCGCCGGTTTCGGTTGTCGGTGCCGTGCCGATCTTGCGCCCGGGCGGGTTGCACCAAGCGTCCTTGTCAGCGGGGCCAGCGCCGTTGCGGCTGGTGTCGATCACGAAATGAGCGCCGCCGACGGCCTCCGAAAGCTTCTTGCCGTACTCGATGTTCTCTTCGCTGCTTACGTAGTTGGAGACGTTGAGCGCGAAGCCGTGAGCGTCGGCGATGCCAGCCTTCTTCAACCGCTCGGCCATGTCAGGCACTTTCACCCAGCGTGCGTGACCGGCGTCGATGTAGACGACGGTATTGGGGTTCTGCCGCAGCACGCGCACCGCGTCCTTGATCAGGAAGAAGCGCTCTTCGATCTGCGCCTTCGTCAGGCACTCCTGAATGTGGCCGAGCGCGTCGGGTTCGAGCACGACGACGGCGGCACGTTCACCGATACCCAGCGCCACGCGCCGGACCCATTCCTGGTAGTCCGCTTTGGCGGCCGAACCACCCTTCGAGTGCTGCCCGCAGTCGCGGTGCGGAATGTTGTACGCGAGCATCACGGGGACGGTGCCCTGCTTGACGGCGCGGTTCACGAAGTGCTGGGTCGTGCGGAAGACGTCCGCGTTCCAATCCCCGATCCAGAACGCTTGCGGCTGCTTGCCGATGCGGTCGAGCGCCTTGGCCTTCTCTGGATCCTTCACGCGGAAGGATTCTGCGTACGAATAGGCGGCGCCTTCGTCATCGACGAACAATTTGGCTCCGAGCAATGGGTTGCCGCTGGGCTTCGGGGGCTCCGGCGGATCGCTGATCTCGACTTTCTCGGGCGTGGGCTTTTCCTGCACCGCAAACTGCGGCCCGGACGGCACCGCGGGCGCGGGCTCGGCTTCAGCCTTGGCTGCGTCGGGCGCCGAATCTGCCTGAGCGGTCACCGGGGGGCCCCCGGAGCCGCCAGCGCAAGCGACGCCGGCACCCGCGACGAGTGTCAGCAGGGACGAACGAACCAAAGTCTTCCAGAACGATGATGCCGTACGAGTCAACATGGGCGCTTGTATTTGCCCGGCGCTGCCAGAAACGCAATAGCAACCTTGCACAAAAGCTGCGCATTGAGGACGCCCGCAATGAATGCGAGCGCGCGGCCCAACAAATTCCAGAAGTTTTGGGGGCACGCGCGGGGCGATGGCGGCAGCTTCACCGCTCAAAACGATAGGGTTCCCGTGGCGAGAACCGCGCCCAGATCGCGTCCTGGGCGTCGAACTATGCGCGCGAGTCAGCGAGGGCGGCGGCGCCATTCGATTCGATCACGCGACGGTACCAATGGGCCGAGTCCTTCAACGTGCGCTTCTGAGTCTGGTAGTCCACGTGGATCAAACCAAAACGTTCCTTGTAGCCCTCGGCCCACTCGAAGTTGTCGAGGATGGACCAGTGGAAGTAGCCACGCACTTCGGTGCCGTCTTGGATCGCTCGGTGAAGCGCGCGCAGGTAGCGCGCGGTGAAGTCGATGCGTGCGGTGTCGTGCACGCCGCCGTCGACCGCGACCCAGTCGCGCACCGAAAGCCCGTTCTCGGTAATGAGCAGCGGCTTTTGGTAGCGCTCGTAAAGAAAGCGGGGGCCCCAGTACAGTGAGTCCGGCGTGATCGGCCAGTTGAAGGCCGTGCGCGGATGCCCGACCCGAAATGGAACGTCGCGAACGCCGCCGGCTCCGTCCGCCTCCACCAACAGCCCCTGGTAGTTGTTCATGCCCAAGAAGTCGACAGGGGCAGAGATGGTCGACAAATCGCCGGGGCCCACGCGCGGCGCGTCGTGACCGTAGAACTCGAGCCCGTCCTGCGGATAGCTTCCGAAAAATACGGGATCCATCCACCATGAATGTGTCCACGAGTTCTTCTCGCGAACCGCGAACGTGGCCTGGCGCGCGGCGGCGATGTCTGCTTCGGTGTCGCTGGCGGGAAGCCGAGGGGTCACTACCGGTGAGAACCCCACCTGCGCGCCGCGCGTCTCGGCGCGAATGGCTTGCACGGCCTTGCCGTGCGCGAGCAGGGCATGATGCCCAGCTTGCAGCATTTCTCGGAAGCGCAGCTTGTCACCGGGCGCGTGTGTTCCCTCGAGATGACCCAAGCCGATGAACACCTGCGGCTCGTTGAGGGTGACGTAGTGCTGCACCCGGTCGCCGAGGCGCCGGGTCACCAGGCTGGTGTACTCTGCGAACCACGCGGGGCTGTCCGGATTGAGCCAGCCACCCTTGTAATAAAGCTCGAGCGGGTAGTCCCAGTGGAACAACGTGACGTACGGGGTGATGCCGTGCGCGAGCAGCGCGTCGATCAGGCGATCGTAAAAGTCGAGGCCCGCTACGTTCGGCGTACCGGTGCCAGCCGGCACGATGCGCGGCCACGATATGCTGAGCCGATACGCGTGTAGTCCCAGCTGCTGCATCAGCCCGACGTCTTCTGCGTAGCGTGTGTAGTGGTCGCACGCGACGTCCCCAGTGTGGCCCTCGAAGATGGCGCCAGGCTTGCGCGTGAACATGTCCCACACGGACAAACCCTTGCCGGCGGCGTACGCAGAACCCTCGATTTGGTAGGCGGCGGCTGCCGCGCCCCATACGAACCCGTCTGGAAAACTCAATCTGGCCTCACTGGTAGCTGGCGTCGGGATAACACAAGTGCCTGCGACGGTCACAGGTTGTGAACGGCGTTTCACGGGTCACACCGGCGCCGTGCCGCGTGCTCGCAGCCAAAGTGCACGCGGAAAGCCGCATACCCCGCGCCCCCGGACCCCCGACCTCGCTGGCACCTCGCTTGCAATGACAGGGCGCATGAAGCGAAGTGGGTCGACGCTCGTCACGCTAGCGCTGCTCTCGTGCGCGCAGGCTGCGACCGCTCGAGATTGTCCTCCGGGACACTTCTGCGAAGCACCGGCGAATGAGGCTGTTGGGTCAGCGGAAGCATCCGAACCCGAGATACGTTTCGACGCGCCGCCGCCACCGCCCCCCAGGCTCCGGCGACGACATGCGCTGTCGTTGCGCGTGAGTCAGATGCTGCTTTCGGAGACCGCGGAACTCGACAGCTCGTACCTCACCGGCCTGGGATTGAGCTTTCGAGTCAGACCCACGCGCTGGTTCGGCATCGAGCCGGCGATCGACGTGTTCTCGGGCTACGACGAGTACGATACCGCGCGCGCCGAGACGAACATCAGCACCGATCTTTTGTTCTATCTGAATCCGCGAGACGCCGTGCAGATCTTCGGGCTCATCGGCGGCAGCATCGCCCTCGCGAGTCACTCGGAGCGCTGGAACTACGAGCACAGCACGCACCTCGGCGCGCACCTGGGGTTGGGCCTCGAGTTCCGGGTGACGCAGCTGTTGTCGTTCAACGTCAACGCGATCGCCTTCAGCCGCGGGCTGGCCGGCGCAGAAGCGCGCGCGCTCGACGCCGATGACCCACACGACCACATCCCGGAGTCGTCGCGCGGCGTGATGTTGCGGGCCAGCACGGGATTCTACTTCTGAGCTCCTTCGATTGGGTCGACCTGACAACGCGCTCGGAGTGCGCTACAGAAGTGCGTGCGTCTGGCTGCACTCACCTGGTGGTCGCTCTCGGCCGTGTCGTGTCTGGCGTGTGGCGGACGCTCGGAAAGCTCATCCGACTCGAGCTCGGAGGGCTCGGAGGGCTCGGAGGGCTCGAGTGGGCGCGCCGAGGGTTCGTCGACCACCAGTCAGACTGCTGGCCTCGACGACGATCTCGATCTGGGAGAGTGCGTGCAAGGGTGGCCCGTCTACGAAGCCGAGTGTCCGTGGGAGGGCAGCGACCACCTTTGCTACGCCACCAAAGAAGACGCTTGTGCGTGCCTCTGCCCACGCGACCGCCGCTCGACTTGTGTGAGCGGTCTTCCCGGAGGCCCCGACTCGCACACCGCGGTGAGCTGCTTCTGAAGTCGCGGGCACGACCTGGCTCGAGCTCTGCCGCGTGATAGGCTAAGAGGCGTTGACTCGCCTTGCGCAGCTTTGCCTACTCTCGAGCCTGCTCGTGCTTCCTGGTGTAGCGTCGGCTCAGGCGAGTCAGCCGCCGAAGCTAGCGCCGCAGCGGGCGGAAGGCGCCGGGGGGATCGAGATCTACGTCATCACCTTCGGCCCCGGCGATCACCCGTTCTCCAAGTTTGGGCACAACGCCGTGCTGGTGCTCGATCACGATCGTCGCACCGACGCCGTGTACAACTTCGGAACCTTCAGCGCGGCGTCGCCGACCTTGATCTCCGATTTTTTGCAGGGGCGGCTCTTGTACTGGGTATCCGTCGGCAGCTGGGGGCCGACAGCCGCCGCCTATGCCGCCAACAATCGCAGCATCTCCGCCCAAAAGCTGGCGCTGAGCTCTGCGGAAACCCAGCGCCTGGTCGCACGGCTTGCCCACAGTGCGCTGCCCGAGAACCGCTATTATCGCTACGACTATTACCTCGACAACTGCTCGACCAAAGTCCGTGACGTGCTCGACGAAGTCACCGCTGGCAGCTTGGCGGGCACCCAGCAGCTACCCGCGAAGCAGAGTTGGCGCGAGCACACCTCGCGGCTCACGCGGGACAGCCTCGGGCTCAACCTGGGCTTGAATCTGCTGCTCGCTCAGGGCGTCGACGTGCCGCGCAGTCGTTGGGAAGAGATGTTCTTGCCGAGCGCACTTGCCGACACGCTGGCCACGACGCGCAAGGCCGACGGTAGCCCGCTCGTCGCCGAGCAGGTGCTATGGCATCGCGCGGAGCGACCGCCGCTCGCCGAATCGCCGCCCCGGCACCTGTGGCTGCCGCTCGTCGGGCTGGCGCTCGGCGCAGGACTCGTGGGACTGGCCCGCGTCGCTCGCAGGTCGCGCCCCACGCTCGCGGTGTTCACGGGGGTGGTCGCACTCCTGGGTACCCTGGCCGGAGCGCTCGGCTGCGTCTTCGCGTTCTTCTGGTTGGCGACGGACCACGACTTCGCGCACGCCAACGAGAACCTGTTTGCGCTGCCGCCATGGGCCCTGCTGCTACCGGTGGCGGCGATCGGCGCGTTCGTGAAGCCTCGGTTTTGGATCCGTCGCGTGCAAAGGCTCGCGCTCTTGCTGGCGGCAGGCACCGGCTTGGGCTTCGCCGTCAAAGTGCTCCCGTGGTTCCGCCAAGACAACTGGATCTTCCTCGGCTTCTCGCTGGGGTTGTGGTGCCTGCTCGCACTTGCCCTGCGCCAAGCCTACCTGCCAGCGCTGCCGCGCTCTGCACGGGCTCGAGCGCCCGGCGCCGCCAAACTCACTCGAAATCCGATCGAGCCCGGCGCGTACTAACGTGAACGTTCGGGCGCCCCCCCTCGAGGGGTGAATACGTCGCGCGTAGGCTTCGTCTGTCCGGAGCCAGGGAGTCGGGCCGATAACCCACTAGCCAAGCGGCCGATTGCGCCGTACCCTGCGCCACCATTCTTGGGCCGGCGAGGCCCCCTAGTAGGAGGGTATGCATGAAACACATCTTCGCTTTGGGAACTGTCATCCTTTCGGGGATCCTGCTCAGCGCAGCTTGCACCGCGACTGACTCCGACGACGACCCGGACACCACGCCGAACTTCGGTGGAGCCGGCGGCACGGCCAGCAACGGCGGCACCTCGTCGGGCGACAACACGGTGAACACGGCCACCAGCAGCGGGGGCTCGGGCGGCAGCAACGGCGGCTCCGGCGGCACCTATTCGTCCGGCGGCTCCGGCGGCACCGCGGGCGGCGCTGGAATGGGCGACGGAGGCTGGGCCGGCGAAGAAACCACCAGCACCGAATCGACCACCGGCTGGCAGACCACGACCACCGGCAGTGGCGGCTCGGGGGGAGCACCGCCTGAATGTTTGGGCGACGACGAGGTCGAGGATCTGCCCGATTGCGACGACCTGGAGTACGCGGCCGTGGAGTGCGAAGAATTCGACCCACCGGAGCCGTTCGGGATGACGCATTGCAAGCAATTCGCCGCGCACGCGACCCCCGAAGCTTTCGCAGCTATGTTCGACTGCCTCGACGCCATCGACGAGGACGACGCCTGCGGTGAAGCCCACGATGACGCCGTCCGCGTTTGCCGCGACGGAGACGCCACCAACGATGGTGTGGTGCCGCTCACCTGCGCGAGCGAGCTCGCCAGCGAGAAGTGCGCCAACCTCGGCTGTCCTGAAGTGGATACCGAAGTGGATGGTGAATGCGACGTCTACCTCTCGACGTTCACCCCAGCGGGCGTCGACCACGTGATCGCGTGCGCCAACGACAACACGAACGACGAGCCCGGTGGCTCGTGGGGTGCCGGTCCGGACACCACGGGGTGCGGGGACGTTTTCCTCCAGTGCGTGGCGGGTATCCTCCAGCCCACCCACTGATCGCGTCGCGTCCGACGGTCCAGGGGCGATGCCACGCCGGCGTCGCCCCTTCTCTTTGGGGGTCGTTCGTGCCATACCTGGGAGCCTGTGTGGGTAGGCGCAGGTTTTCCCTGGGGTGGCCGATCTAGGCTGAGCATGCACGGACCCGGAGCACGATGAACCGACGCCCCTACCGGATCTGCGTGGCCGTGCTCGCGCTGGCAGGCTGCGGCCGGACCAACGTCCTCGACTACATGGGCACCACGGGCGCCGAAGGTGGCGCGGGTGGCTTTGGAGCTGACGGCGGCACTGCCGGTGTCGGGAACGGCGGAAGCGCTGGCTTCGGAGGCTCAGGGGGTTCATCGGGCAGCGGAGGCTCGGCGGGTTCCGGAGGCTCGGCGGGCAGCGGAGGCTTCGCCGGAACTGGGGGCGTTGACGCCACCGGAGGCGTTGGCGGCACCGGCGGCGTTAGCGGCACCGGCGGCGTTAGCGGCACCGGCGGCGTTAGCGGCACCGGCGGCGTTAGCGGCACCGGCGGCGTTAGCGGCACCGGCGGCGTCGGCGGCACCGGAGGCGTCGGCGGCAGTGCTGGCAGTGGTGGGCTAGGCGGAACCGGCGGCGTCGCGGGCTCGGGGGGCAGCCCGCCCTTCTGCACGGGCGACGACGACTGCGCCAGCACCGACACGTGCAGCGTCGGTCGCTGCGTGGAGAGCGTCTGCGTGTTCGACAGCCCCGATCGCGACAACGACGGCTTCGTCGACGCGGCCTGTAGCGGCCCGGACTGCAACGACGGCAACCCGAACGTGCACCCCGGAGCGCCCGAGCTGTGTGACGACGCGAGCGACAACGACTGCAACGGGGTGGCCGACTGCTTCGATCCTGCTTGCGCCACGACCTCCGATTGCGGCTGTTCGGCACCTGTCGCTGAGCTGTGCGACAACGCCATCGACGACGATTGCGACGACGAGGTCGACTGCAACGATGCCGATTGCGTGGGCAGCATGGCTTGCGGGTGCAGCGCCGAGATTTGCGGCAATGGCGCCGACGACGACTGTGACGGCGGCACCGACTGCGATGATGGCGACTGCAACGACGACGCCGGCTGCGACTGCCGCGCCACTGCGGAACAGTGCCAGAACGGGATCGACGACGATTGCGACGGCCGCATCGACTGCTCGGACTCCGAGTGCCGCCAGCGCGGCGAGTGCCTGTGCACGAATCCTCGCAGCGAAATCTGCAACAACCGGGTCGACGACGACTGCGACGGGGCTGTCGACTGCGCGGACCCGTCGTGCTTCAACCACGCGGATTGCGACGCTTGCAGCGTCGAGCTCTGCACGGGCGGCAACGACGAAGACTGCAACGGCCTGGTCGATTGCGCCGATACCGCGTGTTTCTTCGCACCCGGTTGCGCCGCCATTCCCGAGTTGTGCAACAACGAACTCGACGACGACCACGACCTCGACATCGATTGTGAAGACGCAGATTGCAGCAACAATCCCGCGTGCCTCGCGGAACAGGGCACCTGCACCACGGCTCGGCGCATCTTCGGCGAAGGGTCCGGTCAGTACCTGGGCGACACCACGGGTCATGTCGGCTACCAGAGCGGCAGCTGCGGTGGAGACGCGGGCGAGGCGGTGTTCGAGCTCGTGCTGAACCAGTCGGCGCGCGTGCGGCTCGACACCGTGGGCAGCTCGTTCGACACGGTGCTGTACCTGCGCACCGGATCGTGCACCCAGGGCCGCGAACTCGACTGCGACGACGACGGCGGCGGCTATGCTTGGTCCTCGGCGCTACAGTTCGATCTGCTGCCGCGCGGACGCTACTTCTTGTTCGTCGACGGATTCACCACCGACGCGGCACTGGGACCCGACGAAGGGCCGTTCGTGCTCAACGTCGAGTTCGAGCCCGCGCTTGCCGAAGACTGCGAAGACGGACTCGACAACGACGGCAACCGCTACACCGACTGCGCCGACCCGGCTTGTGTGGAAACCAACGCCTGCGCTCACTGCAACCGCGGGGCTCCTGCGAGCCCCGAGTATGGCCCGGCCGCCTGCACCGACGGTGACGACAACGACTGCGACGGGGCCGTCGACTGCGAAGACGACGACTGTTCGGCGAGCGCGGAGTTCACGACCGAGTGCTGCACCGGGTACGACCAGAACGGCAACGGGATCCCCGACGACTTCAACTGTCGCTGTGCCGGCGACAGCGATTGCACCAATGGGCAGCTCTGTTACACGAGCACGCTGGGCACGTGCGGCATCCCCTGCGGTTACTTCGTCGGCGAGATCTGTCCGTTCCTGGCGCCGGGTTCGAGCTGTAACGGCGCCACGCGCCAGTGCGAGTTCTGATCGAGAACCCGCCGGCGCGTGGCTGAGCCCGAGGCGCCTCGGCGCGCGCTCACTTGTCGGTGAGCGCAGCGACGCCGGGCAGGTTCTTTCCTTCGAGCAGTTCGAGCGAAGCGCCGCCACCGGTCGATACGTGGCTCACCTTGTCCGCAATACCGAAATCTTCGGCCGCGGTCGCGGTGTCCCCGCCACCGATGATGGTGGTGGCTCCGGCCTTGGTGGCGGCCACGACGGCGTCGCCCACCTCACGCGTTCCCGTGGCGAACACCGGGAACTCGAACACCCCGACGGGGCCGTTCCAGACGATCGTCTTGGCTTGGCGGATCACTTCTGCGAAACGCTTGCGCGACTCGGGACCACAATCGAATCCTTCCAGATCCGCGGGGATGCCGCTGGCGTCCGTAGCGCTGCCGACCTTGGCGTCGGCCGCGAACTTGTCGCCCGTGACATAGTCGCTCGGGAAGTGGAGCTTGACGCCCTTGGCCTTCGCCTTGGCGACCAGGCCTTCGACGATCTTGGAGCCCGCCTCGTCGAACAAGCTCTTGCCGATCTGGACGCCGAAGCACACCTTCTTGAAGGTGTAGGCCATGCCACCACCGATGATCATCTCGTCGACCTTGTCGAGCAGGTTCTCGATCAGCTGTATCTTGTCGGCCACCTTCGCGCCGCCCAAAATCGCGAGGAACGGCCGCTTCGGGTCGCTGAGAGCCCTGCCGAAGTATTCGAGCTCTTTCTGCAGCAAGAGGCCCGCGGCACGCTGCGAGTGGTTGACGCCGACCATGGACGAGTGCGCGCGATGCGCCGTGCCGAACGCGTCGTTGACGTACACGTCGCCGAGCTTGGTGAGCGAAGCGCGGAAGGCCGCGATGGCATCTTTCTCGGCGCCCTTGCCTTCTTCTTCCTTGTAAAAGCGTAGGTTCTCGAGCAGCACGACCTTGCCTGGCTCGAGCTTGGCGCAGGCGGCCTCCACTTCGGGGCCCACGCAGTCGTTCAAGAACGTAACTTCACGACCGAGCAGTTCTTCGACGACCTTGGCGACCGGAGCCATCGAATACTTCGGCACCTTGGCGCCGTCGGGGCGGCCGAGATGGCTCATCAACACGACGCTGGCCCCTTGCGCGAGGGCGTATTCAATGGTCGGGAGAGCCGCGACGATGCGAGCCGAGTTGGTCACTTTGCCGTCCGCCATGGGGACGTTGAAGTCCACTCGCATCAGGACCCGTTTTCCGGCGAGCTCTAGGTCAGAGATACTAATTTTATTGAAGCTCATGGATCCGATTCACTCCTTCGGGAGACTTGGGGGAGAACCCTGGAGGCGAAGAACCTCACAATCCGAGCGCGGACTCAACCCCGTTCGCGCACTGGGGGGCGGACATTTGTGACAGGCCGCCTAACCAGTGAGATATTCGGACGAAATCCGCTGCGCGCCGACCGCCGGGACAGCAGAAGGGCCCGCCGGCAATGCCGCGATTTTACACCCGACACGCATTATTTGGCGAAGCGTGAGCCGCGGCGCGTGGCTTGTTTCACTAGCTGTTTCGTGAACCCCATCGCATACCAAGAAAGTCTCGACCCCATCGAGGTCGCTCCCTTGAACCACGAGCCTCGAAGTCTGGAGCAGGCCGAGCTGGTCTATGCAGAAATCGAGCAGATAGCCCCGGGTCAGGAGCTCGAGGTTCATGCCCATAGCTGCCACGAGCTCGTGATCTTGCTGCGAGGCAGCCTAGAGGTGCACGCTACCGGCAAGACCTTTTCCATCCAGCCCGGCGAAGCCATCTTGATCCCGCGCGGTGAGACGCACCACGAAACGCCGGCTCTCGGCGAGGCCGTGGTGCGGGTCGTGATCGGCATCAATTGGTCGGGCTACGATGACGCCGAGCCGCTTCACCTGCACGATCGCGGCGGCAGGCTCCACGAGCTCGCGGCGTGGCTGTCGGTCGAGCGCCACGCCACTTTCCCGCGTGCGGGGGAATACCGGCGCGCGCTGGCGTTCAGCGCGGTCGCCGAGTTCGAGCGACTCAGGTTCGACGCCTCGAGCGCGATCGAGAAGCGCACGCGAGCCTTCATCATGTCGCGCTTGAGCAAGCACATCTCCCTCGAAGACATGGCGCGAAATGCCGGCATGAGCCGCCACCATTTCTCGAGGCTCTATCGCCGGGTCACCGGGCGCACACCGACGGAGTATCTCAGAAGCCTCAGGCTCGAGCGGGCTCGCCATTTGATCCGCACGACGCCTCAGCCGCTCAAGGTGGTGGCTGCCCAGGTCGGGCTCGCCAGCGAACACCACCTGAGCCGCCTGCTGCGCAAGAGCTTCGGCGTGGGTGTCCGCGACTTGCGCGGCCGATCGCACAACAGCTCACGCCCCGAAGTCGCGGCCCAGCCCGACTAGGGCCTGTCCCTGAATTGGACGATGGCCCCGTGAACGTGAACGTAAACGTGCCCGTGCCCGAAGAAGCGCAACCGATGCCGAGGTGGGGCCGATGGCTGGAGCATGAGGCTCGATCATGAGGGATTGGAAGTGTATC